>CAUJFI010000179.1 GCA_963170125.1 Deinococcota bacterium | reverse complement strand
CGAAGCCGTTGTCGAACTCCGGGTCGTGCTCCTGGGCGTGGACCTGAACGGGGACGCCGGCGGGCCACGGGCCGCCGAACTCGTCCGTCGGCATGCACGCGGCGATGAGCAGCGCTCCCCTGGCGCCCGCGCGCGTCTGGGCGAGCTCCTGCGCGGGCATGACGCCGAGCGAGTAGCCCGCATAGACGAGGTCGGGGCCGAGGCCCTCGACCGCCTCGACCCCACGCGCGCTCACCTCCGCGAAGCCAACGGAGCGGACGTGAGCCATGCCCTCGTCCAACGTAGCGAACCGCTCCCCTGCGTACATGTCCGGCGTATGTACCGTGTGGCCGCCAGCCCGAAGCCGATCGGCCAGCGCGACGATCCCGGGCGTCAGCCCGAGCACGTGGTGGAACAGGACCAACTCTGCCATGACGAACTCCTTGGTGGCGAGCCTAGCTCGGCACGGACGCCGCCACGGAGCCCATGCCGATGTGCTCCAGCAACGCCGCCGCCGCGCGGGCGACGTCGGGGGGTATCTCGGGGCTTCCAGCCGCGACCTGCCGCGCCAACCTGCTCGCGGCCGGGGCATCGCCCAGCGCCGCGAGCGTGCGCGCCAACCCGAGCCGGCTGGCGTGCTCGTAGTACGGGTATACCCCCTGGGTGAGCTTCAACGCGCGTTCGAAACTACGCCGCGCCTGGCCGAACTCCCCGCGCCCGAACCGCGCGCCCGCGAGTCGGAAGTGCGTCACCGCCTCCTGACCCGCGTTGCCGTGGCGGCGGTGGCTCTCGACGGCCGCCTGCAACGCCTCGACGGCGGCGCCGAGCTCACCGGTGACCATCTGGACCAGCGCGTCGCTGCCGGCGAACGCGTCCGCGTACTCGGGTGGCAGGGCGCCCCTCGCCACGGCCCACTCCGCCTCGCGCACGCGTCCGAGCCAGATCAGGTTCTTCGCCCGCATCGCGAGGAGCTGGCCGCGGGCCGCGCCGGTCTCCGGCGATCCCGGCCGCAGCGCCGCCAGGCCCGCGTCGAACAAGGCTATGGCCTCATCGAACCGCCCCAGCCGCCCGAAGAGGGCGTAGCAGCCGAGCGAGAGGGCCCGGATGGCGGCCCCGTCCTCGAGCTCGAGCGCGTGCCGGAACGCCAGCAGGCTGTTGGGTAGCGCGTCGTGCAGGAGCCGCTGCACCGCCGCCTGCTCGGGTCCGAAGGCGGCGCGGTAGTGCCTGAGGGGCAGGCTCGCGTAGTAGGCGACGTGGGCGCTGGCGGTGCTCGCATGCGCGCCGGGGTCGGCGACCAGTAGCCGCCGCGCGAAGAGCCGCGTGAGCTTGCCGAGCTCCAGGCAGCCGTCCTCCCGGGCGCCGACGAGCGAGAACTCCTTCAGCTCCACCATGGCGGACGCAGAGACGCCGGCGACCTCGTCGGCAGCCTCGCGCGTGAACCCGGGCTCGAAGTAGGCCAGGCGAGCGAGCGCGGTGCGACCGGTGGCGCTAAGCTCGGCGACGGTGTGCGCGAACCGCGCGGCGGGGCTCCGTAGGCGCGGCGGGACGCCGCGAAGCTCGCCGAGCGCAGTGGGCTCCCGCTCGCTCAGCGCGGCCAGCTCGTGAGCGGACATGGCGCCGGCCAGCCCGGCGGCCACCGTGAGGGCCAGCGGGGAGCCGTCGACCGCCTCGGACAGCCTCGCCGCTCCGGCGCTATCCGCCGGATTCGCCATGTCGGTCCCGTTGATCGCCTTGGCCAGCTCGAGGAACAGTTCGGGTCCGTCCTGACCCAGGCCAGCGACCCTGAACACGTGTTCGCCCGGCTTGGCCAAGCGCTTGGTGGCGGTGGCGAGCACGGCCAGGTCGGGCGACGCGGCCAGCGCCGTCCCCACCAGCGTGGCGGCGGCGGCGAGCGCTGCCTCTCCCACGCCTACGTCGTCCAGCACGAGCAACAGGCGGCGGCCCTTCAGGCGCGCCAGGGACTCGACCAGCCCGTCGCCCGTCAGCCAACCGGCGGCGCCCATGCAGCGCCGCTCGAGCGCGTCGACGCTCGCGGCGCCGTCGGCGTTCACCACCACGACCCCTCCCGGGAAGTCGCCGGTCGCGTGCCGGTCGGCCGCCACCTGCAGCGCGAGCCGCGACTTGCCCGCGCCGCCCTCGCCGACGAGCGTCACCAACCGCGTGTCGGCGCGCCTGAGCAGCGCGGCAAGCTCCAAACGCTCGCGTTGACGGCCGACCGTCCTTCCGAGCGGCGCGACGAGGTTCGTCGGCGCCAGGACGGTGCCCGCCCCGAGGCGGGCTATCACGCCACGAACGCGCTCATCCCCCGTCCCTTCAGCCGCGCCTAGGGCGCGCGACTCCGCCAGCGACTCTCCGCTCAACGTCCCGCCGCCTAAGACGATCAGCGCGTGCAGCACCTCGACCTGCGCCGGGTCGCTGCCGCCCTGGCCCGCGGCGGCGTAGGCCGCGTCGGCGAGCGCGCCGGCCTGCGCATGCCTCCCGCCCGCCACGAGCCTGCCGGCTTCCGCGACGGCGGAACGCTGCATGCGTTCGACGAGCGCCCCCCTCACGGCTATCACCCACGCGAAGAGCTCGTCGCCGAGGCCGGCCTCGGCCCCCTCCAGGAACCTCCCCCGGTGGAGCTCGACCGCCCTGGCGACGTCGCAGAGCTCGAGGGCGGTGAGGAACTGGCGGTGGTCGGTGCGAAGGTCGATCGCCACGCTCGCCGCGTCCGCATGAAGCGCGCCCTCCGCGCCGACCTCCCGCAACTGACGGCGCAGGCGCGTCAGGTTGACGGAGAGCTGGTTGAGCGGGTCACGGTTGCCCTCGCAGAAGAGCTCGGCCAGTCGGCGGCGCGGCTGCCGCCCCTCGACGGCCAGGTAGGCCGCGAGCAGGAGCGGGCGGCGGCCGGGCAGCGTTCCGCCCACGAGCTCGGGACCCCCGAAGGTAAGCAGCTGCAGCATGCCCGCTCTCCTTCCGAGCGCGTCGGCCGCTGGATCGGACCCCGGCACGGACAGGCTCAAGACAGACTCAGGACAGGGTGAGTCTTGCATACTCCCTCATCGGATGCTCAGGCGGACGGCACCGTCCCTTCGCCCGCGCCGTCGCGGCGGTCCGGGAGCCCAACGTCAAGCCGCGAACCGATGGCCGAGGCGATGCCCGGCAGCTGGGAGCGCAGGATGACAGACACCCCGACTCCTCACGCACGCCTCGCGCGCGTGCTCGTGGCCAGGTTCTCACCCAGGTCGGTGGCGTGGCTCGTCGGCGCCGCCCTCCTCGCGGTTGCCGGCTGCGCCAAACAACCGACGACGCCCCCACCCCTGCCTCCCGAGCCGGCCGTCCTCACCGGGGCCCGCGCCACGAGCAACACGTCCGTGATCGCCACCTTCGATCGACCCGTGGGCGCAGGCGCGACCGACGTGGGCTTGTACACCGTCGTCGCCCCAGGAGGCGGCGAGCTGGCGGTGGTAGCCGCGTACCCGCGCGCGGACGGCCTCAGCGTGGCGCTGGCCACGGCCCCGCAAGAGGCGGTCGACTACCGCCTCGACGCACCTGAGGTCCCCGCCGCCACCCCGGCGGGCGCCCCCGGCACGTTGACGGGGGCGGCGACAGCCGCTGGCAAGTTCGCGGGCAGCCTCGTGCCGGCGCCCGTGCTCGCGCGCGCCGTGCCGATCAGCAACGACCAGCTGCTCCTGACCTTCGCGGACACCGCTGGCGACCCGGTCGCCATGGGCGACGACGCGCTCCTCCCGAGCAGCTACGCGCTCACGCCCGGCGTCAACGTGGTCTCGGCCGAGTTCGACCAGGCCAGCGGCGGCGCGGACCGTAGCGCCGTCGTGCTCACCACGAACGCCATGGGCTTCCCCATCGGCCGCGCGAGCGTGACGGGCGCCGCCACGTTCCACGGCGAGATGCTCCTCGACCCCCGAGCGGCCGAACTGGAGTTCCACCCGGTCGGCTCGCCCGACTCGGCCGCGCCTTACGTGAGCACCGCTTACGCCGCGGACTCGAACACGGTGATCCTGCTCTTCAGCGAGAGCGTGCGCGGGACCCTCGGGCCCGGCTCGCTCGGCGGCGCCTCCTTCACGCTTGCCGGCCCCGGCGGGACGCATGTGAACGTCAACTCCTTCGCCGCCGAGCAGCACTCCACCCGCGCGCGCCTCGTCGTAGACGACCTCGCGCCAGGCGTCCCCTACACCCTCACGCTGGCGGGCATCACTGATACAGCCGGCAACCCGCTGCAGCAGCTCACGAGCGCCGGCATCGTGATCGTCGGCCCCGACCCCAGCGGCACGCCGGACACGACGTCGCCGCGCGTGACCGGGGCGGTGGCCACCTCGGCGACCGGCGTGCTCGTCACGTTCAGCGAGCCCATGCGCGGCGGCAGCGGCAGCGCCGAGGACCCTTCCCGCTACGGCATCGCCAGCCTCACCGGCGGGAGCGCGGCCACGCAGGCGCTGCTCACCGTGACGGGCGCCACCCTCGCGCCCGACGGCCGCAGCGTCACCCTCACCACCCTCTCGCAGAGCGAGATCGAGTACGGCCTCAAGGTCGTCGGGGTGGCCGACCTGGCCGGCAACCTCGTCGTCCCGCCCGACAGGGACAACCCCTACCAGGTCGCGTTCCACGGCCTGGCCGCCAGCGGTCCGGGCGTCGACACGGACGGCGACGGGCTCTCTGACGCGGCGGAGCAGCGCGGCTGGACGGTCGTCGTGCGGCGGGCGGACGGCACGCTCACCACCACGACGGTCACGAGCGACCCGCTCCTGGCCGACACGGACGGCGACGGCCTCACGGACCTGGAGGAGAAGACCTACCTCACCAACCCGCGCAGCGCGGACACGGACAGCGACCAACTGAGCGACTACTGGGAGCTGAACTACGTATACAGCGACCCGACCGGGCAGGACACCGACGGCGACGGGCTCATCGACGGGCTCGAGTGGTGGTTCTTCCGCACGTCGCCGAACCTCGCCGACACCGACGGCGACCAGATCGACGACGGCGACGAGATCAACTTCGGCAACCGCAACCCGCGCCTGGCCGACCTACCCCTGCCCGGCATCGAGGTCGGCGCCGTCGATCTACAGCTCGACGTGCGGTTCTCGGCCACCAGCCAGCGCGGCACGCGCGAGCTCGAGTCGGCCACGTACTCCTCCACGCTCAAGCAGAGCGAGAGCCGCTCGACGAGCAACACGGATAGCAACACGCAGGAGTTCATGGTCAAGGCCGGCGTCGAGATCGGCTGGAAGGCGGGCGTCGACTTCGGCGCCTCGGGCAAGTTCAACGTCGAGACGGGCTACACGGGGCAGTGGTCGTCGAGCTTCACCTCCGAGTCGGCGCGCGAGACGCAGAACGCGTACGAACGCTCCACCCAGACGGACCGCGAGCTCCAGGTGGACGAGACGCTCGCGCGCGAGGTCCAGGGCGCGGCCATGCGCCTCACCGTCAGCCTGCGCAACCTGGGCGACATCGCGTTCAACATCTCCGACATCCAGGTCTCCGCGTTCATCCTCGACCAGAACTTCCCGGGCCGCCTCGTGCCCATCGCCACCCTCACGCCGGAGAACGAGCCGGCGGCCGGTTACAACCTCGGGCCGCTCGTGCCCGAACGCGGTCCGCTCGTGTTCATCAACGACCAGGTCTTCCCCGCGCTCGTCGAGCAGCTGATGCGCAACCCGAACGGCCTGGTGTTCAAGATCTCCAACTTCGACGTCACCGACGAGTTCGGACGCAACTTCGCCTTCACGTCGCAGGACGTCAACGACCGCACCGCCACGGTGGTGATCGACTATGGGGCCGCGGACAGCGACGGCGACGGCGAGGGCGACGTGACGGAGCGGCTGAAGGTCTCGACGAGCGCCGGCCGGCCGCTCTTCGACGCCAACGGCGACGGCATCATCGACGACGACGACCGCATCCTCTTCGACGCCCGCGGGCGGCAAGTGGGCATCACCCTCGCCGAGGCCCTCGAGGAGGTCCTCGGGCTCGACCATTACGACGAGGACGTCACGCCCACGGCAAGCCTGAACCCGGTCCAGCTCGCCAACAGCTACTCCACGCGCGTCGTGGGCGGCGTTGAGCGCCTGTGGCGCATACGCACCGCGTCACGTGAACTCGGCAACCCCCTCAAGGCCTGGGCGGTGCTGACGCCGGAGGGCATCGTCGACAACACCACGCAGGACGTGCGCAGCCGCGTGCTCGGCGCCGGCGAGGGCCTAACCCTGGCGTACGTGCAGGACCTGGACGACGACGGCCTGCCGGCGTCGATCGAGTACATGCTCAGCTGCTCGGATACCAACGTCGATACCGACGGCGACGGCCTCACGGACAGCTTCGAAGCGTTCGAGGGTTGGCGCGTGAGCGTGATCGGCAGGGGCGACTACACGGGCTACTCGAGCTGCTCGCGCACCGACACGGACCTCGACGGCCTGAGCGACGCCGAGGAGCTGGCCCTCGGTACCGACGCGCAACAGCGCGACACCGACAAGGACGGCCTCACGGACCGCGAGGAGGTTCGCGGCTTCACGATGCGCACACGGGGCGGTGTCCTACTCACCGGCGTCGTCACGGACCCGCTCAACCCCGACTCGGACGGCGACACCCTGCCGGACGGCGCCGAGCGCACCCTGGGTACCAACCCCAACGTGAACGACGGTGACCTCGTCTTCGACGACGACGGCGACACGCTCGTGAACGCGCAGGAGGATGGCGGCTGGACGGTCACGTACTACCCCGTGAGCACCACACCGTACACGCAGCCGACCGCGGTCGTCTTGCAGGTGACGTCCGCTAGGGACCTGGCCGACACCGACGGCGACGGCCTGCGAGACGACGTCGAGTTCCAGCTCGGCACCAACCCGCGCCTGGCCGACACCGACGGTGACGGGCTGACCGACTTCCAGGAAGTCCAACTCGGCACCGATCCGCTCGACGCGGACACGGACGACGACCTGCTGAGCGACGGGGTGGAGGTCAACACGCCGCGGCGCATCGCCGTGCCGGGCATGGCGCCCTACGTCGTCCACTCCGACCCGCTTCTGGCGGACGCGGACCTCGACCTGCTCGTCGACGGCCAAGAAGTGGCGTACGGCACCGACCCGACCAAGTCCGACACGGACGGCGACGGCGCTAGCGACAAGCTGGAAGTCGATCGCAACGTGGATGCCGACCCGAACAACAACACCAACCCGCTGGTGCGAGACCAGCTGCTGCGGATCACCTACGAGATGCAGGGCGTGCGCACGTCGTTCAACAACATCTGCGGCGAGGCCGGATCAGGCAACGCCCGCGTGACCGGTCACTTCCAGTACACCATCGCCGGCACGAACTACGACGCGTACTACAACCCGCAGGACAAGAACCTGGGCACCGACTACTTGAGCGTCAGCAGCGCCTTGCGGGTGCTCACCGCCGCGCAAGGCGCCAGCGTCCAGGCGTACACGACGAACCTGACGCGCTGGGACGGCGGTATCGGCTACACCCTCCAGAACCTCAGCAAGACCTACGTCACGGGCAGCGGCCTGTACGACACGATCCAGCAGGACGTGTTCAGGCAGACGCAGGCGTCCGCCAACCCTGAGGACTGCGTGGTGAACGTGCGGTTCACAATCACACCCATCAACTACTGACCGCTCGACCGGGGGCTCTGAACGCCGTATAGCGTTCAGAGCCCCCGGTCCCCCCCGACCGCGCGGCCAGCGCACCGAAGCGCTCGCGGCCGCCCAACTTCGGGGCGGCCGCGAGCGTGAACTAGCCCAGTGCAGCCAGGACTACTGCCCGAGGATCATCGCGAACATGAGCGGCGCCACGATGGTCGCGTCGGACTCGATGATGAACTTCGGCGTGTCGATGCCAAGCTTGCCCCACGTGATCTTCTCGTTCGGAACGGCGCCGGAGTACGAGCCGTAGCTCGTGGTCGAGTCGCTGATCTGGCAGAAGTAGCCCCAGAGCGGCGTCGAGCGCTGCATGTCCTGCTCGAGCATCGGCACCACGCAGATGGGGAAGTCGCCGGCGATGCCGCCGCCGATCTGGTAGAAGCCGACCGAGCGCTCCTCGGCCATGGCCGTGTACCACTCGGCGAGGAACATCATGTACTCGATGCCCGTGCGCACCGTGTGGACGTTCTTGATCTCGCCGAGGAGGTTGTGCGCGGCGTACATGTTGCCGCTCGTCGAGTCCTCCCAGCCGGGCACGACGATGGGCAGGTTCTTCTGCGCCGCCGCGAGCAGCCATGAGTCATTCGGGTCGATCTGGTAGTACCGCTCGAGCTTGCCCGAGCGCAGGATCCGGTAGAGGAACTCGTGCGGGAAGTAGCGCTCGCCGGCCCGGTCGGCTCGGGTCCACTCGTCGACCAGGGCCCCCTCGAGGCGACGCATGGCCTCCCCTTCCGGGATGCACGTGTCGGTGACGCGGTTCATGTGCCGCTCCAGGAGCGCCTGCTCGTCCTCGGGCGTGAGGTCGCGGTAGTGCGGCACGCGTTCGTAGAAGTCGTGCGCGATGAGGTTGAAGACGTCCTCCTCGAGGTTGGCGCCCGTGCACGTGATGATCTGCACCTTGTCCTGCCTGATCATCTCGGCGAGCGACAGCCCGAGCTCGGCCGTGCTCATGGCCCCGGCCAGGGTGATCATCATGGCGCCGCCATCGGCCAGGTGCTTCGTGTAGGCGTCCGTCGCGTCGATGAGGGCGGCGGCGTTGAAGTGGCGGTAGTGGTGGCGGAGGAAGGTGCTGATGGGGCCTCGAGCGGCTCCGGTTGGCTTGGCGTTAGCGGTCGACATGGTGGCTCCTTACACTGCCGGAGCGGGCGGGCCGCTCTCTCTGGCGCCATCCTATGCCTGACCAGCATGCTTATGCCCGAGCGGCGCCCCGGCGCTCGCGCAGCTGCGCCCACACGTCCACGCCGATCTTGACCGCCACGAACACGAGTAGCACGCCCTGTGACGGGCCCACGAGCAGCACCACGAAACCCCCAGCGATGATGACCAAGTGAAGCACGACGACACGGCCGTAGGGCTGCAACATCAGGTCGTTCGTGGCGGCGTGCCGGTACTCGCCCGAGGCCAGATAATCGGTCACGAAAGACGCGCCGTGCGACACAAGCATGCCAGCCACCGGCCAGGCGAACACATCGGCCTGCAGCCACGTGATGATGACAGCGCTGAAGAAGAAAGCGTCGGACCTCACCGGGATGGTGGGTCCAGAGCCGCCGAACAGGAGGACGACGAACAGCCCGTGGATGAGCCAGAACATGCCGTAATGCACGATGAAGAACGGGACGCCGAAGACCTTGTTCGTCACCCGCGCCGCCCGTGGCTGACCCTCGGGCCGGGACGCGAGCATCCTCGCGACGGTATATACGCCCACCACGCCACTCTCGAGCCAGTAGAGGAGGATAAGGTCGCCCAATCGCCAACCCCAGAGGAGGACGCCGGCCACGGGTACCAGGTTGGCAAGTATCAGGACGACCAGGGTCCACCGGGATGGGGGCGCACGCCCTGGGCTCTTGCTCACCTGGTCATCTTAGGGTCGCTCGGTCGGGGAGCGGCGTGGTACACCCCGCATACGCTCTGCAAGGCAGAGGCGGGTCGGGGGAGGTGTCACACGTCGATAAGGCTCTGTCAAGAAGCCGTCGGCGCCAAGTCGACCAGGTGGCCACCATCGATGCGCGCGCGGATCCTCACGCGAAAGGGTTGACGATGGTCAGATCCGAGACCCGGCGCCCGTTCTGCATGTCCTCGGAGAGGAGCTGCGTGGCGCCGCTGCTCAGGGCTGCCTCGACGATCAGGGCGTCCCAGAACGAGAACCGCTCTGTGCTCGACCTAGCGGCGGCGCCGAGGATCATGTCCGCGTCCACCAGGACCAGCGCGAAGCTTCGGAGGTCACGAACGACCTCCAGAGCGGCCGGCTCACTGAGTGGGGTGCTCAGCTTACGCGTCACGGAAACGTAGAACTCCTGGAGCACCTGCGTGCTCAGAGTCAACGCGCCCGTCGCGCTGTGCTCGCTGAACAGCCGTCGCGCCGTAGCCCGTTTCGCCGGCGCGGCCGCGTCGAACAGGTAGACCAGCGCGTTCGCGTCGAAGAAGACCCTGCGCATAGGGCGATCAGCGCTCGTAAAGCTGGCTGCGACTCCACCGGGAGCCGTCGTGCCGCGCCTGGCTCGACTCGGAAAGCCTGAGGACGTTCGCGGCGGCAGCCGTCTGTTCGGCGGAGGCACCCACGTAACTCTCCAGGTACGCCCTAAGGACGGCGTTCACGGAAGTCCCCTGCTGCAACGCGCGGATGCGCGCTCTCTGCAACAGGGCATCGTCGATCGTGATGGTCAGGTTCGACATGCCTGGCGCTCCTCGTGTAACACGGTTTCAGTGTAGCACGAGTCCACTCACGAGGCGTAGGTAGCGACCACCGACCACGGCGCCCCTCCACTCCGTCCGCGCGACCAAGTGCGCCACCGCACAAGCGAAGTAGGCTGAGAAGACGTGGCCAAGGCCACAGCGGCACCAGACCGCCGAAGGAGGAGACGCATGAGCATCGCCGATAGAACGACTCAGACGACCTGGAACGGTTCGCTCGCCAAGGGCTCCGGCAAGCTGAGCAAGAGCAGCAGTACCGCGCTCGACGGGCTCAGCCTGACGTGGGCCTCGCGCACCGAGGCGCCCGGCGGCAAGACGAGCCCTGAGGAGCTGCTCGCGGCGGCCCACTCGTCCTGCTTCTCGATGGCCCTGTCGCTCAAGCTCGGGGAGCACAAGCTCGAGGCGGAGCGGCTCGAGGTGACCGCCACCGTCTCGCTCAGCGATGTGAACGCCCTGCCCACCATCGATCGCTCGGCCCTGACGGTGCGGGGCAAGGTCCCCGGCGCGTCGGAGCAGCAGTTCGCGACCATCGTCCATGAGGCGGCGCAGCTGTGCCCCGTATCCCGACTGTTCGCCGGCGCGAACATCTCGGTGGACGCGGCGCTGCTGCAGAGCTAGGCCGTAAGCGGCGCGCCCAAGGGCGAAGCCTCGCGACCGTGGCGGCGTCCGCGTGGGGCGCCCCCGCAAACTGGGCGCTCCGGGCGAGACGTCCGCTCAGCCGAACGACCGTACGCCCGGCTCGGCGGACACGCAGGCGTCTGCTCCCGCCGCGGTGCGCCACGCGTAGGCCATGTCCCGCGCGTTGAACCCGCTGGCGATGCGGCCGTCCGCTGTCAGGACGATCAGACCGCCGTTGGCGTTCTGGGCAGCGACCTCGTCGAGCGCGAGCCGCACGGCGGCCTCGAGCTCGACCCCGGTCTGGAGCCGGTCGGCGAGCCCCTTCGCAGTCACGGCGCGTATGAACGCCTCGCCGTCGCCCGTGCATGAGACCCCGACGTGCCGTGCCGCGTAGGTTCCGGCGCCTATCAGCGGGGCGTCGCCGACCCTGCCCGGCCACTTGCCGAGCATGCCGCCCGTGCTGGTGGCCGCGGCGAGCATGCCCTGGTCGTCGAGGGCCACGGCGCCGACGGTCGCCGAGCCCTTAGGTCCGAGGTGATCCGCCTCGCGCCAGCGCTCGAGGGCTCGCAGGGTACGGGGCGTGAGCAGCTCAGCGTTGTCGATCGGGTCCTCGACCAGCGCGTCGGCGCCCGGTCCGACGATCAGGGCGTGCGGCGACGCCACGCGCACCTTGTCGGCCAGCAGGATCGGGTTCTTCGCGCGCGTGACGGCGGCGACCGCGCCGCTCGTGCCGTCGGCGCTCATGATGGCCGCGTCGCACTCCACGACGCCGTCCCGGTTGGGCGATCCGCCCGTGCCGGCGTTGAACGCGGCCGGGTCGTCCTCCATCGTGGTGACGGCCGCCAGGATCGCGGCGACCGCCGTTCCGCCGTCCGCCAGCACCCGGTAACCGACGTCACGCGCCCGATCGAGCCCGGCCAGGTAAGGCACGCGGTCCTCTAAGGCGATCTTGCCCGCTCCGCCGTGAATCACGATCGCGATCATGGCGCATGGTACGCCGCTTCGGAGCTAGGACCAGGCGGCTCGGCTTTGGGAGCGCGTCTTCCGAGGAACGCGCCGTATAGCGACGGGTCTAGAGCCCAGCGCAGTCCACCTATGCCGCGTGCACGGTCCTCACACCAGCAACGACCGCCCCGGGAACACGCCCGTCGCGATGCCAAGCAGTTGGGCCACAGTCGGCGCCACCTGATCCGCGTCCGCCATGGCGACGGTTCCCGTCGGCACGTCGGGCCCGCTCATGAACATGAAGCGGTCGTCCGCCGGATGGCCGGGCCGTAGACCGTGGCTGGAGATGTTCTTCGGCTCCGTGACGGGCAGCTCCGAAGGCCCGGACTCGAAGGAGAAGCCGTCAGGCGCGAGGTACGAACGTAGGAACGCGCGGTGGTCTTCCGGCAGGTATGACGGGTCGTACGGCACCACGCCATGTTCGGCGAGCGCGGCCGTAGCCCGCGCCTCGTCGGCCGCCGAGTCCACCTTCACGTGCAGCATGGCGCCCTGGCAGTCCGCCTGCATGCCCGGCAGGATGGCTTCCGGTCGCAACGCCTTCTGCACGTGCCAGTGGCCGTGATCGCTCAGGATCACGAAGTTGTACTCGGCGGCGCGCTCCCCGAGGCGGCCCAGCGTCACGCCCACCAGCGCGTCGAGGTAGCCGAGCGCCCACAGTGACGCCTCGGTGTCGAAACCGTGGCTGTGCTGGACGGAGTCGGTAACCAGGAACTCGGTCAGGACGAAGTCGGGCGCCGGGTCGGCCGCGGCGAGCAAGCCGACCCAGTTGGCCACGTGCATGTCGCCGCTGAAGGCGTAGATGCGTCTGTCAGGGAAGCGCTCTGGGTAGTCGGCCGGGTAGCCCGCGGCCGTCGCGGCCGCGATCAGCCGGCCCGTCGGGTCGACGTGGTCGGCCGCGCGGCGCCAGGCGCCTTGCGCGGGCTCCCCGACGTCGTCGCGGGCCCGCTGCACGAAGTTGTCCGCCCACCACGGCCGCTTGAAGACGGTGGCGTCCTCCGGCCTCACCATCCCGAAGCCGACGCAAGCCACGTCCAGACCGGCCGCCAGCGCCAACCGCGGCAACGTCGGCACCCGTACGTCGTCCGGGTCGGCGTAGCTGAAGCGCGTGTCGTGCCACACGTTGTTGCCGTACACGCCGGCCTCCGCCGCGCCGCGCCCCGTGAGGATCGACGTCCGGCCCGGCAAAGAGATACCGGGCACGAGCGAGCGCAACCTCTCGACGCTGAAGCCGCCGGCCGCCAAGCGCGAGAGGAACGGCAAGCGGCTGTGGTGAGACCGGAACGTGTCGGCGCTCACGCCGTCCAGCATGATCAGGAAGACCTTCGGCATGCGGCCACTGTAACCACCACGTAGCCGCGGTGTGACGCCCGCACCCCGACTCTCACGATCTGGTGCTTACTCCTTGAACGGCGCAGGGCCCAGTGCGGCCTGCACCAGGGTGAGAAGAAGGACTGTTGTATGGCCACTTCGAGTAGAGATATCGAAGCACTCCGCAAAGATGCGGAAGCAGCGAAGAAGGAGTTCGAGGGCACGGCAAGCGCCGGCGGCAGCCGCCCTCTTGGGCCGGACTCGCTACCAGGCGTTGCTGCCCTACTGGGGCAAAGCCGGTTCCGCCGCGGCCTGCGCGGTACTGCTAGCGCTGTTCGGGGGCGTGTTCATCTGGTCGGCCAGCTCGCGTAGTCGCAAAGGTTGAGCCGGTAGCTTTCGCCGGCGGGACCGGTGCTCGCTCTGGCCGACCGGTACATGCCAGTACGACGTAAGCGCGTTCATGAATGGGGGCGGGCCAGTAACCCATGCTGTATTACGTCTACCTAGAGCCGCACGTCCAACGCGTCCCTGACCCCATCGCCTATGAGATTGAGAGCCACGACTAGGCCCATGATGGCTAGGCCTGGGAAAGCAGCGACATGCGGCGCGGTGGTCAGGTAGACCCGACCCTCGCTCAACATCGCTCCCCATTCGGCAAGTGGCGGTTGCGCGCCGAGGCCGAGGAAGCCCAGTCCTGAGCCGATGAGGATGGCCTCGCCGCTGACGATGGCGGTCAAGGCGATTATCGGCGCCATGGCGTTGGGCAGGACGTGGTGGAAGATGATGCGCGGCGTCCGGCTGCCGAGGGCCGCCATGGCCTCCACGTACTCGTTCTCCCGCACGGAGAGCACGGAGGCGCGCATCAGCCGCACGAAGCGCGGCACGAAGAGGACGCCGACGGCCAGGATCACGTTCACGAGACCAGGACCGAGGATGCCGACGATGACCAACGCCACCAGGAAGCTGGGGAAGGCCAACAGCAAGTCGGCCGCGCGCATGATGATCGCGTCGACCAACCCGCCGTAGTAGCCGGCCAGCAACCCGAGCAGCACGCCGATCACGGCGGCGATGGCGGTGGTCGACGCGGCGACGAGGAAGGAGGCTCGCGCGCCGAAGAGGATGCGGCTGAGGATGTCGCGCCCCAGTTCGTCGGCGCCGAGTATGGCGGCGGCGCTGGGTGGATGCAGGACCATGGAGAAGTTGGCCCTGTTGGGGTTGGCCGGCGCGAGGGCCGGGGCGAACACGGCGCAGGTCAGGAAGATGGCGAAGAGGACGAAGCCGACCAGCGCCGCCTTGTTGCGCCGCAACGCCTTCCAGAAGCGGCGGCCCGTCATGGCGCCTCAGGCATGACGGATCCGAGGATCGAGCAGGGCGTAGGAGATGTCGACCAGGAAGTTGGTGACGGCGAAGATGGCGGCGAGCAGCAGCATGAGGATCTGCATGACCGGGAAGTCGCGGGTGAACACGACGTCGGCGAAGAGCCGGCCGATGCCCGGATAGGCGAACACGGTCTCGGTGAGGACCGCCCCACCCATGAGGTAACCGAACTGGAGTCCGATCACCGTGACCACCGGGATGAGGGCGTTCTTGAGCGCGTGCTTCAGTGACATCCGCGCGGTGGAGGCGCCCTTGGCCTTGGCCGTGCGGATGTAGTCCCGACCGAGCACCTCGAGCAGGTTGAAGCGGGTCACGCGGGCGATGACCGCCACGGAGTACATCCCGATGGTTATGGCTGGGAGGATCAGGTGGGCGACACCACCCTGGTCGGTGATGGGCAGCCAGCGCAGGCGGACGCTGAAGACGTATATCAGCATCAACCCCACCCAGAACACGGGCGCGGATATGCCCAGGACCGATACGAGCATGGCCCCGTAGTCGACAAGGCTGTTGCGGTACAGGGCCGCCACCAGACCGAGCGCGATGCCAAGAACGATGGCGAGGACGATGCCGGCCAGGGCTAGCTTCATCGTGTTGACCAGCCGGAAGCCGACGATCTCGGCCACCGGTTGCCTGGTGATGGCCGAGGCACCCAAGTCGCCGCGCATCACGGAGCCGAGCCACGTGCCGTAACGAACCAGGAAGGGCTCGTCGAGGAGCAGGTCGCTGCGGATCTTCTCGATCGAGGCCTGGCTGGCGCCGGGCCCGGCGATGACGAGAGCGACATCGCCGGGCACAACGTAGGTGATCGAGAACGAGATGACCGAGACCAGCACCAGGATCACGGCCAGCCCCAGCACCCGATAGAAAAGGAGGCGCAGCATAGGCTCTGGGAGACCCGGCCGGTTGGGACGAGGCCCCTAGCCTAGTCTTTGTCCAGCCACACCGTCTTCAGCGAGTAGACATCGCCCGGCAGCAGCTCGAGGCCGTTCACCTTGCTGCTCATGGCGGCCGTTTCCTCGGTCACGTTGAGCAAGACCCACGGGGCGTCACTGACGATGCGCTCCTGGATCTGCGTCGCCAGCGCCTGGCGCGTATCCGGATCCATGGTGACGCGAGCCGTCTCGATCAGGGCGTCGACCTCCGGGTTGCTGTAGAACATCGTGTTCCAGCCGGCGGGTGGCCACGTCGAGGTGTGGAAGATCAGGTCCAGCACGTAACCGATGTCGCCGGTGCCCGACTCCCAGCCGAGCAGGTAGAGCTGGGTCTCGCTAGAGTCGACAGGGCGCCGGAGGATCTCCAGGTACGTGGCCCAGTCGATGACCCTTACATCCACGTTCACGCCGATGTCACCCAGCATGCTCTGCACGGCCACCGCCGTGGCGCGGTCCTGGAAGTAGCGGCCTTCCGGCGTCCAGAGCGTTGCGCTGAAGCCGTTCGGATAGCCGGCCTCCGCGAGCAGGCGCCGAGCCGTATCCGGATCGTAGCGGTACTCGCTCACCGGCGAGAAGCCGGTGACCACCGGGGAGATAATCGAGCGGGCGGGTTGTCCGACGCCCTGAAGCACGCCGTTGACCAAACCGTCCTGATCGATGGCGTAGTTGAGCGCCTGGCGAACGAGGACGTTGTCGAAAGGCGCCACCTGAGTGTTGACGCCGATGTGCATGACTCGCGTGCTCGGCGCCAACAGCACGGCCTTGTCGGCCTGCGCCTTCAGGCCAGGCAGGTCGGTGGCCGGCACGTCGACGATGATGTCGACCTCGCCCGCCTCGAGCAGCGCGACGCGCGTGCCCGGCTCGCGAACCGTGCGGAACTCGACGCGATCGAGCAACGGGGTGCCGCCCCAGTAGTCGGGGAAGGCGACCAGGGTGACGCTCTCGTTGGGAACGTAGGACTCTAGGCGGTACGGGCCGGTGCCGACCGGCGTCCAGTCGATGTCGGCACCGTACTTCTCGACGGCGTCGCTGCTGATGATGACGGCCACGCCGTAGGCGAGGCGGTTGAGGAAGTCGGGCGTTGGACTGCCGGTGATGATCTTGACCGTGTAAGGATCCACCACGTCGACGCGCGAGACGACTTTCAGGACGGAGCTCAGCGGCAACGCGAAGTCGGGGTTCAAGATGCGGTCGAACGTGGCCTTGACGTCATCGGCGGAGAACTCGGTGCCGTCGTGGAACCGGACGCCCTGCCGCAAGGTCAGGGTCCAGGTGACGTCGTCCTCGGCGAGGCTCCACGAGGTCGCCAGACCTGGTAGGACGGCTCCGCTGGCGTCCCTCTCGACGAGTCCTTCGTAGATGCCCTCGGTGATGCTGTTCACGATCGACGCGATCGACTTGCCCGGGGCAAGGGTCACGGCTGGCACGCCGATGGCGACCGTCAGCTTCCCGCCCGTCTGTTGCGCGGCGGCCGTCGGGAGGAGGCAGCATAGCGCAAGCCCCACTGCCACCAATAGGCGATACGAGACGGCGAACCTGGGGGACTTCATCCGTTCCTCCCTTGCGTTGCTGAACCGATGGTCGACAGTACGCCGCGGCGCCGGCCTGCTCCGCTGTACGTGCGCGCCACTATAGAGGCACCTATCATGCATGTCAACTACAAGGATAGCCGTCCCAACATATGGGAGAAAAGATCGGTCCAGCGAGCTCGATGATGATCTAGAAAGCCCGTCTGTGACGGCGTTACTCTCCGACCGGGTCGCCCGCCCGCCAGGCTGTGCTAGCATCCAGGCCGCACGAGCGGAGAGCGAGGTCATAGGTAGATGAAGGCGATCGTCGTGGACCGGAACCGCCCTGGCCGCCCCCTGCTATGGCAAGACGTGGCCGACCCCTCCTGCGGCGAAGACGATGTGATCATCGACGTCCAAGCCACCGCGCTCAACCGCGCCGACCTGCTACACCGAGAAGGCAACTTCCCGACGACCCCGGGTCGCTCCGATATCCTTGGAGGCGAGGCTGCCGGGCGCATAAGCCAGCGCGGCTCCGCCGTCCGGGCATGGTCCGTAGGTGACAGCGTGGTCTGCCTGACGCTGGGTGGGGGCTACGCCGAGAGGGTCCGCGTGCCGCAGCGCCTGCTCATGCCGGTGCCCACCGGACTGAGCATGGCCGAGGCTGCGGCGCTCCCCGAGGCCTACCTCACCGCCTACGGCAACCTGTTCGTCAACGCCCGCCTCCAGGCGGGCGAGACGGTCCTGATTCACAGCGGCGCCAGCGGCGTCGGCACGGCGGCCATCCAACTCGCCCGCCTGGCCGGTTGCCGCGTCATCGTCACCGTGGGTTCGGCCGAGAAGGCGCGCCTATGCGAAGCCATGGGCGCGGACCTGGCCATCCGCTACCACGAGGAGGACTTCGTCGCGCGGGCCATGGAGTTCGGGGGTGGCGAGGGTGTCGACGTCATCCTCGACACCGTCGGTGCCGGCTACCTGCAACGCAACCTCGAGCTGCTCGCGTTGAAGGGCCGCCTGCTCCTCATCGGCATCCTCGGGGGAACCCAGACCGAGATCAACATGCGCCAGATCATCTCCAAGCGCCTCGCCGTCCTCGGGGACACGTTGAGCAAGTACTCGGTCGCCGAGCTGGCGGACATGAAGGATGCCTTCTTGCGCGACTTCGGCGAGGCCCTCGACGACGGCCGGCTGAAGCCGGTGGTGGACCGCGTGTTCCCCATCCAGGAGGCGGAGGTGGCGCACCAGCGCATGGCGGAGAACAAGAACGTAGGCAAGATCATCCTCACCGTCCGCGAGCACTGAGGGCAGCGGGGCCTGACAGGAGGAGTCGAGCAGCGATGGCCAAGATCATCCACGTCATGAACGCCAGCAGTCGCAAGGACACTGGGATCACCGAGGAGTTGTCGCGCACCTTGGAACCCCTGCGCTTCCCGGGTGGGCCGGAGATCGACTGCGTCACGCTGGAAGACGGCCCCAACGGCATCACCACCAGCAGGGATAGCGACTTGGCCGCTGTGGCGGTGGCGCGCTTCATCGAGGAGCGGCATGAGCTACCGGACACGGGCGCATTCGTCGTGGCCTGCTTCTCGGACCCGGGCATCGCCGCTGCCCGGGAGTTCAGTAGCCGACCGGTGCTCGGCATCGGCGAGGCGGGCGTCATGACGGCCCTGGCTTTCGGCGGTCAGCTCGGGTTGATCTCGGTCTCGGCGGGTAGCGAGGGGAAGAACCGCCGCGCGTTGCGAGCGCTCGGAGTGGAGGCGAGGCTGGCCGGCGCGGCCGCGCTCGGTCTCGACTACGGCGACCTGCGCCGGCCGGAGCGCGTGCTGGGTCGGCTCATCGAGGTCGGCGCGAGCCTCAGGGAGCTCGGGGCCGGCTCGCTGCTGTTCGCCGGCGCCGGCATGGGCCGCTACTGCGCGCAGCTGGAGCAGGCGGTGGGGCTGCCTGTGGTCGATCCGACGCAGGCCGCCGTAGGTCTGGCTCTGAGCCGCGTGCGGCTGGCGGCCGCGGCGGGAGCCGGGGCGGCGTGAAGAAGACGGCCCGGTTGTGGCACGCCCACCACGACCTCGTCCGACTGCTGGGGGCCGACTACCTTGACGCCATGGTCTACCCGCACATCGTGAAGGACGCCACCAAGACGGTCCTGCCCTACGTACTCGAGCTCGACGGCAGCTGCACGGTGCTGCTGCGCGACTCCGACAGCGCCATGGCCACCGCGCAACCGGCGACCCCCCACCGCTTCGCCGTCTACGGCGGTTACTTCAGTTGGAACGAGCGGCCAGCCGCGCCGGCCCTGCCGCAGCTCATCGACGAGCTAGCGCCCGGCCGCGCGGTCGAGGTCGACGACACCCTGCCGGTGGCGAGCTACCGCGCTCTGCATGGCTCCCTAGATCTGGACGTCACCTACCGGACCTTGACCGACCGGACGCTCCGGCACCTCACGCTCGAGCGCCCCCGGGTAGCGGCGGCGATGGAGTCTGACGTGGAGCGTTACCGACGGGCGGCGAGGCGAGTCGTCGAGGGTTTTCGCTTCGAGGAGCGGCTGGCGGAGCTACTCCAGCGCCAGCCGGAACACGACTTCGCCCTGCTCGACGCGCAGCTCGAGAGGGCCGGCGTCGATGCCCTTCTCGTCACCTCCCCCTTCCAGATGGAGGAGCTGAGCGGTCATCCGAGCGCTTGGCTGGAGCGGGCAGGCGCCGTCATGGTCTTCGTCAGGGGCGACGAACGACTCCACCTCCTGTTGCCGGGACGAGGTCAACTGCCCGGGACCGTGGAGCGCTCGACCTACCGAGACGTTGGCAGCGCCGTCACCGCCATCGCGCCCGGCCCCCTGGCCGTCGAGCCAGGCCACGCCGACTTGGGCCTCGCGAGCGCGCTCGACGCCGACCCCCTGCTGCTGCCGAGCGCCTCGCCGCTGCTGTACCGCTGGCAGGAGTTGCGGGCCGCCAGCCAGCTCCCCTACTACGTCCTCGCCGCCAACTCGGCCCGTGTGGCCACCGAGCGCGCCGTCAAGTACGCGGCCGGGCGCCTGGCGCGGGGCGGCGAGTTGCGCGAGTCGGAGTTGGCGCTCGCCTTCGATGCCTTCCTTGGGGAGTTCGCCGGCGAGTGCGACCTGCACGGCATGTTCCGTCCCTACTTCCGCATCATCCACCCCGGGGAGCGGACCCTGGTCCCGGCCGCGCCGACCCCGAACCTCGTGAGCGGACGGAACCGCACCGTCAAGTTCGACATGGGCACCCAGGTCCTCGACCTGGCCGGACGCGTGAGGGGTTGCTCCGACATCGCGAAGACCCTCTGCAACTCTCCCGAGCTGGAGGAGTTCCAGGCGTTCCTACGCGCCACTCTGCTCGACCGCGTCATCCCCGCGATCCGCCCGGGGGTCAGCGGCGCCGGCGTCCACGAGGCGGCCACAGAAGCCTTGGCCGAGCAAGACGATCGGGTGCGCGGCTGGGGCCTGCTGCCGCATGGTCGCAGCGGCAAGGAGTACGCCAGGGATTGCGGCCACGTGATCAACCGGCAAACGATCTGCACCATCTATCTGGAACCCGGCTGCGAGCAACGGATCGAGGCGGGTATGTCCGGCTGCGTCGAGTTCGTCTGGCCGGTGGACGAGGCGGTGGTCGCGATCGAGGACGCCTACCTGGTGACCGAGTCCGGGGCCATCCCCATCACGGCTTGAGGGCCGGGCCGCCGGCCGAGGAGGAGGAAGTCAGGGCATGACCGAGGCCACCGACGAGACGGTAGTCCTGCTGCGCAGCCTAGTGCAGTGCCCAAGCCCTTCCGGGCAGGAGGAGGCCGTGCAGCGCCTCATCGCCGACTGGCTGCGGCTGAACGGCGTCGCCACGACCCTACAAACCACCGCGGACGGGCTCAGCAACGTCTTCGCCACGGTCAGAGGCGACCGACATGGCGAGGCGGCGCCCAGCTTGCTGCTACTCGGCCACGCCGACACCGTCCTGCCGGGCAACGGATGGACCCACGACCCGTACTCGGGCGTCCTGGAGGGCCACCGTCTGTACGGACGTGGGGCCGTCGACATGAAGGCCGGCCTAGCCGCCGCGATGCTGGCCATGCGCGAGCTGGCCCGCCGCTCCGACTGGTGTGGCACGGTCAGCTTCGCATCGGTGGCGGACGAGGAGGCCTCCTCGAGGGGCGCGGTCGACCTGATCGCCCGCGGGCTGCGGTTCGACGCCGCCGTGGTGTGTGAGCCGCACTTCGACGATCCGGTCGTCGGCGGCGTCGGCAAGATCAACGTCAGGATCACGTGCCGTGGGCGCAGCGCGCACGGCAGTCGCCCCGAGGAGGGGGTCAACGCCATCGACGCCATGGCGCGGCTGCTGCACGCCCTTCAGGCATCGCCGGTGCGCGAGCATCCGCTCGTCGGGCGGGGCAGTCGCTGCGTGCTGCGCATCCAGAGCGGCGACGGCCCCTACGAGATCAGGGTCCCCGATCGCTGCTCCTGCCTGGTCAACTGGCATCTGGTGCCCGGCGAGAGCGCCGACGACGTGGTCGGCGAGTTGCGGGCGCTGGCGGAGAGCGTATCGCCGGCGGTGGACGCCATTTTCGACGTCCTACCCCCCGCCTACCCCAGCTACCTGACCG
This sequence comes from Deinococcota bacterium, assembly GCA_963170125.1. Classification (GTDB taxonomy): domain Bacteria; phylum Deinococcota; class Deinococci; order Deinococcales; family Trueperaceae; genus JAAYYF01. Next base: position 44,633 of record CAUJFI010000179.1, on the reverse strand, counting down.
CACCCGACCACCCCTTCCTGCGGCACTTCACTGAGACCTACCGCCGCGAGTTCGGCCACGACCCCGCTTTCGCCTACGGCCGCGGAGTGAGCGACGCCAACCTGCTGGCCGACAGCGGGATCCCCACGGTCATGTTCGGGCCGTCCGGAGCGAACCTGCATGCCGCCGACGAGTGGGTGGACGTGCGGCAGATCGGCGAGGCGGCGCGTTTCTACGTGGCGCTCGCGACCTCGGAGCGAACCTGGACCTCAGGGCAATCAGGGCATAGAAAGGACCATTCATGACGACATCGGCTCTGCCATCGATCCTTCAAGCCTTCGACCTCGACCGGGCCATGGCCCATGTCCGGTGGCTGAGCGAGCACACACCCAACCGCATCTCCGGCGGGGGCCAGGACCGCGTGGCGGCCGAGTACATCCGCGACACCCTCGCCTCCTACGGCCTGGCGGCCAAGTTACAGGAGTTCGACACCTACACCAGCTCCATCGGCAGCGGCGCCCTCGACGTCCTCTCCCCGGAGCCCTGGACGCCCGTCGTCAAACCGTGCCTGCACATCGACCCGACCCCTCCGGAGGGAGTGGTGGCCGAGCTCGTCGCGGTAGGCCCCGGCGGCCGCGAGGACTACGCCGGCCTCGACGTGCGCGGCAAGATCGTCCTGGCGGAGGTCAGCTACGCCCCAGCGACGCCAGAGAAGGCGCGGCTGGCCTACGAGCAGGGCGCCATCGGCATCGTCCTGATGAACTGGGGAACCTCCGACCAGGACAACATCCCCTGGCGCGCCCTGAAGGCCGTGTGGGGCAACCCCACCCGGGCCACGTGGAATGAGATCCCCAGGCTGCACGCCCTTGCGATCACTCGGCGCGACGGCGAGCGGCTCAAGGCGCAGTGTCAGCAAGGAAGGGTGGAGGTGAGGCTCCGTGTGACGGGCCAACGCCTCTGGGCGCGAGTCGCCCAGCCAATCGCCTGGCTGCGCGCGCCGGAGTCGAGCCCGGAGCACGAGCAGTTCGTGGTCGTCTCGGGGCACCTCGACGCCTGGGAGCCGGGCGTGACCGACAACGCCAGCGGCAACGGCGTGATGATCGAGATCGCCAGGCTGCTGGCCGAGCGCCGTGACGAACTGCGCCGCTCGGCGGTCTTCTGTTTCTGGAACGGTCATGAGATCGCGGAGGCCGCCGGCTCTACCTATTTCGTCGACACCCACTGGGAGGAGCTGAGCCGCTACGGAGTGGCGTACACCAACATCGACTCGGTCGGCATGCGTGGCGCCGACCGCCTCGCCGTCAACAGCAGCCCGGAGCTACGCGACGCGCATCAGGCGATCGCGGAGGAGCTCTTCGGCGAGCGACTGCCGAGCAAGCGGCTGGAGCGGATCGGTGACCAGTCCTTCTTCGGCGTTGGCGTGCCCGCCATCGCGGCACGCCACGCCCTGCCGGACGCCGTCGTGCAGGCCTGGAACGGCGCTACCCTCGGCTGGTGGAACCATACCGACAAGGACACTTTCGACACACTCGACGAGGCGGTGCTCGAGCGCGACGGCCGTTTCTGGGCGGGCCTGATCCACGATCTGGTGAGCACCGAGCTTCTGCCCCATCTGGCCTCGCCCGCGGCCCAAGAGCTGAGGACGCGCTTCGACACGATGCTTTCGGAAGGCGAAGACCCGGCCGAACTGGGCCGCGTGCGGCCGCTGCTCGACCGACTGGCGGAGCGGGCGGCGTGGCTGGACGCTCTGCAGGCCGACACCAAGGAAGCCGTGTTGGCCCGCAACGAGGCGCTCCTGCAGCTCAGCCGCCACATCACCCATCTGCGTGCCACCGTGGTGGGTAAGTACGGTCAGGACAGCTACGGGCTCAGCGACCTCAAGGAGCCCGTCCCCATGCTTGCCCCGCTGAGTCGTTACCGCAGTCTGGTCGCCGGCGACCCAGAACGGCACCTCCTGACAACCGAGTTGATGCGGGTCAGGCACCGCTTCACGGACGCCCTCACCGCCGCCATCGAGGTCATCGACGTACTGCGGTTGCGGCTAGGGTTGGCGGGAAGCGACTAGTCCAGGACACCAGCGTCGGCCTACGTCCGCTTCCCGAGACGCTCGGGCGACCTGGCAGGGCGACCTCGGCTCCTCGCACTCCGGCGGCAGCGCAGGTCGTTCTAGGATGGCGACGTGAGCACCACTCTAGAGAAGGCACTCCAGCTCGTCGAGCTCGTGAGTGACGGTGACCTGTCGCTGCAAGAACTCTGCCAGGCATCCGGGTTCTCGCGTAGCACCACACATCGCCTCGCGGCCTCCTTGGTCAAGTACCGGTACTTGGAGAGCAAGGCGCAACGTTACAGCCTCGGTTACCGCTTCCTCGAACTCGGCGAGAAGAAGAAGTCGAGCCTGCAGTTCACGAAGGCCGCCAAGCCGATCGCGCAGAACTACTGCGAGCGGACGGGCGAGACGGTGCACATCGCCGTTCTCGACGGCATCTACAGCATGGTGGTCGATCGCATAATCGGCAGTAGGCAGCTCCAGGTCAACGCCTACGTCGGTCAGCGCACGTTGGCGTACAGAACGGGCGCCGGCAAGGCGATGATCGCCAGCCAGCCCGAGCGCGAATGGCTCTTCTTCCTGAACGGCATCGGGCGCAAGGAGCGGACCCGCCAACTGGCGGAGTTCGCCGAGATCAAGGAGCGGGGCTACGCCCTCGACCTGGAGGAGAGCGCAAGCGGCGTCGCCTGTGTGGCGACCGCCATCTACGGCCCGTCCGGGCAGGTGGTGGCGGGAGTGAGCTTCAACGGGGCCATCACCGACCTCACGCCTGAGCGACTGGTGGAGTTGGCGCCGACCATCAGGGCTTGCGCGAAGGAGATTGAGAAGGCTATGGCAGCCTCGGTCGCTTGAGGGTCTGGAAGCAATCCTTGGCCGCCAGCACGGGACTACACCGGGCCGAACCGCCCGGTGACGCATTAATCGCACCTTGAGTGCACCGGCACTACACTCCGCTGGGGGTTCTGGAGGAAGCCACGACTCGTAGGACCAACTTCGACTTGGTCTTGCTACTCGCGTTGTTGACGGTGCCGGCGTGTGGACGTGGCGGTCCGCCGGATCCGAGCGCCGTTCACGACGTGTCGGTCACCGTCTCGCTCCCGGCCGGAGCGGCGCCCGGCACGATCACCTTGTCGACCCCGTACGGCGCCGGCCCTGTCACGGGCGGTGTGGGCAAGGCCGGGCCATCGGAGGCGCGACGCTCGCGACTGCGCAACGGGGCAGCGACCTGCTCCCCATGGGCCTCGTGTCGAACGGGAACTGCGCAGGCTCGACTATCTATGGGGCGACAGGCTGTTCTAGCCCCATCGTCATGAGACTCGACTCCAGAGGGCCTTCCTGCCCTACGCGAACGCGAACCTTGCCAAGTAACGTTCCAGCGCTAGAAGGGCCGGCCGAACACTTGGGTCCAGTAGTGGCCCGCCTCGCCCACGCCCAGCTCGGTGAAGTGGGAGTTCATGATGTTCGAGCAATGACCGGCGCTCTTCAGCCAGGCAGCCATGACGTCATCCACGGCGTCGAACCCGGCGGCGACGTTCTCACCCCACCAGCTCGCGCGATAACCGGTCGCGGCGATACGCATGTCTGGGGTGCTGCCGTCCGAGCCGGCGTGGGACATGTTCCTATGCGCGAACATGTCGTCGCTGTGACCCTGTGCTGCCTGCGCGAGAAGGTCGTTCAACGTCAGTGGAGCCACCGGCGGCGCTGCAACACCGCCACAGGTCGTGCCGGCGGTCCGCACTTCGTTCACGGCGGCCAACATCGCCTTAGCCATGGTCGGCTTACCGGGATCAGGGTCCTCTTCACCATTGGGGGGCTTCGTAGTAGCACAACCGGCCAACACGCCCACGAACCCGAGCACCAGCAGCACTTTCAGGACCGTTCGCATTGGCGAATGCTACTCGCTGCCGTGGCGGCCTGCTGGGCGGATCGCACAGCGCGTGGCCGCCTGGCCATGCGCTTGGGACCGACGGCGCGCGTAGGCGCCCGGGATGCCGCTACCTGGGCCGCGCGAAGACCTGCGTCCAGTAGTACCCGGCCTCGCCGGCGCCGAACTCGGTGAAGTTGGGGTTCATGATGTTCGTGCAGTGCCCAGCACTTCCCAGCCATCCGGCCATGACCTGCTCGACGCTCCGGTAGTTCCACGCGACGTTCTCACCCCACCACGAAGCTCGGTAGCCGGTGCGGGAGATACGGTCTCCCGGTCCGCTCCCGTCCGAGCCCGTATGGGACATGCTCCCGTGCGCGAGCATATCGTCGCTATGGCCTTGCGCGGCCTGCACCAGCAGTTCGTTTTGCGTTAACGGCGCAACGGGCGCCTGCCAGACCCCGCCGCACGTGGCGCCTGCGGCGCGGGCGCTGTTCACCGCGGCCAACAACCGGGTCGCGACGGTTGGCACACCCGGGTCCGGGTCGGGCTCCGCCGGCAAGTCAGGGTCCGCCGGCAAGTCCGGGTTCGTTGGTTCGGAGGGCGGCTCGGTCGGCTCGACGGGTGTTTCCGGATCCGTCGGCTCTTCGGGACTGCCCGGATCGGCCGGCTCGGTCGGCGCTCTCGCGTCAGGCGGGTCATCGCCATCCCGAACGTCCGTGATCTCCCTACCAGCGCCGGGGTTCGCGCTCCCGAGGTCGGGGTTCAGCGTATCGCACGCGATCAGGAACAACGCCAGACCGAGTAGGAGGATGCCGCCACGAGCGAGTCGCACCTTCGAAGCTTAGACGGCCCCAGGCGCTTTGGGCTATGCGATTCCCCGTATCGGGCTCGCGACCAGACATCGTTTCCTGCCGCCGATAGCGGCACCCGGTCGCTTCGCGCCGGCCAGGGATAGCATGACCGTATGTCGGCCACCCAGCTGAACCTCGACCTCAAGACGATGCTGGAAGAGATCATCCCCTTCAACAAGCTGCTCGGCGTGCGGCTCGTGTCAACGGATCCGGAAGCCGGCAGGCTGGTCCTGGAGATGCCGCTGCGCGAGGAGCTGATCGGAAACGCCTACCGCGGCATCGTCCACGGCGGAGCGATGTCCGCGCTCATCGACGCGGCGGCCGGCGGCGCAGCGGCGCTGCAACTCCCGGACCTGCGCGAGGCGGTGGCGGTGGCGACGATCGACATGCGCGTCGACTACCTCGAGCCGGGCCGCGGCGACCTCCTCACGGCCGACGCGCGCGTGATGCGGTGCGGGCGCCGCGTGATCGTGGTGCGCATCGACGTGAGCGACTCCAACGGAACGCTGGTGGCGATCGGTACGGCCACCTTCAGTCGGGCACCGCAGGGAGGCGGCGACAAGCAGGGATAGCAACGACCCGAGACCCGGCGCTGGGGCTAGATGTCAGCCTCCCAATCCTCCAAACGCAGACCGACGACCTGCCCGAACTCCCCGGTGTTATTGGTGACGAGGACGAGGTCGTTGGCTACCGCGGTAACCGCGATGAGCAGGTCGTTGCCGCCGATAGGCGCGCCTCGACGTTTCATATCCGCCCGGATTCGACCGTAGTGGTAACCGACCTGAGAATCGAAGGGAATGGTGGCATACGGCGCCAGGAAGTCCGAGACGAGCCTCAAGTTCTCGGCCACACGCGTCGAGTTGTGGGCACCGAAGGCGAGTTCGCCCACGACGATAGCCGGCACCGCCATCTCGGTCGGGGCATGAAGGGCGAGGCGCCGCACGAGCGCCGCCGACGTTCACCCTACGTCGCCAACTCCCCCACCACCCGCTCCAGGACCCGCATGACCGCGTGCACGCTCCCCAGGTCCACCCACTCGTCCAGTTGGTGGATGCCACCGCCGATCGGTCCGAACAGCACCGTGGGGATGCCGGCATCGGCGATCAGCGCCGCGTCGGTCCAGTAGGGCGCGCCGCGCCTGGCAGGCGCGGCGCCCGTCTCGGCCGCGATGGCGGCGGCGAGTAGCTCCAAGACCTCGGCGCCGGGCGCGACCTCGAACGGTGAGCGCGCCAGGACCTGGCGCACGGTCGGCTTCACTGCCGGGTCCACCGTCGTCAACTCTGCGAGCAGCGACTCCATCTCGGCGAGGGTCGTGGCGGCCGTCTCCCCCGGCAACGTGCGCCGCTCGATGGTCGCGGTCGCACTGCTCGGCGTGGTGAAGAGCTCCTGCCCGCCCACGGCCAGGACCGCCTGCAGCGAGCCGTGCGCCAGCAGCGGGTGCGGCGGGCGGCGGCGCAGCTCCCCGTCGTGACGCTCCACGGAAGCGAGCAGCCTGCCCAGGTGCGTGAGGGCGTTGACGCCGTCGGCCGGCCTGGAAGTGTGCGACTCTTTGCCCTCGAACTCGATCTCGAACAGCGCGAACCCGCGGTGCGCCACGTGCAACTCCATGCTCGTGACCTCGGTGACGATGGCGGCGGCGAGCTTCGCCGTGCGCGCCAGGTGCGCGAGCGCCTCGCGGGTGCCGATGCTGTCGTGCTCCTCGTCCGCCACGCACATGAGAACCACGTCACCCGCCAGGCCGCGCTCGGCGGCGGCGGCCAGCAGCAGCATGCACACGGCCAGGCTCGCCTTCATGTCGATGGTGCCGCGGCCGTACATGCGGCCGCCCTCCACGCGCGGCGTGAACGGGGAGGGCATACCCTTCACACCCACCGTGTCCAGATGCGCGTAGAGCAGGACGTTGCGGCCGCCACCGGCGCCGGGGGCCGTGACGATCACGCTCGGCCGGCCGGGGGCGTAGGACTCGAGCCACTCGACCTTCAGGCCGCGCCCCTCGCACCACGTCGCCACGAAGCGGGCCAGCTCCGTCTCGCCGGGGTGGTCGGGGTCCAGGGCGGGGTTGACGGAGTCGATACTGACCAGTTCAGCGATCAGCGGCTCTAGGTCGGGGTGGACGTCGTGGGGCATACGGGCTTCCTTTACGCGGTATGGAGGAGCACCGCTACGGTACAACCGTCAGGCGTAGACGCACGCGAACGGGTCAGGAGGATGACCACCCCGCGCCCACCGCTACGCAAGGCGCGGGCCGACTCCTCACACGTCCAACACGAGCCTCAGCCCGGCATCGACCTCAGCAAGGAGGTCAGGGTTCACGTGGCCGACGCGCTCGATGAGGTAGTCGCGATCCAACGTCACGACTTGTGACACGTTCGCGACCGAGTCCTTGGGCAAGCCCACCAGGCCTGCTTCGATAAGCACGTTTCCGGGGGCATCGAGCAACGCGAGGTTGGAAGTGAGGACGACGCACAGCACGGTGCGAATGCGACTACGGTTGAAAGCATCCGCTTGAACGATCAGTAACGGCCGCCGGAACCCCGGGCCAGGGCCTCGTGGTTCGCCCAGATCCGCCCACCAGATCTCACCGCGATGAACTACCAATCGTCCGCACCAACGCTACCGGCCTGGGCCTCACGTAGGTCGGACGCCAAACCGCTCTGCTCACGCGAATAAAGTGCATTGAGGCGTAAAGTCACGTCGGCGTGTCGGTGTCTGGCCAGGAACTCCCTGACCGCCGTGGCGTACAGCTCGCTGCGTGATAGCCCCATGCTCTTCGCCAAGCGATCGGCATCCCGGTATATGTCGTCTGGCAAGGAGATCGCCGTTTTCATACCGCAATCCTACCACGGTTATACCGGGACTTGTCGGATAGACGTACTCTCCGCCGCCATTTGAACCCGGACCCCTCCACAGCCGCCCCGAGGTCATGCACCAGTTGATCCGCGCCCACCCCCTCGGGCTGCTCGTCAGCGCCGGCAGCGGTGGTCCTGTGGCGAACCCGATCCCGTTCGTCCTGCACGCGGAAGACGCCACGCTCGGCAAGCTCGAGTGCCACCTCGCCCGCGCCAACCCGCAGTGGCGCGACCTGCAGACCGCCACCGAGTGCCTAGTCGTCTTCCAAGGCCCACAGGCGTACGTCACCCCGTCGTGGTACCCGGCGAAGCGCGAGCACGGCAAGGTCGTGCCTACCTGGAACTACGTCATCGCGCAGGCGCGCGGCCTGCCCACGGTGATCGAGGACCGCGCCTGGCTCAGGCGCCACCTCGCGGAGCTCGTCGACCACAACGAGGCGCCCTTCGACGAGCCGTGGCGCATGACCGACGCGCCGCAGGAGTACGTGGCGGCGCAGATGAAGGGCATCGTCGGCGTGAGCATCGAACTCACGGAGCTGCGCGGCAAGTGGAAGCTGAGCCAGAACCGCAGCGTGGCCGACCAGCAAGGCACGGCGCTCGGCCTGCTGGAGCGCGGAGGTGGTCACGCGGAGGTCGGCGACATGCTGGCGGACAGGCTGGAAGCCGGCGGGTGCCCGGTGCGGCATTAGGGCGGGCGACGGGAAGGACGCGGCGCTGGCGCGCTAGAAGTCTACAGCCCGTCGATACCGCGATACACGTCGCTCCGATGCCCAATTCTGACTATCGTCACCAGGAGCTTCTGGCCAGCGACGGCGTAGATCACGCGGTGATCGCCGACCCTGACGCGCCATAGTTCGGACCGGGCGGTTAGCCGGCGCGCAGTAGGCGGTCGGGGTTGTCGAGTCAGTAGCTCGGTGGCCCTGATGATTCTCAGTTGAACGGAGCGGTCCAGCTTAGCTAGCTGTTTCCGAGCAACCGCGGTGAACTCGACCGCGTAGACGTCACTCATCCAACGGGATGCCGAGTTCGCGGGCAAGGTCCGCGAGTGACACGCGTGGCGTCGGGTCGGCCAACGCGGCCTCCGCGGCGGCTACGTCCTCCGCGTCCTCGAGGGCCGCAAGCGCACGGTCGGCGAGGTCAACGCTCATCACGACAGCGACTTCGCGGCCGTGGCTCGTGATCCGTACCGGTGACCTCTTGGCCGCATCCAGTGTCTCGGCCCAACGCTGCCGAGCCTCCGTAGCAGTGATCTCCGACATAGCTAAATTGTACATTTCAGCGAGTCGGCCCGCACAGCTTTCGTCACCAGTCACGATCCGGCTGCCCTTACGTCGGCACCCCGGAGGACACCGCCACGTCCTGACCGCGCAACCTGGCGCTGCGCTCCACTACGAACGCTTCCAGCGTTCCGAGGCCTCGGCGCATGTGCTCCTCCACCTCGCGCAGCATCGCGCCCAGGTCGTCGCCCTTGGCCAGGGCCACGTAGGTGTCGTGCGCCTCGGGCAAGGCGCCCTTGCGGTGGTGGGCCTCGTGGTGGAGCGTGAAGTAGAAGTGCAGCCTCCCGCGCAGGAGGTTCCACGACTCGATGAGGCTGCGGTGCTTCGAGAACTCGTACACGAGGCCGTGGAGGTCCATCTCGCGCGTGATGGCCTGTTGTTGGTCACCGGAGTAGATGGCGTAGGCCAGCGCCCTGTGGCGCGAGTCGAGCACGCGGAAGAACTCCGGGGTCCGCTTGTCCCACACGATCTTGAACGCGAACGACTCGAGGAGGGTGCGGAAGGAGTAGATCTCCTGGATGTCCTCGACGGACAGCGACCTCACCACCGCGCCGGTGAAGGGGGTCTGGTCGACCAGACCCTCCTCCACGAGTTGCCGGATGGCTTCGCGCAGCGGACCGCGGCTCACGCCGAGCTGCTCGGCCAGCGTCGTCTCGACGAGGCGCTCGCCGGGCGGCATGGCCGCCTCCAGGATCGCCTTGCGCAACACGATGACCAGCTGCTCGCGCAGCGTCCTGCCGGCCCCCTGCTCTCTATCGATCGGCTCCAGCCGTCCCAGCACTAACGACCTCCAGGCGCCGCCTCACACGCCTTGCTCGAAGACCGGGAGACCGCTCCCCAAGAGCCTGACCTGGTTCGGTGCCGCACGCTGTTCTGACCGTACGATACCGTTGTGAACGCCGGTCCGAACCCCCGTGGCGAGCAGGGGGCAGTTGGAGCTCCGCTCCGGGGCCAGCGACCGCCGGCGGCAGTAGCCAACCAGGTCATGGAGACCGAAGCGAGCTCAGCTCTCCGCGCTCCCGACAGCCCGCCGCTCCAGCACATACCGCGCCTTCTCGGCGACGTAGAGCTCGGTCAGCCTGGTCGTGACGGGCCCCGGGATCCCGCTCCCGATGCCCCGCCCGTCCACCACGGCCACGGGCGTGAGCCCGCCGAAGGTGCCCGTCACGAAGGCCTCGTCCGCGCCGTACACGTCCGTGAGGGAGAAATCCCGCTCGTGGACTGGGATGCCGTTCTCCTTGCAGAGCCTGATGACGGTGCCGCGCGTGATGCCGTTCATGCAGTACTGGCCCGTCGAGGTCCAGACCTCGCCCCCGCGCACGCAGAAGAAGTTGGTGGCGTTGCAGGTGCTCACGGCGCCGTGCGGGTCGAGCATGAGGGCCTCGTCGGCACCCGCCAGGAGCGCCTGGTGCAGCGCGATGACCTCGTGAAGCTTGCTGTGGCAGTTGAGCTTGGGGTCGAGAACGTCCGGCGACGGGCGCCTGACGCTGGACGTGAACAGCTTGACGCCCGTGGCGCGCACGTCCGGGTTGCTCGACTTGTACTCGGCGATGATCACGATGGTCGGTCCGGCGACCACGAAGCGCGGGTCCTGCGAGGGCGTGCGCTTGCTGCCGCGCGTGACCATGAGCCGCACGTGCACGCCGTCCTTCATGCCGTTCGCGTCGAGGACCTGCCACAGCTCGGCCGTGAGCTGCTCGGGGGTCAAGCCGATGTCGAGCGCGATGGCCTTGGCCCCCTCGTACAACCGCTTGAGGTGCTGTTCGAGGAACAGGAGCACGCCACCCTGGAGCCGCAGGCCCTCCCAGACGCCGTCACCGACGAGGAAACCGCTGTCGAAGACGGACACCTTGGCCTCGGCGCGCGGCGCCAGCTCGCCGTTCACGTAGATGAGCACGTCCTTGTTGCGGTCGTCCGGCAGGGCGTCATGGGTGCCCCAGCTGGAGCTGCTCGCGGTGGTCATGGTGTTCCTCCCCAGAAGGTGTGAGAGCGAAGCGGTGGCGGTGCGGCGCCTTCGAGAGCGGGGGGCGGCGGCGCGGCGCGGGCGGGCGAGATGCGAGTCGCGACCAAGGCCTACGTCCTCAGTTGCGGATCGAAGTGGTCGCGGATCGCGTCCCCCAGCATGTTGAAGCCGAGAACGGCCAGGTAGATGGCGAAACCGGGGGCGATGGAGAGCCACGGCGCCGTGAGGAACTGGCTGTAGCCGGCCTTGATCATGAGCCCCCACTCGGGCGTCGGCGGTTGCGCTCCCAGGCCCAGGAAGCCGAGGGACGCGATCGTGAGCACGGTGCGGCCGATGGCCAAGGTGACCTGCACGATGAGGGGTGAGAGGGCGTTGGGGAGCAGGTGCTTGACGGCCACGCGGAACTTCGACGAGCCGAGCGCCTCGGCCGCCTGCACGAACTCCAGGTCGCGCAGACCGATGACCGCGGAACGCATGACGCGGTAGTAACCGGGGATGCCCATGATGGAGATGGCTATCAGCGCGTTCGTCAGGTTCGCGCCGAGCGCGGCGACTATCGCTATGGCCAGCAGGATGCCGGGGAACGCCAGCAGGATGTCGACGAACCAGGAGAGCGTGAGGTCGAGCCAACCACGCATGATCGCGGCGAGCACCCCCAGCGCCGTTCCGAGCACCGCCGAGAACCCCACGACGAGCAGCGACACGCTGAGGCTCACGCGGCCGCCGTGCCATACGCGCGTGAGCACGTCCCGGCCGAGCTCGTCCGTGCCGAGGACGTGCTCGGCGCTGGGCGGCTTGAGGCGCTTGGCGAGGTTCCTGTCGGTGCCGGCGTTGTACGGCCTGAGCACGGGCGCGAGGAGCGTGGCCACGGTGAAGAAGAGGACGATCGCCAGGCCGATGACGCCGGAGCGGTTCCTGAGGAAGCGCCGCATCAGTACCTGATCCTCGGGTCGATAAGGACGTAAGAGAGGTCGACGAGCATGTTGAGCACGATGAACACGGCCGCCACGAACAGGACGCCGCCCTGGATGACGGGGTAGTCGCGCTGCGTGATGGCGTTGAATATCCAGCTCCCGACACCCGGCCAGTTGAAGATGGCCTCGACCAGGATGGCGCCGGAGAGCAGCGAGCCGAACGATAGGCCCATGACGGTGACGACCGGCACCAGCGCATTGCGGAACGCATGCTTCATGACGACGACCAGCGGGGGCACGCCCTTGGAGGCCGCCGTGCGCACGTAGTCGCGCCGCAGCACGTCGAGCATCGACGACCGCGTCATGCGCATGATCAGCGCCATGGCGTGCGTGCCGAGCGCGAACGCCGGGAGCACCAGGTGGTGCAGCGAATCGAGGAACAGCTTGTACTGGCCGCGCAGCAGCGTGTCGAGCACGAACAGACCCGTCACCGGTTGGAGCGTGCTCGTGACGTTCAAGCGCCCGGCGGGTGGGAACCAGCCGAGCTGCACGGAGAAGAGATAGATGAGGACGATCGCGGTCCAGAACACGGGGAACGACACGCCCGACACGGCGATGAACAGCATGCCCGTGTCTACCCACGTGCCGCGCCGGAGCGCGGCGACGACCCCAAGGACGATGCCGAGCGTGCTACCGATCAGGATCGAGAAGAGCGCGAGCTCCATGGTGGCGGGGAACCGGACCTTGAGGCTGTCCGTGACCGGTGCGCGGGTCATGAACGACTTGCCGAGGTTGCCCGTCAGGAGCTCGCCCATGTACTTGAAGTACTGGCTGTCGAAGAGCTGGCCGAACCTGCCGCTACTGCGGTAGCCCTCGACGTCGAAGAACACGGGCTTGTTCAGCCCCAGCTCCTCGGCGAGCTGGCGTTGCGACTCGACCGTGCCCTTGTCGCCGAGGATGGCGACGGCCGGGTTGCTCGGCACGATCCGGTTGATGGCGAACACCAAGAACGTGACCCCGAGCAGAACGGGGATGATGCCGAGCACGCGCCGGATCAGGTATGTCGTCACTGGTCAGGTTCCCCTAGCGTTGGGTGGCTTGGTTCGAGCGACCGCACGCCGCGCCGCCGCGTCCGAGTGGCCGCACGCGCCGGCAAGAGCGCGTGCGGCCGTGTGTGATGGCCGGGTGGGAGGAGCCGGTCCGCGTCCGAGGCCCGGCCCCGCTCCCGCGATCCGCTACTGGGCCTTGCTCGTGCCCGCCAGCACCGGGAAGGCGCCGAGCGGGTTCGGGACGAGGCCCGTCACGCCCTTGCGCACGACGAAGAACTGCGACTGGTGCGCGAGCGGAAGCACCGGCATGGCCTCGTGAGCCGCAGTCACGACCTGCGCGTAGAGCGCGGCGCGTTCGGCCTGGCCGGGGACCTGCCTGGCTTCCTGGGTGAGCGTGACGACCTCGGGAGCGTTCCAGCCGAAGCGGCGTACGGCCTGCGGACCGTAGAACGTGTAGATGAACGTGTCCGGGTCCGCGAAGTCGGCGTTCCAGCCGAGCGTGTAGAGCGGGAAGTTGCCCGCCATGTAGTCCGCCAGGAACGCGGCCCAGTCCTCGGTCTTGAGGGCAGCGCGGATGCCGACGTCGGCCAGGTAGGAGGCGATGGCCTCGGCGATGACGGGCTCGAGACCGGAGTTCCGATACCACAATTCAGTATCAAAACCGTTCGGGTAGCCCGCCTCGGTGAGCAGCTCGCGCGCCTTGGCCGGGTCGTACGGGTAGGCGCCCACGCCGTCGGCGTGACCCCACAGCGAGTCGGGGATGATGTCCTCCGCCGCCACCGCCTGGCCGGCGTAGAACGCGTCGACGATGGCGACCCTGTCGACGGCGTACGCGACGGCCTGGCGCACGCGCACGTCGTCCATGGGCTTCTGGTTCTGGTGCATGGCCAAGTAGCTCGTGTTCAGGCCGCCCTCGCCCCGAACGAGCTCGAGGTTCGGGTCGCTGAGCACGCTGTCCAGGTCGGACGGCGAGATGGCCGCAGCGATGTCGAGCGCACCGGCCTTGAGCTGAGCCAGGCGCGCCGTCGGGTCGCTCACGCCTACGAAGACGACCGTCTCGGTGGGCGGCGGGCCGTCACGGTACTCCGTGTTGGCCGTGAGCACAACGCGGCTGCCCTCCTCCCAACGCTCGAAGCGGTACGGGCCCGTGCCGACGGAGCCGACGGACGGCGTACCGTAGTTCGCGCCGGCCGCCATGACGGCCGCGGGGCTATCGAAGCCGAAGTAGCCACCGGCGAGCAGGGACGGGAGGAACGAGATGGAGCGCGTGAGCTTGAGCGTCACCGTGTACTCATCGTCCACGACGACCTCGCTGACGGCCGAGCCGTCGCCGAGGAAGCCGCCGAACAGGTTGCGCCAACCCACGTAAGCCTTGCCTTCCGCTCCGAAGTGGTACGGGTTGGCAGCGTCGTTCCAGCGATCGAGGCTGAACTTCACCGCCTCGGCGTTGAACGGCGTGCCGTCGTGGAACCTCACGCCCTGCAGCAGGTGGAACGTCCACTCAGTCGAGTCGGCGTTCGCTTCCCAGCTGCTGGCCAGTCCGGGGACGAGGCCCTCGTTACCTGGGGCCAACTCGACGAGGCGCTCGACGATCTGGCGGGTGACCGCTATGGCATTGGAATCGTTGGCGTCACCCGAGTCGATCGTGTTGGGCAGGATGCTCATGCCGACCACGAGCGTCGAGCCGGGCTGTTGCGCGAATGCGCTGCCGAGCAGCCCAAACGCGACCAAGAGGGACAACAGAACTCTTTTCACCGTTGCGCTTCTCCCTTCGAACCTTGCGGTGGAGGCTGCTGAGCGAACTGGCACAGGCATGGCCGGACCCCACTCACGAGAACTGAATGGCCGAAGCGTAGCCTCGGGCATGCTAGATTGTCAACAGTATGAGAAAGCTCTGAAGGCGTACCGGGCGTGCGGCCCGCCGCCTCCGCTGCGATGATTGGAGCCAGGATGCCGAACGCGACAGCGAGGATCGACCGCTTGAGGAAGAGCATGCGCACCGCCGGTGTCGACGCCTGGCTGGCGACCACCGGCGACGCCCACTTGAGCGAGTACCTCTCGGAACGCTGGCGCACGCGCGCCTACCTCAGCGGCTTCAACGGCTCGGCCGGGCGCTTCGTCGTCACGGCGGACCAGGCCGGGCTGTGGGTCGACCCGCGCTACCACATGCGCGCCGACACCGAGACCACCGGCACCGCCATCACCGTCTTCAAGGAAGGGAAGCCCGGCACGCCCGAGCTCCTGGCCTGGCTGATCGGGACCCTGCCGGCCGGTAGCGTCGTCGGCTTCGACCCGGAGGCGCTCAGCGCGGAGGCCCTGCGCCAGCTCGAGGCGAGGCTGGCGCCGACCGGGCTGACGACCAAGGCGTGCCGGGGCCTGATCGACGAGGTGTGGACGGACCGGCCGGCCGACAGGCCCATGCCCGTGGTCGACCACCCGCTCGAGTTCGCCGGCGAGACCGCCGCCGGCAAGCTCAGCCGGCTCAGGCGCCGGCTCGCAGAGCTCGGAGCCGCCGGCATGCTCGTCACGGCGCTCGACGAGGTCGCATGGCTCCTCAACCTCCGCGGGAACGACATCCCCATGAACCCCGTGGCGCTGGCTTACTGCATCGTCGGCCCGGACGGGGTCCAGCTCTTCGTGCACGATGACCAGGTGAGCGCCGGCCTGCGCGCCGCGCTGCACGGCGAGGTCGAGATCCGGCCGTACGCCGCGGTCGCGGCTGGCCTCGGGGAGCTGGCCGACGGCACACCGCTGCTCGTCGACCCGGCCAAGACCAACGTCCTCCTGTACGACGCGATGCGCCACCTGCGCCGCGTCGAGGGCCCCAGTCCGCTCGACGCCATGAAGGCCAGGAAGAACGAGACCGAGCTGCGCTGCGCCCTCCTCGCCCACATGTACGACGGCGCCGCGGTCACGCGGCTCCTGCACTGGCTGAGCACCACCGACCTGACCGCCGAGACCGAGCTCTCCGTCTCCGAGAAGCTCCAGTCCTTCCGCGAGGGCCTGCCGGACTACCGCGGCGCCAGCTTCGACAGCATCGTCGGCTTCGGACCCAACTCGTCCGTCGGCCACTACAAGCTGAACCGCGAGAACCCGCAGCCGCTGGCCCCCGAGTCGCTCCTCCTGATCGACTGCGGCGCGCAGTTCCTGACCGGCACCACCGACACGACGCGCACCGTCGCCCTCGGCACGCCGACCGCGGAGCACAAGCGCACCTACACCACGGTCCTCAAGAGCCTCATCATGCTCAGCTCCGTACGCTTCCCCAAGGGCACGACGGGCCAGAAGCTGGACGCGCTAGGCCGCTGTCACATCTGGGCGAACGACTGGGAGTGCCGCCACGGCATCGGCCACGGCGTGGGCAGCTACCTCCACGTGCACGAGGGGCCGCAGCGGATCAACAAGACGAACGACGTCGTGTTCGAGGTCGGCCACGTCAACTCCAACGAGCCGGGGGTCTACTTCGAGGGCGTGTTCGGCGTGCGCCTGGAGAACGTCATCGCCGTCGCGCCGGCGGGCACGAGCGTCTTCGGCGAGTTCCTGACGTTCGACACGCTCACGCTGTGCCCCTTCGACCGCGACCTCATCGACGTGGACCTGCTCACCGACCAGGAGGCCGAATGGCTCGACGCGTACCACCGCAGGGTCCGCGAGACGCTCAGCCCACACCTGTCAAACGATGTCAGGGCTTGGCTGGCGGAGCGGACGGCGGCGGTGCCGAGGTGATCGGCAAGCGCTGCCGCCTCGCTTACTCACTTGCCCAGCAAGCCATGCTCGTGGAGCGTGGCGGCGTAGCCATCCTCGGACATGGGGCAATCTAGGAGGTCTTCTAGATCCTCGCGTCTCAAGTGAAGCTGCCGCTGGATCTCGCGCATCAGCGGCGAAGCGCTATGGAGCTCTCCCCGGTTCCCATGGCTGATCTTGGTCCTGACCGAGGTCGCTCTACCGTCCCGGTAGAACCGGTAGTACTCGTGATCCGTACTCCGTTCGTGGCGGAAGCCCTTGGCCAAGAGCACACGACGGACGTCACGCCATTTCCATGCCGGCATACCTACGCCGTTTCTTGATAGCGCTCTCGAAGCCAGGCCTTGACACTCCTCGCATCCGCCGTCAACTCTTCATCCGGCGTGGACTCGTAGAAAAGCACATCCTCGTGGATGAGGCCCACCAGTTCCCTCTCGGCGTCGTCCTCGGACTGCCCGAAGCCGGAGAACGTCTTGTCCGCAGCCAAGGACGCTACCGTTCCTCCAGGCCCAAAATCCTCGATGACGACGCGAAGCGGGCTCGTGAGCACAAGCCTCCTGTGGCCGAGGACGACCAAGTCCTTCTCAAGCATCTTGCTGTGTACACGGATCGGCCTAGGCGACGTATCCGCGTCGGTTGATTGTCGAAGACCAAGCGGGCGTATCTCCCTTACTCTCATCGCTCCACGCTCCCCGACAGGCGTTACCTCTGCGAAACGGCTATGGCAACCGGTAACCGCGCGCAAACCCTAGATGCAGCCGGCTGTGAGGTAGCAACGCCTCATAAGTGAAGGATAATCCCACCGGACCCGACCAGCGCGTGCCCTCACCATCTGTCGCCGAGGTCGAATAGGCCATCACCCAGATCCGATCCCGCCGGCTCGGAGCGACCGTTCCACACCGCGTTGGCTTCACTACTGCTTGCCGACCTGAACCGTCCCGCGCGTCAGGTCGCCGCACTCCGCGCCCGTGCCGACGGGCGCGTAGCTACCGCTGATCGTCTCCTGCGTGCGCGACAGCGTCAGCTTGTACGAGCACCGGCCGGCCACGGCCGGGCTGAGCGTCACCTCGAGCAGGTCGCTGTCCTTGCCCACGAAGAGCTGGCCGCTGAGGGCGCCGCCGTCCTGCCGCGCCGCGTCGCTCCCCATGACGCTATGCCACGTGCCCGTGACGGCGAAGTCGACCTGCTGCAGCGTGGTCATGAAGGTGCCGGCGCCGGTCGTCTCGTCGGTGAGGCTGCCACGCCAGGTGCCCGTGTAGTCGAACGAGCCGGCGGTGGACTTCTTCCCGAGGCCGCAGCTCGTCAGGAGCAGCAGGACCGCCAACAGGGCCGCGGCCCTCGTCAAATGGCTTCTGGTGACTGGTCGTCGCATCGCACGGACCTCCACTATGCGAGGGTAGCACCGAGAAGCGCGTGGTTCATGATTGGCCGAGGACGAACCAGCCTGTTGGGTCTGGGGTACTAGCTCGAGTCAAGGGAGCGGCTCGGTACCTGCCTGGATCGAACGTGAGCGGACTACCATCCCTGCAGCTCGCACTCGTAACGCACGCCCTCGTCACGGGTCCCGCCCCGGCCTGCGCGCCTAGCACCGGCACGGGCGGCGAACGGGTCCCCAGGTGGAGTAAAATGGGCCGATGGCAACCGTAGAACCAACGCCTCGCGCCAAGGCCCTTGTGAGGTCGGTGGTGGCTAGTTTCCTGATCGAGGGACAGGCGTTGGCGCAGGAACACCAAGAGCTCCTGGCCGCCGTTGCTGACGGCAGACTCGACGCCGACACAGTCATCCGAGACTTGAAGGAAGCCTTGGCGAACCGTGTACGAGAGCCAGGATAGGCTCTACTGCTATCCCAACAGCAATACTCTGATCAACCTGCTGGGCATCCGTAGCGAACGCGTACTCGCTGAGTGGGAGAGCAGGCTCGTGTCTACGAGGCTCTTGCAGGTGTTAGCGTCACCACCTGCGTTCGAGTTCACCATCGACTTCCTGGGTCACCTACACTGGCTACTGTTCAGGGACGTCTACGCCTGGGCGGGTAAGGCCGGGCAAGTCGACCTCTCCAAGGGTGACACGCGGTTCGCGGTTTGGGAACAGATCGATAGCGAGGGGCAGAAGCTTTTCGCCTCTACTCCGCGGATAAAGGACACGCCGCCGAAACACGTCGGAGCCCGCTTCATTCAGATCGCAGCACCGTTCCTGATCGAACTGAACGTCATCCATCCGTTCCGGGAAGGCAACGGCAGGACGATTCGGCTCTTCATCGAGCTCTGGGCGAACACGGTCGGGCAGAGCGTCGCCTGGGACAACGTCGGACCCGACGAGGTAATCGAGGCCATGGTCCATGGAGTGACGGCCGACCCCGGTCTCCTGGAGTCCGTCCTTGCCCGTTGTCTTCGGCCGGTGGCTTAGCAGACAACTTAAGGTAGGCAACGGTGACGTCGAGGTCTCGTTGAGGCACTCGACGCACGTAAGAGGCACCCCAGCAGCCGCACGAGCTCGAGGCCCGGGGTCGCGCCTGGTATCTGACCTGCCCTAGAACCTCTCCACGCTCATGGCCCCGATAGGCAACGAGGGCTCCTCCCCCGCCACGACCTCCCCGACCAGCTTCCCCGTGATGGGCGCGAGGCTCAGCCCCATCATCCCGTGGCCGGACGCCACGGTGAGGTTGGGAACGCGCCGCGACCGGCCCAGGTACGGCAGCCCGTCGGGCGACAGGGGCCTGAAGCCGTGCCAGCGCGGCGGCTCGGCCAGCTCGGCCTCCGTCAGGCGCGGGAAGTACCTCCGCGCCGCCTCGACGATCCCCCGCACGCGCAGGTCGTTGGCGCCCTCGTCGAAGCCGCCCAGCTCCATGGTGCCGCCGATGCGCAGCCTCTCCCCCATGCGCGTCACGGCCACGCGCGCCTCCGTCAGGATGGACGGCACGCTCAGGCGCTGCGACGGGCTCTCCAACGTCAGGGTGTAGCCCTTGCCGGGTTGCATCGGCAGGCTCAGGCCGACGAGGCGCGCGATGCGCCCGGTCCAGGCGCCGGCGGCCAGGACGACCTCGTCGCCGGTCACCGTCTCGTCGACCCCGCCGGCCGGCCGCACGGTCACGCCGCGCACGCCGCGATCGCCGAGCTCGAACCCCACGACGCGCGCGCCGAAGCGGAACTCCACCCCGTCGGCCTGCAGGCGCGCCTGCACGGCTCGCATGAGCGCGCCGGGGTCAAGGTGCGCGTCGTCCGGGAAGTGCACGCCGCCCACCACGTTCAGCTCGATGCCGGGCTCGAGCGCCCTCACCGCGGCGGCGTCGAGCACCTCGGCCCTGCCGCCGAGCGCGCGCGCCATCTCGGCCACCTTCGCCTCTTCCTCCAACCCATGCTGCGTGGCGCACAGCATGGTGAGGCCCAGCCGCTCCAAGCCGATGCCACCGCCCAACTCGTCGTCGAGCGCGACGTACTCGTCGCGGCTCGCGAGGTTGAGCGCGAGGAGCAGTGGCGCGCTCGCCCTGACGTGCGCGGCGGTGCCTGCGCGCCAGAAGCGCCAACCCCACGTGAGCAGGTCGGCCGACAGGCGCGGGCGCACGTAGAACGGGCTCTTGGGGTCGGCCATCCAGCGCAGTCCCTGCGCCACGACGCCGGGAGCGGCCAGGGGCACGAAGTGACTCGGCACGATCATGCCGGCGTTGCCGTACGACGCGGGCGCCTGCTCGCCGGACCCGCGGTCCGCGCCCTCGCGATCGAGCACGGTGACAGCGAAGCCGCGCCGACGCAGGTGGTAGGCGCTCATCAGGCCGACGACGCCCGCGCCGATGACGACGACGTGGCGACTCACGAGATCCCCCAAGCGAACTCGTCGGCCGGGTCGACGATCAGCGTCCCCTCGGCCATGACGTGCGCGCGGCCAGTGATCACGGGGAGGACGCTCGCGCCGTCTGGCACCCCGTCCTGCCGACCAGCGCCCGCGAAAGCCCCGTCTTCCCGTACCGAGTACCGCCCCTCGAACCGGCTCCCGATGACGCTCTCCTGCACCCACGTCTCCCCCGGAGCCAGGACCCCATCGGCCGCGAGGCACGCGAGCTTGGCGCTCGTGCCGGTACCGCACGGCGAGCGGTCGTAGGCCTTGCCGGGGCAGAGCACGAACGAGCGCGAGTCGGCGCCGGCCGCGCCAGGCACGAACAGCTCGACGTGGTCGATCTCCGCGCCGCCGTCGCCCGTGATGCCCGCCGCGGCGAGCGCCTGCTTGACGCGCCAGGCCAGCTCCGTCAGCGCTTCGAGGTCCGAGGTGGCGACGGAGACGCCGAAGCGCTCCACGGGGTCGGTCACGAGGAAGAACCAATTGCCGCCCCAGGCAACGTCGCCCGTCACGCTCACGCGCGCGCCGCGCCACTCGACGCTCACTCGCGCGCCCGCCAGGCGCCGGTAGGCGGGCACGTTGTGCACACTCACCCGGCCGTCGGCGTGCAGCTCGGCGGTCACGTTCCCGACCGGAGTCTCGATGAGGTGCCTGCCGGCCCCCAGCCGCCCCAGGTACGCGAGGGTGGCGACGAGCCCGATGGTGCCGTGGCCACACATGCCCAGGTAGCCGACGTTGTTGAAGAAGATCACCCCGGCCGCCGCCGCCGGGTCGTGCGGCTGGCACAGGAGGGCGCCGACGAGGACATCCGAGCCGCGCGGCTCGTTGACCACCGCCGAGCGGAACCGGTCGTGCTCCGTGCGGAACAGCCGCAGGCGCTCCGCCAGCGGCCCGGTGCCGAGCTCCGGACCGCCATCGACCACGAGCCGCGTGGGTTCGCCGCCCGTGTGCGAGTCGACGAACCGCAACCGCCGCGTGCCTTCGTCCGTTCGCGCTTCCCTCACGCCGCTACCTCCAGCAGCCGCATACGGCCAGTTACCATTCCCTCATCATGCCGACGTCCAGCTCCCCTTCCGCCCGCGAGTCTTACACCCTCCCAGGCATGCTCGTCACGAACCGCCGCTTCAGCGTGCCCCTCGACCACGCCGACCCCGGTGGGGAGCGCCTGAGCATCTTCGCCCGCGAGCTGGCGCCCATCGAGCGCGCCGGCGCCGAGCTCCCCTACCTCGTCTTCCTCCAGGGCGGGCCCGGCTCCGCGTCGCCGCGGCCGGAGTCGCGCAGCGGCTGGCTCGCCAGGGCGCTGCAGGACCACCGGGTGCTCCTCCTCGATCAGCGCGGCACGGGCCTCTCCTCGCTCGTGAGCTACCAGACGGTCGCGGAGCGCGGCACCGCCGCGGAGCAGGCCGCCTACCTCGCCCACTTCCGCGCCGACGCCATCGTGGCGGACGCCGAGCTCATCCGCCGCGAGCTGATCGGCGACGAGCCGTGGACCATCCTCGGACAGAGCTTCGGCGGCTTCTGCGCGCTGCGCTACCTCTCCGCCGCACCAGGCGGCCTGCGCGCCGCGCTCATCACGGGCGGCATCCCGTCCCTCACGCGCCCCGCGGAGGACGTCTACCGCGCCACCTTCCCGCGCGTCGAGGCCAAGAACCGCGCGTTCTTCGCACGCTACCCGCACGCGCAGCTCACGTGCCGGCGCATCGCCGACCACCTCCTGAAGAACGACGTGAGCCTGCCGAACGGTCAGCGGCTCACGGCGCGGCAGTTCCAGCAGCTCGGCCTCGCCTTCGGCGGTGCCGGCGGCTCCGAGAGCGTGATGGACCTCATCGAGCGCGCCTTCGTGACGGTCGACGGGCGCGACGAGCTCGCCTACCCCTTCCTGCACGGCGTCTTCGGCGCTACGAGCTTCCACACGAACCCCATCTTCACCGTGCTGCACGAGGCCGCCTACTGCCAGGGCACCGCCTCGAACTGGGCGGCCGAGCGCGTGCAGGCGGACTTCCCGCAGTTCGACTACGCGCCGGGCAAGGAGTTCCTCTTCACCGGCGAGATGATCTACCCCTGGATGTGCGACGAGTTCGAGACCCTGCGGCCGCTGAAGGACGCGGCCGAGCTGCTCGCCGCCAAGTCGGACTGGCCCGCGCTCTACGACCTGGGCGTCCTCGCCGAGAACCGCGTGCCCGTGGCCGCTGCGCTCTACTACCACGACATGTACGTCGACCTCGGCCTCGCCATGGAGACGGTCGCGCGTGTGCCCAACGTCGAGACGTGGGTCACGAGCGAGTACGAGCACAACGGCCTGCGCACGGACGGCGAGCGCATCCTCGACAAGCTCTTCGCCATGTTGCCGCACGTGGAGCGGGGTTAGCGCCTCAGCGCACAAGGAAACCCTCACCGAGCGCGTCGCCCGGCTCGACCACCCACTGGTTGAAGCCGAGGATGGCGGCGGTGCCGCTCACCTCCGGCACGACGGCATCGAAGTCGCCCACCCGCGTGCGGGAGACCGCCTTGCCAGCGAAGACCGAGCCGACGACGCTCTCGTTACGTAGCTCCTCGCCCATGCCGAGCAGGTCCCGGGCGACGAGCTGCGCCACGCGCCCGGACGTGCCAGTGCCCGTTGGCGAGCGATCGACCTCCCGCTCGGCGAACACGCACACGTTCGCCTGGTGGTTGGCCGGGTCGCGCGGCGGCCCGGCGATGATGGTGCCGTACAGCCTGTTCAGCTCCGGCACCTCGGGGTGCTGGATGGGCACGGCGGCCATGACGGCGCGCTTCACCTGGTCGCCGAGCTCCACGAGCTCACGCACGTTCCCCGGTACGACCGCCAGGCCCACGGCCGCGCCGTCCAGGTACGCGTAGAACGCGCCCCCGAAGGCGATGTCGACGCTCAGCTCCCCGAAGCCGAGCGTGCTCACCACGACGTCCCGCAGGTAGAGGAACGACGGGACGTTGAGGAACCGCACGCGTCCAACCCGGCGCCCGTCCCACGCGACGAACGCCTCGATGAAGCCGGCTGGGCTGTCGATGCCGACGCGCGTCTCGCCCGGCGTGCGCGCGACGAGCCCCTGCGCCACGGCCACGGTGGCCAGGGCGATGATGCCGTGGCCGCACATGTCCGAGTAGCCCTCGTTATGCATGAAGATCACGCCGAGGTCCGCGCCAGAGGTCACCGGCTCGGTGACGTAGCAGCCGTACATGTCGGCGTGCCCGCGCGGCTCCCACATGAGCGCGCGCCGCACGTGGTCGAGGTTCTCGCGCGCCCAACGGCGCTTCTCGAGGATGGTGGCGCCCGGGATGCGCGGCACGCCGCCCGTGACGATCCGCAGCGGCTCACCGCCCGTGTGGGCGTCGACCGTCGTGTAGGTGGCGGCGAACTCCATGGCTAGACCTCCGGCCTGGACCCCGACGTGATGACGGACTCGCCCCGCTCGGCAACGTCAGACCGGAGGCCTTGCCTAAAGATTGCATACAACATACACTATGCCGTGGCAGCTTTTCAACGTCCCCAAACTGTAGCCACCGGCGTCTACCTTCACCTACGCCACGAGCTCCTCTCGGGGACGCTCGCCCCGGGCACCTGGCTCCGCGAGCAGGAGCTGGCCGAGGCGCTGAAGGTCTCCCGCACGCCGGTGCGCGAGGCGGTCAGGCAGCTCGCTCAGGAGGGGCTGGTGGTCATGGAGCCCAACCGCGGCGTGCGCGTGCCCAACCTCAGCCTGGCGGAGGCCGTGCACACGTACGCCGTGCGCGAGCCGCTCGAGGCGATGGCCGCCCAACTGGCGGCCCACAACGCCGAGCCGAGCGACCACGCCGAGCTCGAGGCCGGCCTCGCCGCCATGGCGGCCGTCCCGGCCGACGACTTCGCGGAACAGTTGCGCACCGACAACGCTTTCCACGGCCTAGTGGCGCGTCTGTCCGCCAACTCCGTCCTCGAGGAGACGATCGAGCGCCTGAGCCAGCGCGTCATGCGCGTCAAGGTCCTGACACGCGACGTCAACAGCAGCGCCCTCGCCCACTCGCAGCATGCGGGTATCGTGGCCGCCATCGCGGCTGGCGACGGAGCCGCCGCTGGCAAGGCCATGGCCGAACACATCCGCACCAACCTGGAGATAGTGAGCGCACGACTCGGCCGCGAGCGGCCGGAAGGAGAAGAGCATGCGAGTTGATTGGGAAGGCGTCATCCCCGCCATCACCACACCGTTCAACGAGGACCTGAGCATCGACCACGCCCTGCAGGCGGAGCACGCCGGGTGGATGGTCGACGCCGGCTGCGTCGGCATCGTGCCCTTCGGGTCCCTGGGCGAGGGGGCCACGCTCACCCACGCGGAGAAGCTCGCGACGATAGAGGGGCTGGTGAGCGCACTCGACGGCCGCGCGCCCGTCATACCCATGGTCTCCTCGCTCAGCACGGCCGAGGCGGCCCGCTTCACGCGCGACGCACAGGCGGCCGGAGCGAGCGGCTTCATGATCCTCCCCCCGTACGTGTACTCGAGCGACTGGCGCGAGATGAGCGCTCACGTCCGCGCAGTGCTCGGCGTGACCGACCTCCCGTGCATGCTCTACAACAACCCGTTGGCGTACAAGACGGACTTCCTACCCCCGCAGGTCGCGGAGCTCGCCGCGGAGTTCCCCCACGTGCAAGCCATAAAGGAATCGAGCGCCGACCTCAGACGCGTCACCTGGCTGCGCACGCTCATGCCGGAGAGCTTCAAGATCCTGATCGGGGTCGACGACCTCGCGCTCGAATCCGTCTCCGTCGGAGCGGTCGGCTGGATCGCCGGCCTGGTCAACGCCATGCCCGCCGAGTCCGTGCGCCTCTTCGAGCTCGCGCGCGCCGGTCGCCACGCCGAGGCGTTCGAGCTCTACGCCTGGTTCCTGCCGCTGCTGCGCCTCGACATCGGCACGAAGTTCGTCCAGATGATCAAGCTGGCCGTCGAGTACGCGGGTTGGGGCAGCTCGCGCGTTCGCGGCCCACGCTGCCAGCTCGAGGGTGACGAGCTCGTCGCCGTCATGCGTGTGATCGAGGAGGGCTTCGCCACTCGGCCCCAGCTCGGGGCGAGGTCGTGAGCGCCTTCGTCGCGCTCGACCCCCGCACGTACCAGGCGCTGCCCGGCGAGTTCGAGACGACCACGGCGTCCGAGCTGGAGCGGTTGGCCACGGCCGCGCGCGCGGCGTTCGGTCCGTACTCGCGGCTGCCCGGCGCCGAGCGCGCTCGCTTCCTGCGCGCGGTCGCCGACGGCCTCGAAGCGGCCGCGGCCCCCATCACGGCCCGGGCCGTGGGGGAGTCTGGCCTACCGGAAGGCCGCATCGGCGGCGAGGTCGTCCGCACCTCGAACCAGTTGCGCATGTTCGCGCGGCTCATCGAGACGGACGCCTGGCTCGACCCGCGGATAGACGCGGGCGACCCGGAGCGGGTCCCCGCCCCCAAGCCAGACGTGCGCTCCTTCAAGCGCCCTCTCGGTCCGGTCGCTGTGTTCGGGGCCAGCAACTTCCCCCTCGCGTTCTCGGTCGCGGGCGGCGACACGGCCTCGGCCCTCGCGGCGGGCTGTCCCGTCATAGCGAAGGCGCACCCGTCGCACCCGGGCACGTCGCGCCTCGTCGCCGACGTCGTGCTGGCCGCCGCTCGTGCCACCGGCATGCCGGCCGGCGTCTTCGGCCTGGTTCAGGAGCCCGGCCACGAGCTGGGGCAGGCGCTCGTGCTGCGGCCCGAGATCAAGGCCGTCGGCTTCACCGGCTCCCGCGCCGGCGGCGAGGCGCTCATGCGTCTGGCCGCGGCTCGGCCAACGCCGATCCCCGTCTACGCGGAGATGGGCAGCGTGAACCCCGTCTTCGTGCTGCCGGGAGCCCTCGCGGCCAGGAGCGAGACCGTCGCCCAGGGGCTGTTCGCGTCGTTCACCTTGGGAGTCGGGCAGTTCTGCACGAACCCCGGTGTCACCCTGGTACCCGTCGGGCAGGCAGGCGACCGCTTCGTTGCGCGCCTAGCCGAGGCGACGAACGCAGCCGGCGCCGGCGTGATGCTGAACCGCGCCGTATGCGATCGCTACGGCCAGGGCCTCGTTGAGTTGGCGGCGGCCGGAGGACGACCGGTGGCACGGGGCGCCGACCTGGGCGGAGCGGACGCGCAGGGCGCCCACGGCACCCCGACCCTCTGGGAGGCCGACATACGCGCCGCGACCACCGAACCGGGTCTGCTCGCCGAGGTCTTCGGGCCCAGCACGCTCGTACTTCGTTACCGCGACATGCGTGAACTCCTCGAGTTCGCCGAAGGCCTGGAGGGCCAGTTGACGGCCACGGTGCAGGCCGAGGCGGACGAGCTCGAAGGGTTGGCGCCGCTCATCGACGTCCTCGCGGAGCGCGCGGGCCGCCTCATCCTCAACCAGTACCCGACAGGCGTCGAGGTGGGGCCGGCCATGGTGCACGGCGGACCGTACCCGGCCACGTCGGACGGGCGCAGCACCTCGGTCGGCACGCATGCCATCGACCGCTTCACGCGCCTCGTGGCGTATCAGAACTTCCCGTCCGAGCTGCTGCCTGCCGCGTTGCGCTAAGCCGGTATGCAACACTCGCCACCATGAACACGCGCAAGATCGGCTCGCTCGACGTCTCCGTGGTAGGGCTCGGCTGCAACAACTTCGGGCGCCGGCTGGACGAGGCCGCCACCAAGAGCGTCATCGACGGCGCGCTCGGCGCCGGCGTCACCTTCCTCGACACGGCCGACGTCTACGGGGACGGCCTCAGCGAGACCTTCCTCGGTGGCGCGCTGCGGGGCAGGCGCGACGAGTTCGTGCTGGCCACCAAGTTCGGCATGGTTGCCAAGGAGGGCACGGGTATCGTCGGCGGAGCGCGCCCGGAGTACGTGCGCACGGCACTCGAGGCGAGCCTGAGGCGGCTACGCACCGACCGCGTCGACCTCTACCAGCTGCACCGCCCGGCCCCGGACGTGCCCATCGCCGACACGCTCGGCGCCCTCGCCGAGGCCGTGGCGGACGGGCTGGTGCGCGAGATCGGGTGCTCCAACTTCACGGCCGCCCAGCTCGCTGAGGCCGAAGGTGTCGCGGCGCAGCACGGCTGGCCGCGGTTCGCCAGCGTTCAGAACGAGTACTCCATGCTGCACCGCGAGCCGGAGGCGGAGGTCCTGCCTGCCTGCGCGCGTCTCGGCGTCGCTTTCCTACCGTTCTTCCCGCTCTTCAGCGGCATCCTGACGGGCAAGTACCGCAAGGGCCAGCCGATGCCCCAGGGCACGCGCGTCACCGGTACGCAGCGTTGGGAGCAGCATCTCACGCCTGACCTGTTCGAGCTGATCGAGGAGCTGGTCGCGTTCTCAGCCGAGCGCGGCAAGGAGCTCGTCGACCTGGCGTTCGCTTGGCTGCTGGCCGACCAGAACGTCGCGAGCGTGATCGCTGGCGCCACTAGCGCCGCCCAGGTCGCGCGCAACGCCCGGACGGCGGCGTGGCGGCTCTCCGGCACCGAGCGTGAGGCCGTCGACGCGCGGCTGAGCGGCCACGGCTTCACGCCCTGACGCGCACTCCCTGACGGCGGGGCGGCGCGACGCCTGTCGCTCTTCGCACCGCCCCGCCGGCCGAGCCTGACCAGCCGCGTCGCCCTTAGATCACCCCGAGGGTGCGCATGGCCACGGCGACCTTGCGGAAGCCCGCGATGTTGGCGCCAACGACGTAGTTGCCCGGCACGCCGAACTCGGCGGCCGTCTCGTAGCACAGGGTGTGGATGTCGCGCATGATCTCGCTCAGACGCTCGTCCGTGTAGGCGAACGTCCAGGCGTCGCGGCTCGCGTTCTGCTGCATCTCCAACGCGGAGGTGGCCACGCCGCCGGCGTTCGCCGCCTTACCCGGACCGAACGCCACGCCCGCCTCGATGAAGGTCTCGGCGGCCGTCGGGGTGCACGGCATGTTGGCTCCCTCGCCGACGGCGACGACGCCGTTCGCGACGAGTCGCTGTGCGTCCCGGCCGTTCAGCTCGTTCTGAGTGGCGGAGGGGAACGCCAGGTCGCACGGGATGTCCCAGATGTTGCCGCCGCCCCGGTACTCGGCCTTCGGGTGAAGTTCGACGTACTCGGCGATGCGCCGCCGCTGCACTTCCTTGAGGCGCTTGACCGTGTCGAGCTTGATACCGTCCTGGTCGTACACGACGCCGTTCGAGTCGGAGCACGCCACGACCTTGGCGCCGAGCTGCTGGAGCTTCTGGATCGTGTAGATCGCGACGTTGCCGGCCCCGGACACGACGCACGTCTTGCCCGCGAGCGCGTCACCGCGCGCCGCCAACATCTGCTCGACGAAGTAGACGCAACCGTAACCCGTCGCCTCCGTGCGCACGAGGGCACCGCCGATGGCCAACCCCTTGCCCGTCAGCACGCCGGACTCGTACCTGTTGGTGATCCGCTTGTACTGACCGAACAGGTAGCCGATCTCGCGACCGCCGACACCGATGTCGCCGGCCGGCACGTCCGTGTACTCGCCCAGATGGCGGTACAGCTCGGTCATGAAGCTCTGGCAGAAGCGCATGACCTCAGCGTCGGACCGCCCCTTGGGATCGAAGTCCGAGCCGCCCTTGCCCCCGCCGATCGGCAGGCCCGTCAGGGCGTTCTTGAAGAGCTGCTCGAAGGCGAGGAACTTCATGACGCCAAGGTTGACACTCGGGTGGAAGCGAAGCCCGCCCTTGTACGGCCCGAGGGCGCTGTTGAACTCGATGCGAAAGCCGCGGTTGACGTGAACGTTGCCGGCGTCGTCGGTCCACGGCACGCGGAAGATGAGCTGGCGCTCCGGCTCGACGAGGCGCTCGACGAGACGCTGCTGCAGCAGCTCCGGCTGTTTGGCGATCAGCGGGTCCAGGCTTGCGAGGACTTCCTCCGCGGCCTGAAGGAACTCACCCTCTCCGGGGTTGCGGCGTTTGACGATGTCTAGGATCTCGCTGAGCGCTTCCGTCATGACTGTGGCGGCCTCCTGGGATCCGGGGGCCGCGCGCGACCGAGTACGGGCCGCCGGATAGGGGCAGAATGTACCACCTCGGCACGAAGCATGCTCAGTATCACGGTTTGCGGTGCGTTGTAGCGGCCACACTCGCGCTGGAGTACACAACCCGCATGGCGTGCGACCCCGTTCCCGATCCCGAACGCGCTCCCCGCGGCCGCTCGAGACGCCTCGGGGCACCCCGATACCCCCTTCAGGCACCCTCTGCTCTGAACGAAAGTCAACGTCTAAACTTCGTTACCAGGCTCGGTCAGCCAAGGTTAACGCTCAACCTTGGTTCGACCCCAAGCGGTCTGTGAGAACCCCTGGGGTCCTGCGCTTGGGGGTCCTGCGCTTAGCGCCCCGCCTCTGGTGGCGCGCCTCTGCGGAACGTCAAGTCTCCCCGAGGTACGCCCGCTTCATCCCCTCGTTAGCGAGCAGCTCGCCCGCCGGTCCCGAGAGCACGACCTCGCCCGTCTGCAGCACGTAGCCGCGGTCGGCGATGGCGAGCGCGACGTTGGCGTTCTGCTCGACCACGAACACGGAGATGCCGCGCGAGTTGACTTGCTTGATGATCTCGAAGATCCGCTCGACGAAGAGCGGCGCCAGGCCCATGCTCGGCTCGTCCATCAGGATGAGCTTCGGACGGCTCATGAGCGCGCGGCCCATGGCCAGCATCTGCTGCTCGCCGCCGGACATGGTGCCGCCCAGCTGGCCGAGGCGCTCGCCGAGGCGCGGGAAGAGCTCCAGGACGTAGGCCAGGTCCTCGTCGAACTCGGCACCGGGCTTGCGCAGGTAAGCGCCCATCTCGAGGTTCTCGCGCACGGTCATCTTGGGGAAGATGCGCCGGTTCTCCGGCACGACGGCCATCCCGCGGGCGATGCGCTCCGAGGTCGGCAGGCCGTCGGCCCGCTCGCCCCGGAACCAGAGCTCGCCCTGGCTGACGCCGACGATCCCGAGGACGGTCTTGAGCGTCGTGCTCTTGCCGGACGCGTTCCCGCCCAGGAGGCACACCATCTCGCCCGGGTAGATGACCATGTTCACGTCGCGCAGCACCCTGATGGGCCCGTAATGCGTCGTGACGCCCTTCAGCTCGAGGAGCGGCTCGCGCCGAGCGGCGTCCGAAGGCGACGCGCTCGGCGCATGCTCGCCCGACGCCGCGGCTCCGCGTCCGGCGCCCGTCACGATCGCTCCTCGCCACCGGCAGCGGAGCCCGGCACGTCGACCGACGAGCCGGCGACCAACCCATCGGCTGCTCGCGCCCGAGCCACCGCGCTCGTCTTGTCGGAGCGCTTGCCGAGGTACGCCTCGATGACGGCCGGGTCGTTGACGACGTCGGCGTAGGCCCCTTCCGCCAGCTTGCGGCCGTAATCAAGGACGATCACGCGGTCGCTGATGTCCTTGACCAGGTTCATCTTGTGCTCCACCAGGAGGATCGTGTAACCACCCTCGTCGCGCATGCGCCGGATGATCTCCGTGATCTCGCGCGTCTCCTTAGGGTTCATGCCGGCGCTCGGCTCGTCCAGGAGGAGGAGCTTGGCGCCCGTCGCCATCGCACGCGCCATCTCCGTGCGGCGACGGTTGGCGTAAGAGAGGACCTCGACGCTCTGGTGCAGCCGGAAGCCCATCAAGCGCGGGCCGAAGAAGGAGAGCTTCTCCAACGCCACCTCGTGCATCCGCCGCTCCTGCGCCAGGTAACCGGAGGTCCTGAACACGGAAGAGACCCAGGTCGAGCGCAGCTTGTGGTGTTGGGGGATGAGCACGTTCTCGAGCACGGTCAGGTTGGTGAAGAGCCGCAGGTTCTGGAACGTCCGCGCGACGCCGCGGTCCACGATCGCGTTCGGGCGCAAACCCTTCAGGCTCCCACCCTCGAAGAGGATGTCGCCAGAGTCCGGCGTGTACACGCCGGTGATGAGGTTGAAGACGGTCGTCTTCCCAGCCCCGTTCGGCCCGATGACGCTGACGATCTCGCCCTCGGCGAGCTCGAACGACAGGTCCGTTATGGCCTGGAGGCCACCGAACGACTTGTTGACGCCGGCCAGCCTGAGCATGCTCACGCGTCCACCTCGTCGTCCTCGCGCTCGGCGCCGGCACGACCGCTCAAGGCCGGGTTGGACAACCAGGCGTCCTGCGCGCGCTCCTCCTCGGTGGGCTCGTCCAGCCGCTCCCTGAACAGCCACGCCCACGTGAACTCACGCCTGCCCATGATCCCTACCGGGCGCAAGATCATGATCGTGATGAGGAGCAGCGCGAGTGTGATGGCTCGCATGCCGAAGCCCTGCCACGTCGCCTGTAGGGCAGGCATGCCCTGGCCCAGGAGGCCGACGAGCGCCGCGACTAGCCCCAAGGCGCCCGGCACGTAGACGACGGGCCCGAGGTCCGGCTTGATCCGCCTGACCCGTCGGAGGAAGAACGCCAGGGCCGCGACCGCGAGCAGCACGAGCCCGGCGGCCACGGCCCAGGTGGAGAGCGCGTACGTCTGCTCGAGCGGATCGCCGTACTGCCTCACCCATACGACGAGCGCCGTGCCCAGGAGCACGCCCGTGATCGAGCCCGTCCCACCGACGCTGATGGCGACGAGGAAGTAGAAGGTCAGGAAGAAGAGGAAGAGGTCGAGGCGCGCCGTGCCGACCCAGCTGACCCACAGGCCACCAGCCACGCCGGCGAAGAACGCCGAGATGGCGAAGGCAAGCACCTTGTGGTACGCGGTGTTGACGCCCATGGCCTCGCTCGCGATCTCGTCCTCCCTGATGCCCTGGAGCGCGCGCCCGTAAGACGAGTACTTGAGGCGCGCCATGACGAAGACGGTGACGGCCAGGAAGCCGAACGTCCACCAGACGCTCTTGCCGATGTCGGAAGGCACGCCCGCGAAGCCGAGCGCGCCGTTCGTGAACGACGACATCAGGGGCGTCGAGGCGAGGAGCCTGATGGCCTCGCCGAACGCGAACGTGACGATGGCCAGGTAGTCGCCCCGCAGACGCAGCGACGGGAACCCGACGACGACCCCGAACAGCGCGGCCATGAGGCCGCCGATGAGGACGGCCACGAGGAAGCGCGCCCAGAGCGTCTCGGGGGTGGTGAGCGAGTCGAGCCCGAGGGCACGGAACCAGTTCTCGACGGACAGACCCATCGCGAAGTCCGAGAGCTCGCTGCGCGCGCTGCGCGCGAGGTTGTCGCGGGTGGCGGTCGGGAGGACCAGCAGGCCCGTGACGTAACCGCCGATGAGCATGAAGCCGTGGTGGCCGAGGGACAGGATGCCCGTGACGCCGTTGACGAGGTTGAGGCTCACCGTGGCGATGCCCCAGATGGCGAACAGCGCGAAGACCTGCTTGAGCTTCACACTGGCGCCGCCGTCCACCAGGAGTAGCACGACGAGCAGGACGGCCAGCCCCCCCAGCGTCAGGAGCGAGTTGCGCACCCGGTGCGCCAGGTAGTGTGGCCGGTAGCCGCGGGCGCCCGCGCCGTTCCCACCCGCGTCGCCGGGCCTGGCGCTCATACCTTCTCCGACAGGTCCTCGCCCACGATGCCGCTAGGCCGGACGAGGAGGATGACGATCATGGCGAGGAACGCGAACGTGTCCTTGTACTCAGTGATGCCGGAGAAGTACTCGGTGCGCGGGAAAAGCGCCGTCAGGAAGTTCTCGAGGAACCCCAGCAGCACCCCGCCAACGACCGCGCCGGGCAGGCTACCGATGCCGCCGATGACGGCGGCCGCGAACGCCTTGATCCCCGGCAGGATGCCGAAGATGGCGGGCTGGTTGATGCTCCCGAACGTCATGCCCCAGAGCACGCCCGCGGCGGCCGCGAGCATGGAGCCGAGGAGGAAGGTCGTGGCGATCACGCGGTCGACGTTGACGCCCATCATGCGGGCGGTCTCGGCGTCCTGCGCGGTGGCGCGCATGGCCTTTCCGAGTCGCGTGCGCGTTACGAAGAGGGTGAGCGCCACCACGAGCACGGCTGTCACGCTAGGGACGAGCACGATCATCCACGACGTGAAGAGGGGCTCGCCGAACACCTGGAACTGCAGTGGACCCGTGAAGAACGAGGCGGGCCTGAACGGCGTCTGCCGGTTGGAGAACGCCAGGATGCCGAAGTTCTGGAGGAAGAACGAGACCGCGATGGCCGTGATGAGCATGGAGTTGCGCGGGGCGCCACGCAAGGGCCGGTACGCCACGCGGTCGATGGTCATGCCGAGCACGCCGGTGACGAACATGGAGGCGACCATGGCCCAGAACCAGCCGAGCTGCGTGGAGGCCAACGCGAACGCCACCACGGCGAACACCACTAGCGCGCCTGCCAGCACGATGGGATCGCGGGCCCTACCGCGCCAGAAGTTGAGGAACTGCAAGACTCCGAACGCGATGGCGGCCGCCACGAGGAGCGCGACCGGCCAGGAGAACGGTGTGCGGCTGAACAAGAAATAGGCGGCGAACGCCCCGACCATGAAGACCTCGCCGTGGGCGAAGTTGATCAGTCGGATGATGCCGTAGACCATGGTGTAGCCCAGGGCGATCAGCGCGTAGAGGCTGCCGAGCTGCAGGGAACGGACGACGGCCCCAGCGAAGAAGGCCGCGTTGAAGGCCTCATTGACCCCATGAAGATAGAGCATGCGCCACGTGATCAACCCGAGGCCGCCGAGGACGACGAGCCAAAGGGCCCACGGGCGGCGTCTGGGTACTACTGCGCTTGCGGCCAAACCTGCTCTCCGTCCTCGCGAGAGATCGCTCTCGTGGCCGGTTCGGTGGGGCCGCTTGATCCCCCACCGAACCGGCCACGTGCGTAAGCGCAGCGCTTACTCGAGCGAGATGCCTTTCAGGACGGCCTT
The DNA here is from genome assembly GCA_963170125.1 of Deinococcota bacterium. Taxonomy (GTDB): domain Bacteria; phylum Deinococcota; class Deinococci; order Deinococcales; family Trueperaceae; genus JAAYYF01. The sequence continues at coordinate 10,478 of CAUJFI010000179.1, read as the reverse complement.
GGTCCAGGAGTTGCCGGAGAACTGGTAAGCGTAGAGCCCCATGACGCGGTTGGCCGGCGTGCCGTCGGTGCCAACGTACGTGATGTCGCCGGAGACGCCGGGGAAGTCCTGGAGGTTCGCCAGCGCGTCGCGGATGGCGGCGTGATCGGTGCTGCCGGCGTCGGTGATGGCCTGGACGAGCACCTTGTAGGCGTCAGCGCCCGAGAGGGTGAAGCCCGTGAAGTGATCGAGCGTGTAGCTCTTCTCGAACGCCGTGCGGAACTCGGCCGCGCGCTCGGCGGCCGCTCCGGTGAGGACTTCCGGCTCGCCGAAGGACGTGAAGGTGAAGCCGTCGAACGCCGCGCCGCCGCCATCGGGGCACTGCGTGTCGTCGGAGGCGTCGCCGCCGAGGATGGACTGGGTGAAGCCCTGCTGGCGGAGCTGCGGGACGAGCGAGGCGGCTTCCGCGCAGAAGCCCGTGTAGTAGATGAAGTCTGGGTTGAAGGAGCGCAGGTTGTTGATCTGCGCGGAGAAGTCGACCGTGTTCGCCGTGAAATCGAGGACGGTGGTCCTGCCGCCTAGGGCCTCGAAGGCGTCCTTGAAGAAGCCGGAGAGGCCGACGGAGTAGTCGTCGTCCTGCTGGCGGAAGATGGCGACGCTCGAGGCACCGGCGTCGTTGTGCGCGTACTGCGCCGCCACGGCACCCTGGAACTGGTCGGTGTACGGGATGCGGAAGATGTAGTCGCCGACCTGCGTGGTGGCCGGGTTGGTCGAGCCTGTCGAGACCATGACGACACCCGCGGGCTGCAACACGCCGGCCGCCGGGATGGAGTGGCTGGAGGAGTACGACCCGATGACGGCGACGACGCCCTCGTCCACGAACCGGTTGGCGCACACCACCGAGCCTTCCGGCGTGGAGGCGTTATCGCAGACCGAGAGCTCGACGGTCGCGCCGTTGACGGTCGGCTGCTGTTCGTTGGCGACGCGCACGCCGTAGAGCGTGTCGTTGCCCGTTACGGCCATGCGGCCTGATAGTTCGAGGAACACCCCGATCTTGATAGTTCCCTGGGCCAGTGCGAGCCCGCCCAGTGTCAGCGCGAACGCGAGCGTTACGGCTATCCGCCTCATACTGTGAAGTCCTCTCTCACGACCTGAGCCGTGGGCGTGAGGCGCGCTGCTTGGCAGATCGCGCGGCATGCGCCGCCATCACGCGTAGCTTTGTACGTCCCCGCACTATATACGGGGTCCCGGGCGAGGTGTCAACGCTCACCGCAAATCAGGCCCTGACGTAGGTAATTGCCGTGCCTGACGGGATATCTCGATCTCTTACGCCGCGACCCGCCTGGCGACCGGCGGCCCTGCGTCAGCGTCAGGCGAGTAGGGCGCGATGCGTGCGCGAGGAGCGTGGCATGATTCGCTCATGAAAGATGGTCGCGTCCGACCGCGGCCGAGCGCTCACGGCGGGGTGCTCCCGCCCGTATGGAAGGTTGCCTGCCCATGAGGATCGACCGTATCGAACTCCGCGAGGTCGCCATGCGCCTCAAGTTCCCCTTCCGCACGTCGTTCGGAGTGGAACAGGACAGGCGCGTCCTGCTCGTGTCCGTGTTCTCCGGCGGTCTCGAGGGGGTGTCGGAGTGCACGGCGGGTGAGTTCCCCGGCTACTCCTACGAGACGGTCGACACGGCCTGGCACGTGATCGCGAACTTCGTCGCGCCGCTACTGCTCGGCAAGAACTACGACTCTGCCGCCGAGCTCCTGCACGAACTCCGCTACGTCCGCGGCCACAACATGGCGGTGGCGGCGGTCGAGATGGCCTTCTGGGACCTGCAGGCGCGCGCGCTCGGCGTGCCCCTATGGCAGCTCCTCGGCGGGCGCCTCCGTCCCATAGCCGTCGGCATCTCCCTCGGCATCCAGGAGAGCGTCGAGGAGACGGTCGAGCTCGCGCGGCACAACGCGGCGCTCGGCTACCGGCGCATCAAGCTCAAGATCGCGCCCGGCTGGGACGTCGAGCCCGTGGCCGCCGTGCGGGCCGCGCTGCCCCATATCGAGCTCACCGTCGACGCCAACAGCGCCTACCGCCTGACGGACGCGCCGCGCCTGCGGGAGCTAGACGAGTTCGGCCTGGCGTACATCGAGCAACCCCTCGCCTTCGACGACCTGATCGACCATGCCGAGCTGCAAGCGCAGCTGGACACGGCCATCTGCCTCGACGAGAGCATCCACTCGCCGGACGATGCGCGCAAGGGCCTCGGCATCGGCGCCGGTCGCGTCATCAACGTCAAGACCGGCCGCGTGCGCGGCCATCTGGCGGCGCGCATGGTGCACGACGTCGCCAAGGCGTTCGGCGCGCCCGTCTGGTGCGGCGGCATGCTCGAGAGCGGCGTCGGCAGGGCGCACTGCCTGCATATCAGCACGTTGGAGGGCTTCACCCTGCCTGGCGATACGTCGAGCGCCAGCCGCTACTGGAACGAGGACATCGTCGAGGAGCCGCTCGAAGCCGAGAACGGCGTGCAGAGCGTGCCGACCGGGCCGGGCACGGGCGTGACGCTGAAGCGTGGCCTGGTGGAGCGCATCACGACCCGCCACCAAGCGCTGGCCGGTTGAGCGCCTGCCGCGAGCTTCTCGGCGCAGCCAGAGTGCGGCGCGTCAGCCCACCCGCCCCGGGAACGCACCTGGCCGAGGCCTACGCCTCCGGCGGGTGCCTGGCCACCCACTCGTCTCGCAGCAGGCTGTAGACGGCGCAGTCGCGGTGCACGCCCCGGTTGTGGATGAAGCGCCGCAGCACGCCCTCGAACGCGAACCCCAGCCGCTCCGCCACGGCTCGGCTGCGCAGGTTGTCGACGTCGGTCCTGATCTCCATGCGCTCGAACGGTTGGCCGCCGCAGGCCGGCGACTCGAAACAGCGCGCTAGGACGGCGCTGACGCTTCTGGTGACGATGCCGTTGCCGTACCGCGCCGCGTCCAGCCAGTAGCCGATCTCGCCGCGCCGCAGGTCCGTGGCCACGTGGTGCACGCCCACCATGCCGACGAGCTGCCCGCGCTCGAGCACGCCCGCCTCGAAGCCCTCGCCCTTCGCGATGGCCCGCAGCGCGCGGCCCGTGATGAACCCCTGTAACGCCTCAGGGGAGAGGTCCGCGGCCCACGGCATCCACTCCTGCAGCTCCTGGGCGTTGCGCTGGGCCAGCTCGGTCAGCCTCGCCGCGTCCGGCAGCTCTAGCACTACCAGCTCTAGCTCCTCGTCTACCGGCAGCGTGAAGCGCGCATAGGCGGCCGCCCCGCCGCCCCCTTCCCGCACCAGCCCGTAGAACGCCTGGTCGACGGGCTCGCCGGTGACCGAGATGGACGACCGCCGCATCACGGCCTCGAGGTCGAAGCCGAGCCGCTCGGCCACGCGGCGCGAGCGCACGTTGTCCGTCGCCGTGACGAGGCCGACGTGGCCGACTTCGAAGCCGTCGAAGAGGTAGCGCAGCACGCCGCTCACCGCGCGGGTGACGAGCCCGCGTCCCTCGTGCTCGGCGGCGACCCAGTAGCCGACCTCGCTGCTGCCCCCGGCCTCCGAGCGGCGGTGCAGGCGGATGACGCCTACCGGCTCGCCCCACTCGCAGAGGTCGGCTTCCCAACCGGCGCCCGCTGCGAACAGCTCGAGGGCGGCGGCCGTCAGCTTCGTCGCGTCCTCGGGCCGCAGGGGGGCGAAGACCGGCAGCCACCGCTCGAGATGGGGCCGGTTGGCTTCCAGCATGGCCCGGTACTCGGGGGCGTGGTGCGGCTCGCGTAGCCGCAGGGCCAGACCGTCGCCCAGGTCGAGCGAGAAGGCGTGCAGGGGACGTGGAGATCCTTCGGAGTGCCGCGGAGAACCTATTGAACCGGGCTCGAAAGGACGCGGGGTTCCGGCAGGACTCTGCGAAGCGGCCGGCGCGCGGGGATCGTCAACGTCCGACATGTTCCTCCATCTCCGCCGCCCAGCCGGCGACGCGGGTGACGCTGGCGTCCAGGTCGCGCATGAGCGTCAAGACCTCCAGGTGGTGGGAACTCGACGCGCGTGACTCGGGCAGCTGCGCCTCCAACCGCGCCAGGTGCGCCACGCGCATGGTGGCGATGTGGTCCTCGAGGGCGTGCCGCCCGGCGATGACGTTCCGCGCCATACCCTTGTCGCCCGTCGCCAGGGCCGTGAACGCGTTGCGCATGCGCGTGAGGACGCGCTCGCCAGTGGCGGCCAGCTCGGAGCGGCCCTCCTTGCTGAACTCGACGCCCTCGCTCTTGAGCTTCTCCTCGCGCCTGGCGAGACGCCTGATCTGGTCGCCCATGTGCTCGAGCTCCGTAGCGGTGAGGAGCAGCCGTTCCGAGATCGGGTCCTCGCCGTTCGCCCTGCGGATGCGGGCGACGTAGTCGACGACCCTGAACGTGAGGCGGTCGACCTTCAGCTCCCTGGCGGCGATGGGGCCCGGGTCCCACCGGCCGCTCGCCAGGTACTCCATGGCCCGCTCGGTCATCACGACCACCTGGTCGCTGATGCGCACGGTCTCGCGCCTCGCGAGGGCGAGGCCGAGCTGGGGGTCGGAGACGGCCTCGGCCCGCAAGTACTTGGGCGCCGAGTCGTCGTCCGTCATGGGGACGAGCTTGGCACTCAAGGGGGCGAGCAGGCGGCAGAACACGGTGCCGAAGAGCGCGACGGCCAGGTTGAAGAGCGTGTGGGCGTTGGCGACCTCGCGGGCCCCGCCCCCGCCAATGGCCCTGAGCAGGTCGGTCGCTGGTCCGAGGAAGAGGACGACGGCCACGGCGCCGAACACGAGGACCAGCATCTGCATGAGGCCGGCGCGCTGCGCGTTCGAGTCGAAGCTGCGGGACACCATGAGGGGGAGGACGCCCGCGCCGGCGTTGCCGCCGACCACGAGGGCGAGGGCCGTCTCGAGGGAGACGGCGCCGGCCACGTGCAGGCCGAGCGCCACGGCCGTGGCGGCGTTGGAGCTCGACAGCATCGTGCCGAGCGCGCCGCCGAGGGCGAGGACGGCGAGGGGCTGCTGCTCGGCCGCCCGGACGAGGACGTTGAAGACCTCGCTGGAGCTCAGGCCCGAGACCGACTGGACCGTGAGCTCGAGGCCGAAGAAGAGCAAGCCCGTGCCGAGCAGGAACTCGCCGACGGCCTTGCCCCTGCGCCACAGCGCGAGGACGTAGCCGACGCCGATCATGGGCAGGGCGTAGTCGGAGAGGTGGAAAGCCGCCAACTGCATGGCGAGCGTGGCGCCGAGCTTGGCGCCCATGAGCATGACTATCCCCTCGCGCACGGCCACGAAGCCGCTGCCGAGCAGGCCGAGGATGGTCACGGAGATGGACGTGCCGCTCTGCGTCGCCGCGGCCACCGCCGTGCCCGTCAGCAGCGCCATGACGGGTGACCTGGTCGCCAACGCCAGCCAGCGGCGCGACGCCGGGCCGATGGCCTCCTGCAGCGCGGCCGAGATCCGGTACGTGCCCGTCAGCAGGAGCGCCAGGCCGCCGAGCATGGTCAGCAGCATGCCGACCCCCGATCCGGAGTCGGCCGCCCCGCGGTGGAATCGGTCTCGGTCTTGGCTAGTAACGTGGCGATCTTCAAGGGGCCTGACATCCCGTCCTGGAGATGGATGAGCAGTCTACACCCCTTGGCGTGCGCGGGGCCGTGGCACCGGCGCCGCGGTTCGTGCGACGCCGGGTGTGTACGGGCGTCCGTTACGTTCGTCGCCACGGCCGGCACCGTCGGCTGTTACCTTAGGGCGACAAGCAATCTGCATCACCACTGGAGGAAGCATGAAGCGAGTCTTCGTTGCCCTGCTCGTAGGCTGCCTGGCGCTGCTGACAGCAACGGCCACCGCCCAAGAGACCGTGAAGATCGGCGTCATCACGAGCCTCACGGGTCGGTTCGCCGAGTTCGGCGAGCAGCACAAGGCCGGCATCCAGGCCGCCCTGGAGGACGTCAACGCCGCCGGCGGCGTGAACGGCGCCGCCGTCGAGGTCGTGTTCGAGGACGACATCTCGGAGGTGAACGCCGCGCTCACGGCCGGTGAGAAGCTCGTCAACCAGGGCCTGCCCCTCGTGATGGGCGCGTACTCCTCGGGCATCACCAACCCGCTGGCCCAGTACTTCACGCGCCAGCAGCGGCCGTTCCTCGTGTTCACGTCCTCCGACGACGCCATCACGCGGCCTGGCTCCGACTGGATTTTCCGCATCAACCAGCCGTCGTACGCCTACGCCCAGGTCCTGTTCGACGTCTTCGACGCCATCAACGCCGAGCGCGGTGCCGGGACCCTCAAGACCGTGGTGACCGTGCACGGCAACGGCGCGTTCGAGAGCGCGGTGGCAGACGCGGTGGACGTGATCGCCGCCGAGCGCGGCTACACGGTGCTCCAGCGCCAGGACTACGACCAGGCGGGCGCCGACTTCCGGCCCATCCTCAACCGCTTCAAGACCCTGAACCCGGACATCCTGTTCATGGTGTCGTACGCGGCCGACTCCGTCGCCCTCATGCGCCAGGTGCAGGAAGTGGGCCTCGACGCCAAGGTGTTCGCGGGTGGCGCGGCTGGCTTCGCGCTCCCCGGCTTCATCGAGGGCTCGGGCCCGGCCGCCGACTACGTGTTCACTGCCACCATGTGGACGAAGGACGTGCCGTACCCGGGTGCGCAGGACCTCAACGCCCGCCTGAGCGCCATCCTGGGCCGCACGCCCTCGTACCACGCCGCCCAGGCGTACGCCGCGGTCATCACCGCCGTCGACGTGTTGAAGCGCGCCGCCTCCTTCTCGCCGGCGGACGTGCGCGCCGCCCTCCTCGCCACGAACATGCCCGACACGGTCTACGGCCCCATCCGGTTCGAGGACTACCAGGGCTACAAGAACCAGGCCCCGCTACCCGCCGTGGCCGAGCAAGTCGTGAACGGCGACTTCGTGACTGTGTACGTGAACGGCCAGGTCGTGGGGGACCTGCTCGAGACCCCGTCTTGGAACGCGCGCTGACGCGCTAGCTTGCCTAACCTCGCCTCCGGACGGAGCCAGTGATGGAGTGGCTGGCTCCGTTCCTACAGAACCTCACCGGCGGCCTGTTGATCGGCGGCATCTACGCCCTCATCGGCGTAGGGCTATCGCTCATCTTCGGGGTCATGCGCATCATCAACTTCGCGCACGGCGAGTTCGTGGCCGTCGGGATGTACACGGCCATCGTGCTCTTCCAACGCCTCGGTATGGACCCGTACGTCGCGCTGCTCGTGGCCGCGCCGCTGGGCTTCGTCCTCGGGGCCGCGCTGCAGCGCGTCGTCCTGCACCGTCTGATCGACGCGCCGGCCGACAGCACGCTGCTGGCCACGCTCGGCCTGGCCCTCGTGCTCTCCAATGTCTTGTTCCTGATCTTCGGCGCCGAGCCGAAGTCGATCTACCTGCCGTACGCCACCGCCACCGTGACGCTCGGCGGGGTGCGGCTGCCGGTGGCGCAGCTGATCGCCGGCGCCATAACCCTCGTCGTGATCGTCGGCCTCTGGCTGATCCTGACGCGCACCGAGGTCGGGCGGGCGGTGCGGGCAACGGCGCAGAACCGCCTCGGCGCCGAGCTCGTCGGGATCGACACCCCGCGCATCCACGCGCTCGTCTTCGGGATCGGCATGGCCCTCGCCATGTGCGCGGGCGTCATCCTCGCACCGCTCCTCTTCGCCGTGCCGACCGTCGGCTCCAGCTACACGCTCAAGGCGTTCGTCGTCACCGTGCTCGGCGGGCTCGGCAGCGTGCCGGGCGCCATCGGCGGCGGGCTGCTGCTCGGGGTCGTCGAGTTCCTCGGCGCGTCCTACCTCTCCTCCGGCTACCGTGACGCCTACGGACTCTTCGCCTTCCTCCTCATCCTCCTGCTGAGGCCGGAAGGGCTCTTCGGGCGCACGGTGAAGCGGGTATGACGGGTTCTCCCGACAGGGGGCCGGACGCGGGCGCGGGACCGCCTCCGGCCGCGCCATCGGCGGCGCCCGGACCGGCCTCGCGAGCGCTGACGCCCTGGCTCGAGCGCGGCGGGGCGCCGTGGCTGGGGCTGGCCGGCGTGGCCGCGGCGGGCGCCGCCTGGTACGTCGTCTTCCCGAGCTCCCTGTCGCTGGGCATCGGCCTCCTCCTGCTCGCCGGCTGGGCGAGCGCCTGGGACCTGCTCGGCGGCTGGACCGGTCAGACGAGCCTCGGCCACGCCGCCTTCGTCGGCTTGGGCGCCTACGTCGTCGGCGTCACGGCCACGAAGTACGGCCTCGCGCCGTGGTGGAGCGTGCTCCTCGCGATGGCGCTGGCGGCCGTCCTCGCGTTCCTCTGGGGGCGCATCACGTTCGGCCTGCGCGGCTCCTACTTCGTGCTTTCCAGCATCGCCGTCGCGGAGATCCTGAGGCTTATCGCGATCAACGAGCGCAAGCTGACGGGCGGCGCCATCGGGCTGTTCATCTTCGACCTCGACAGGCCGTTCGGTCTCGACCTGTTCAGCCGCCACACCGAGTTCTGGCTGGCCCTCGGCTACCTGCTGCTCGTACTCGCGACGACGCTGCTCGTAACGCGCGGCAAGCTCGGCTACCAGATGCGGGCCGTGCGCGAGGACGAGGCGTCCGCTCAGGCGGCGGGCATCAACCCCGTCTCGGTGAAGTCGCTGGCCTTCATGCTGTCGGCGGCACTCACGGCCCTCGGCGGCTGCATCTACGGCATCTTCCTCTCGGCGCTGCAGCCGCAGCCGCTGTTCGAGTTGCATCTGAGCGTGCGCATCGCGTTGGTCGCGATCATCGGCGGGCGCGGCACGCTCTTCGGGCCGCTCATCGGCGCCGCCATGCTCACGCTGGCGGGCGAGCTGTTCCGCAACGCGTTCGCGGAGGCCAACCTGCTCATCTACGGGCTGCTCATCGTGATCGTCGTGCTCTTCGTGCCGCGCGGCCTCATGGGCGAGCTGCGCAGGCGCGCGGTGAGGAGGCGGTATGCCAAGAGCGCTGGAGGCTGAGCGCATCACTGTCCAGTTCGGCGGCCTCGTGGCCGTCAACGACGTGTCGCTCGCGCTCGACACCGGGCAGATCGTCGGCCTCATCGGGCCCAACGGCGCCGGCAAGTCGACGCTGTTCAACGCCCTGACGGGCTACGCCAAGGCCAGACGCGGGACGGTGAGGCTGTTCGGCTCGAATGTAGAGCGCCTGCCGCCCTACGCGAGGGCGCGCCGGGGCATGGGCCGCACCTTCCAGATCGAGCGCCCCTTCGAGGGCCTCACCGTGCTCGAGAACGTGCTCATCCCCGCCTTCCTCCGCCACGCCAACCGCGCGGAGGCCGAGGCGGCCGCCATGCACGCCCTCGAGCTCGTGGGCCTGAGCGACCGCGCCGTCCAACCCTCGAGCGACCTCAACCTGGCCAGGCGCCGCCGCCTGGAGCTCGCCAAGGCGTTGGCCGTGCAGCCGCGCGTCCTGTTCCTCGACGAGCTGATGGCCGGCCTCAATCCGCCGGCCCTCAAGGAGATGATCGGCTTCGTGCGCTCGCTCGCGGACTCCGGCATCGCGATCGTCATGGTGGAGCACATCATGCAGGCGGTGACCGAGCTGTGCGAGGAGGTCATCGTGCTCGCGTTCGGCGAGAAGATCGCGCACGGGGCGCCCCAGCAGGTCATGAACGACCCGCGCGTCGTCGAGGCGTACCTGGGAGGCGCGGATGAGTGAGGCGCCCCGGCGCGTGCTCGACGTCGTGGACGCCGACCTGGGCTACGGCGAGCTCCAGGTCGTCTTCGGCGTCTCGCTCCACGTGAACGCCGGCGAGCTCGTCGGATTGGTCGGCGGCAACGGCAGCGGGAAATCGACCATCCTCCGCGCCGTCTCCGGCATGATCAAGCCGCGCGGCGGGAAGGTCTTCCTTGGCAGCGAGGACGTCACCGGCCTCAAGCCCCACGACCTGGCGTTGCGCGGGCTCGCGCACGTCCCCATGGGCCGCCAGCTCTTCGGCGACATGACCGTCGAGGAGAACCTCTCGCTTGGCGCCTACCTCCCGCCCGCCCGCGCGCGGCGTGCCGAGGGGTTCGAGCGCGTCTACCGGCTCTTCCCCGACCTGCAGGTCAAGCGCCGCGCCGCCGCCGGCTCGCTCTCAGGCGGCCAGCAGCAGATGGTCGCCATCGGCCGCGCCCTCATGCTCCACCCGAAGGTCCTGATCATGGACGAGCCCAGCCTCGGCCTGGCGCCGCTCCTCGTGCGCGAGGTCATGCACGTCATCCGCAGCGTCGCCGACACGGGCATGCCCATCCTGCTCGTCGAGCAGAACGTCACTCAGGTCCTGAGGATCAGTGAGCGGGCATACGTGTTGGAGAACGGCCGGCTGGCGCTCGAGGGGCCGTCCGCGCAGCTACGCGGCGATCCCATGATCAGGCGGGCTTACCTCGGGCTGTAGGCGCCCGCCTGTGGCTTAGCAGCGTGGTCTGGTGGCCGGGTCGGGGAGCGACGCCCGGAGTACTGCCGGAGCGTAGCGCAGGCACGTACGTAGGGGCGTCGCTCCCCGACCCGGCCACC
>CAUJFI010000178.1 GCA_963170125.1 Deinococcota bacterium | reverse complement strand
CGTCGTGCAGGGCGACTTCTACACGAAGGGCAACTTCGGCGAGCGCGGCCTGCAGGACTTCGACATGCAGCGCGCCATCGACGAGGACGCCGCCTACGTCGTCTTCAACGGCTCCGTCGGCTCCCTCGTCGGCGAGAACGCCATCTTCGCGGAGGCCGGCGACACCGTCCGCATCTTCTTCGGCAACGGCGGCCCGAACCTCACGAGCTCCTTCCACGTGATCGGCGAGATCTTCGACAACGTCTACGTCGAGGCGGGTGGCCTGGTCAACCATGACGTGCAGACGACGCTCGTGCCGGCCGGCGGCGCGACGGTGGTGGAGTTCAAGACGGACGTGCCAGGCACCTACAACCTCGTCGACCACGCCATCTTCCGCGCGTTCAACAAGGGCGCCGTCGGGCAGCTCGTGGTGACGGGCGAACGCGACCACGTCGTCTTCACCGAGCGCACGGACATCCGTCCGTACGTCCCCGCGGACGGCCAGTAGGAACCTGCCGGCAGGGGCGGGTCGCCCCGGAGAGGCCGACCCCACCGGAGAGACGCGATGCGCACGCTCACCAGCATCTTCCGCAAGGCATTGGGGCAGCTGCTCCTCGCCGCCGCCTGCGCGTTCGGCGCTCAGGCCTTCGCGGCGAGCATGGCGGCGGTCGACGGCGGCCTGGTGGAGCCCCTCTTTCCGATCGAGGGTGAGGGGGCGACCGTGGTGGCCGCGTTCAGGATCGACGTCCTGCCCGTGACGAACGCCGAGTTCCTCGCCTTCGTCGCGGCCAACCCTGAATGGCAGCGTGGCAACGTTCCCGAGGTGTTCGGCGGCGCGGCGTACCTGCGCGGCTGGGCCTCCGGCACGGACCTGGGTGCGCTCGACCCCGACGCCCCCGTCACGAACGTGACCTGGTTCGCCGCAGCGGCGTACTGCGAGGCGCGAGGCGCGCGCCTCCCCACCGAGGCCGAATGGGAGTTCGTCGCCAACGCGGGCTTCTCCAACGAGCTCGGCAGGAACGAACCCGGCTACAACGAACGGGTCCTCTCGCTGACCGCCAACCGCGACCCCGTGCCCGGCCCGGTCGGGCACGGCGCCGCCAACTACTACGGCGTGCACGACATGCATGGCCTCGTGTGGGAGTGGGTGTTCGACATCGGCGCGAGCTTCAACACGGGCGACAGCCGCAGCGACGGCGACAGGCGGCTGCAGCTCGTCTGTGGTGGCGGCAGCGCCGGGGCCGTGGACAAGAGCGACTACGCCGCGTTCCTGCGCTACGCTTTCCGCAGCGGCCTGACCGGTGACTACTCGAGCGGCGGACTCGGGTTCCGCTGCGCGAACTGAGGAGACTGGCATGAGACACGTCAGAGGCTCGGGCGCTCGTACGGCCGCCCGCGGACCGCTCGTCGGCCGCACTAGGCGCGTCGCGGCGCTGCTGCTGGTCGCGGCCCTCTTCCTCGCCGCTTGTGATGGAAAGCGCGAGCAGGCCGCGAGCGCCGGCGCCGTCGCCGCCCACGCCGAGCACGCCGGCACGGCGCAGGCCCAAGACGTGGACGCCCACGCCGCCCACGCCGAGCACGCCGGCACGGTCCTGGCCGCGGGTGAGCTGCCGGGCACCTCGCTCTTCCACTTGACGAGCGCGTTCACGGCCCAGGACGGCGCCGAGTTCAAGCTCGCAGAGCTGCGCGGCCACCCCTCGGTAATCGTGATGTTCTACGGCGACTGCACCACCGCATGCCCGCTCCTCGTCAAGTCCGCGCAGGACATCGAGGCGGCGCTGCCGTCCGACATCGCGGCAGGCACCCAGTTCGTGATGGTGTCGTTCGACACGGACCGCGACACGCCGGACAAGCTGCGCGCCTACGCGGACGAGAAGGGCCTGGACAAGGACCGCTGGCACTGGCTGATCGGCAGCCCGCTCCTGACGCGCCAGCTCGCCACGCTGCTCGGCGTGCAGTACCGCGACGGCGGCAACGGCGTGTTCGCGCACAGCAACCTCGTCACGGTGCTCGACGCCGACGGCGTGCCGACCGCGCGGCTCGAGGGGCTCGGCGTGGATCCCGAGCCGGCGCTCGCCGCGCTCCGCGCCGCGAACGACTGACGGCGACGGCTCAGCCCGCCCGCAGGCCGTCGAGTGCCGAGCGCACGTTGCGGCCGTGCTCGGCCAGGACCGCCCGCGCTACCTCGACGCTCACGCCGGCCTTGGCGCTCACGATGGCGCAGCGGATGTCGCCGCCGGCGGCTTCCTGGGCCGCGGCCGCGGCCGCCTCGCTCACCCCGGCCCCCTGGGCGACGATCTTCACGGCCCGCACGCGCAGCTTGGCGTTCACCGGACGCATGCCCACCATCAGGTTCTCGTAGGCCCCGCCGAGGCGCACGAGCGCCGTCGTCGAGAGGGCGTTGAGGGCGGCCTTCTGCGCCGTGCCCGCCGCCAGGCGCGTGCTGCCCGCGAGTACCTCCGGCCCCGTCTCCAGCAGGACGCCTACGTGCGGCACCTCGAGGAGCGGCGTGGCGGGGTTGTTGGCGATGCCGACCGTGAACGCGCCAAGCGCCTTGGCGTGCCTCACCGCGGCGACGGTGAACGGCGTGGCGCCGCTCGCCGCGATGCCGACCACGGCGTCCCGCGCTCCGACCCCGGCAGCGTCGACGTCGTGTACGGCGGCCGCGACGTCGTCCTCCGCCCCTTCCCTCGCCTTGCTCTGCGCGGCGTCGCCGCCGGCCAGGAGCGTCGTGGCATCGTCGAAGCCGAACGTCGGGGCGAGCTCCGCCGCGTCCTGGAGGCCCAGGCGCCCGGAGGTGCCGGCGCCGACGTAGATGAGGCGCCCGCCGGCCCGCAGTCGCTCCTCGATGCCGAGCGCGGCGAGCTCCAGCTCGGGGATGGCGCGTTCGACGGCCTCGACGGCCCGACGGTTCGAGGCGGTGATCGCCGCCAGGATGGCGCCGGCCGGCCAGGCGTCGAGGCCCGAGTAGTCGGCGGCCGCCGCTTCCGTCGCGACCGGCTTCGGCCGGCCGCCTTCGCGTCGACTGCTGCTCATAGCGGTCCCTCCGCGCGCTGGTAGGTGCGCCACACCCGCGCCCCGAGCTTGCCGTAGAACGTCGTCAGCGTCGTCCAGTTGATGACGGCGTCCGTGCAGCCGCGCTCCTTGAGCCACTCGGCGCCCGCTCTCACCATGGCGAGGCCGAGGCCGCCACCGCGCGCCGAGTCTTCGACCCCGAGGGGCCCCATGCCACCGACGCGCGCGCCGGACGGCTGCGCCGCCCCCAGCGCAGGTGACGCTTCGGGCCCCGTCGACGACGACCGCAGTGGTTGTCGTCCCGGCAGCGCCAGACGCCAGTAGAGCTGCGGCCCGACGAGCCGCTCGTCACCCGTGAAGACGGCGCAGAACCCCCGGGTCTGGGCCCGGCCGTCAGGCGTACCGCCGGCGTGCTCGTCGACGAGGGTCAGGACGGTCGCGCCGGCGGCGAGGTAGGCCTCGACCTCGTGCGTCCACCGGCCCGGGAACGCTCGCGCGACGAAGGCCAGCGCACCAGCCGGGTCGTCGTCCCGCACGCGCCAGCCGGCGGGCAGGGGCGCGGCCGGCAGCGGCGGCACGAGGTCGAGGTGGAGGTCGTGCTCGGCGGCCGTGAAGCGCGCACCGGCGCGCCTGGCGAGGCGCCACGCGGCGGCTGGGGCTTCCTGGGGCAGGCCGGGTAGGAGGTGGTTCGCCTCGCTGCCGAGCCTGAAGCGTATGGCCCCCGCGGCGCGCAGGCGCCCGGCGAGCTCCGTGAACAGGCGCGTGCCGACGCCCATGCCCTGCCAGGCGGCCGCGACGGCCAACAGCGACACCCAGCCGACGTCGCTCGGGAGCCAAGCCGCGGTGGGCAGGCGCCCGTACGCCACGCCGACCAGTTCCGGTCCGGCGAAGGCGCCGATGAGCAACTCAGGGGCGTGGTGCGCGGCGAGGCGCTCGCGCCAGACGCGCTCCTCGAGCGGGTAGGGGCTGGGCTCCCATGCGCGGGTGGCCCCGAGGCGTCCGTCCGCCGGGCCGTCGGCCCCTGGCGCCCAAGCGGCGCGCCAGACCGCGGGCACGAGGGGCGCCTCATCGGGCGTGAGGGTGCGGAGCGCTACGCGGTCGGCGCGCGGTCCGCCGCCGGCCGTCACGAGGCCCTCAGGTCGAGGGCGAGACGGTAACTGTCGCCGCGGTAGGCGCTGCGCACGTACTCGAACGGGCGCTCCTCCGCGTCGTAGGTCGTGCGCTCCAGCGCCAGGACGGGTACCTCGCGACCGATGCCGAGGGCGGCGCTCTCCGCGCGCGTCGGCAGGCGGGCCCCGATCGTCTGGCGCGCCCGTACCGGTTTGACCCCGAACTGCTCCTCGAGGCTGCGGTAGAGCGAGCCGCGGTGTTGCAGGGCGTCTAGCGACAGCTCGGACAGGTAGGTGGCTAGGTGCGCCTCCTGCAGGGCGAGCGCCTCGTCGTTCGCCGTGCGCAGCCTGGTCAGCCTCAGCACCGTCGTGCCGGGTTCGGTGCCGAGTGCCGCGGCGGTGGCCTCATCGGCACCGACCCGCTCCGCCTTGAGGAGCTTGGTCCCGGGTCGGAGGCCGAGGCGCTTCGCCTCGTCCGTGAACCCCGTGAGGCTGTCGATGATCTGCTCCACGCGCTGGCCCCGCACGTAGGTGCCGGAGCCCTGCCTCTGCTCGACGCGCCCGTCGGCCTCGAGCTCCTCGAACGCGCGCCGCACGGTCATCCGCGAGAGCCCGAGGCTGGTTGCTAGGCCCCGTTCTGACGGCAGTGCGCTGCCCGGGGTGAGTAGGCCCGAGTCCATCGCGTGGCCCAGAGACTCCTTCAACTGCAGGTACGCTGGAGTCGGCAGAGCCTTGTCGATCCGGATGTCGGTGAGCCTCATGATCGCGGTTCGAGTCCTTCCGGGGCGCCCGGCGCCGGCGAAGGTCGTAGTGGGACGCCCATTGAATGTACCTCTGCTATACCAGTCGGTCAACGGCCCTAAGGGAGGGTCACGCCCCCGACGGTCGCGGCGGCCGCCCTTGCGGGTGGTCTCAAACTGGTCTATCCTGGGGGCGTACTACTGAGCAGCACGTGAAGACAAGGAGGCACGAATGCCGCGCAAGACGCTGATGACGCTTGCCATCGCCACGGTGATCGCCGTGGGGGGCGCCGCCTTTGCCCAGCCCAAGGTAGTCAGCTACCCGGGCCTTGGCATGGAGCCGGGGACGGTCAACGGGACGCTGACCCTCAGCTTGGCCGACTCGCCCCCAACGTTCATGTATTACGGCCAGATCGATAACAACACGCAGACCCTCACGGGTGTCGTCTTCGATTCGCTCGTGGAGTTCAACCTCGAGACGTACGCCATCGAGCCGGCGCTGGCCGCCAGCTGGGACGTTAGCGCGGACGGCACCGTCTACACCTTCCACCTGCGCGAGGGCGTCAAGTGGCACGACGGCACGCCGTTCACCTCGGCCGACGTCGTGTTCACCTACACGCAGATCATCACCAACCCCGAAGCGCGCGCCGGCGACGCCGCGCAGTTCATCTACACCGTCGACGGCGAGCAGCGCGCCGTGACCTTCGCGGCGCCCGATGACCACACGGTCGTCATCACGCTGCCGGCTCCGTCCGCCGCCTTCCTCCTCCAGCAGCGCTTCCCGATGATGCCGAAGCACAAGCTGCTCGCGTACTCCGTCGAGGGCGGCGCCGCCCAGGCCGATATCAACAACGCGTGGTCGACCGACACCCCCCTGAGCGAGGTCGTCGGCACCGGCCCCTACAAGTACGACTCGTACGTGGCCGGCCAGAAGGTCGGTCTGGTGCGCAACGCCGACTACTGGAAGGTCGACGCCAACGGCACCTCCCTGCCGTACGCCGAGCGGCTCGACTACCTCGTCGTCCGCGGCAACGAGGCGCAGGCCGCCCAGTTCCTCGCGGGCAACCTCGACACGCTCAACATCTCCGGCGCCCAGTTCCCCGACTTCAAGAGCCGCGAGGTGGCCGGCGCCGACTTCCGTGTGATCACGAGCCCCGCGCTCTTCGGCTCCCCGCCGCACGTCGCCTTCAACTTCGATGACCCGACCTTCGGTCCCTGGTTCTCCGACGTGGCCTTCCGCCGCGCCATGGAGCAGGCCATCGACCGTGACCGCATCATCGACGACGTCTACAACGGCCTCGCCGAGATCCCCGGCACGCCGACCGCGCCGGCCGACGGCACCTTCTACGAGGACACGAAGTCGCTGATGCTGCCGTTCGACCTCGCGGCCGCCGGCGCCGCCCTCGACGCCCTCGGCATCAAGGACACCGACGGCAACGGCGTCCGCAACGTGCCCGGCGGCAAGGACCTCGAGTTCTCGCTCACCTACAACGTCGACTCCGGCACGTTCACCGACATGGCCACGATCTTCCAGAACGACTTCGCGAAGATCGGCGTCAAGGCGAACCTCGTCGGCGTCTCCGGCTCCGCGCTCCTCGGCACGGGCCTCGCCGGCGACTACCAGGCGATCATCATCGCCCTCGGCAACCAGCCCGACCCGGAGCTCCGCAAGCCCATCTGGCAGCCGGGCGGCTCGCTGTACTACTGGCACCGCGCCACGCAGCCGGCCGAGCCGGGCGGCGCCCCGAACTTCGACGCGATGGCGACGTGGGAACGCCGCGTCTACGACATCTTCGACCAAGGCACCACGCTCGTCGACCGGGACGCGCGCGTAGCGCTCTACAAGGAGTGGCAGCGGCTCAACGCCGTGAACGTGCCGGTCATCATGGTGGCCAAGCCGGCCAACATCGCGGCCGTCCACGACCGCGTCGGCAACTACGTCTACAACCTCGGGGTCATCCCCGGCTACAACCCGGTCCCGCTCTACTACGTGAAGTGACCGCCTAGTTTCGCCCACCGGTCGGGCCGACACGCGCTAGTGTCGGCCCGACCTATCTAGACTGGGAGTATCTCGTGTTCGCCTACCTGATCAGGCGCGTCGCCATCATGGTCCCGACCATCCTCCTGGTGTCGGTCGTCTGCTTCGTGGTCATCCAGGCCGCCCCGGGCTCCTTCACGGACCGGTATCTCGAGGACCCTCGCATGGGGCCGGAAGCCGTGGCGCGCATCAACGTCCAGCTCGGCCTCGACAAGCCCCTCTATCAGCAGTACCTCCGGTGGATCACCGGCATCGTCACCAAGGGCGACTTCGGCTTCAGCTTCTTCGCCAACCGCCCGGTCTCGACGGTCATCGGGGAGCGGCTCTTCTGGACGGTGGTCATCGCCGGCATAACCATGCTCTTCTCGTGGGTCGTCGCGGTGCCCCTCGGCATAATCACGGCCTTGAGGCGCAACGGCTTCACGGATGCCGTCTCGAGCTTCATCGGCTACGTCGGGCTCGCCGTGCCGGACTTCCTCATCGCGCTCCTCCTCATCGCACTCGTCCTGCAGACGGGCGGGACGCAGGTGGGCGGCCTCTTCAGCCCCAAGTACATCGGCGTGCCGTGGAGCTGGGAGAAGTTCCTCGACTTCCTCAACCACATGTGGATCCCGATCCTGGCCATCGGCACCACGGGCGTCGCGTCCGTCATGCGGCAGATGCGCGCGAACCTGCTCGACGTGCTGAACGCCGACTACGTGCGCACCGCCCGCGCGAAGGGCCTCGCCGAGCGGCGCGTCATCAACCGGCACGCCGTGCGCACCGCCATCAACCCGCTCGTCTCCATGCTCGGCCTCAGCCTGCCCGAGCTCATCAACGGCACCATCATCGCCAGCATCGTGCTCAACCTCCCGACCATCGGACCGCTGCTCTACGATTCGCTCCTCGCCAAGGACCAGTACGTCGCCATGACGCTCCTGCTCCTGGCCAGCGTGCTCCTCATGGTCGGCAACCTGCTCGCGGACGTCGCGCTCGCGTGGGTGGACCCGAGGATCCGCTATGACTGACGCGACCGCGGCGGCCACCGCCCAGGGCAAGCAGGACGACGCCGGGCCCAGCCCGCTCCGCCTGGCCTGGCGCCGCTTCACGCGCTCGCGCACGGGCGTGCTCGGCGGCATCATCCTGCTGCTCCTCTACCTCGTGGCGCTCCTGGCCCAGTTCATCGCGCCCTTCGACGTGACCACTCAGCACCGCGCCGTCTACCAGCCGCCGCAGCCCCTGAGCATCTGGTTCGAGGGGCGACTCGCCTGGCCGCACACGTACGCGATGAGCCAGGAGCGCGACCCCGTCACCTTCCGGCGCATCTTCGTCTCCGATGAGGAGCAGCCGCTGCCCGTGCGCCTCTTCGTCAAGGGCGAGCGGTACCGGTTCCTCGGCCTCATCGAGACGGACAGGCACCTCTTCGGCGCCGTCGGCGGCGACTACTACCCGCTCGGCACCGACCGGTTCGGGCGCGACCTCCTCTCGCGCATGCTGGTTGGCTCGCAGGTGTCGCTCACGGTTGGCCTCATCGGCATCCTCATCTCGTTCAGCATCGGCATCCTGGTAGGGGGCGTCAGCGGCTACTACGGCGGCTGGATCGATCAGGTCCTGCAGCGGCTCATCGAGGTGCTCCTCAGCTTCCCGCGCATCCCGATCCTCCTCGCCCTCGCCACGGTCATCCCCACGACGTGGCCGTCGACGGCCGTGTACCTCGGCATCGTCGCGGTGCTTGCCGTCATCGGTTGGGCGGGCCTCGCGCGCGTCGTGCGTGGACAGGTGTTGGCCGTGCGGGAGACGGAGTTCGTGACGGCGGCCAAGGCGCTCGGAGTGCGCGACCTCGCCATCATCGTCAAGCACGTCGTGCCGAACCTGACCTCGTACCTCGTCGTGGCGGCCACGCTTGCCCTGCCCGGCTACATCCTGGGCGAGAGCGCCCTGTCGTTCCTCGGCCTCGGCGTGAAGGAGCCCATGACGTCGTGGGGCCTCCTCCTCAAGGACGCGCAGAACTTCGAGTCGCTCAGGCTCTACCCGTGGCTCCTGGCGCCGGGGGCGCTCATCGTCTTGTCCGTCCTGGCCTTCAACTTCGTCGGCGACGCCCTGCGCGACGCGGCCGACGTGAGATCGAGGTGAAGCAGTGAGCAGCTCAGCGCGGTTGCCCCTCATGATCGACCTGGCCGGTGCCACGCTGGCGCCAGACGAGCGCGAGCTCCTCGCGGAGCGCACCGTCAGCGGCCTCTGCCTCTTCGGGCGCAACGTGAGAGACCGTCACCAGCTCGCGGACTTCGTGGCCGAGGCCCGCGCGTTGGCCGGGGACGACCTGATCGTCGCCATCGACCAGGAGGGTGGCGGCGTGCTGCGCCTCCTCGACGTGCCGTTCCCGCCGCCCGCCATGGCGTTGGGCCACGCCGACGACATGGCGTTGACGGAGGAGGTGGGGGCCGCCACTGGCCGCGCGTTGGCCGCGGTGGGCGTTAACCTCGACTTCGCGCCCGTGGCCGACGTGAACTCGAACCCCGAGAACCCCGTGATCGCCGACAGGTCGTTCGGCGCCGACCCGGCCCGCGTGGCGCGCCACGTGGCCGCGTTCGTGCGCGGCCTGCAGTCGGCGGGCGTGGGCGCCACCCTGAAGCACTTCCCCGGCCACGGCGACACGCACGCCGACTCGCACCTCGCGCTGCCCGTCGTCGACCGCTCCCTGGCGGAGCTGCGCGCCGCCGAGTTCGTCCCGTTCAGGGCGGGCATCGAGGCGGGCGCCGCGGCCGTGATGAGCGCTCACATCGTGCTGCCGCGCATCGAGCCGGGCGTGCCCGCGACCCTGTCGCGCCGCGCGATGCACGACCTCCTTCGCACCGAACTCCGGTTCCGGGGTTTGAGCGTCACCGACGCGCTCGACATGCAAGCCATCGCCGCTCACTACCCGGCCGGGGCGGCGGCCGTGCTGGCCCTGCAGGCGGGCGTAGACCTCCCGCTCACCCTCGGGACCGTCGGTGAGCACCGCGACGTGGCGGCGACGATCCGGGCGGCCGCGGCCGCCGGGGAGTTCGGCCCGGCCGGCGTCTCCCCCCAGCTGGGCCGCATCGCGGCCTTCGCGAGGACCTTCCCCGCTAGGCCGAGCGGTGGCCGGCTCGACCCGAACCTGGAAGCGGCTGACTACGCGACGATGGCGCGCGCCACCGCGGCCGGGCTGGAGGCGCGCGGGGAGCTGCCGAGGCTCGCGCCGGGCGACCGCGTGGCGCTCCTCGCCACGGGCGCCGTGCGCGCCAACGCGGCGAGCCAACTGAGCGCCCGCCCGGCGGACGCGTTCGTGGCCGCGCTACGGGGTCGCGGGATCGAGGTCGAGTGGCTCGAGCTTCCCTGGGGCGAGAGCGTCGATCCGACGCCCTTCCTAGCGGGCCTGGACCCCCTGCCGCGCGTGGTCGTGTACGCCTCCACGAGCCGCACGCGCGTGGCGCCGGGCGAGGCCACCACGGCTCACCGCGCGGAGGCGTGGGCGCGACACTCGGGCCGACCGTTCGTGCACGTTGCGCTCTGGAACCCGTACTCCGCAGACCTGGTGCCGGGCCCCGCGCTCCTAGCCTTCGGCTACCGCGGCAGCGCGGCGCAGGCGGTGGTCGACGTGCTGGTCGGTGCCACCACGGCGACGCCACCACGTCGCGGTTGACGCCGGGCTAGCACCAGCAGTTGCGGATCAGCGCCGGGAACGACTCGGTCGGGGCCCGCGCCCTACGCTTGCGGAAGAGCCTGACGACGCGCGCATTTGCTTCGGAATCGTACTTGCCGGGCATAACCCGCGCTCCTTACTGCTTGTGAACGGAGAGCCTCGACGAACCAGAGTGCGCTTCATCTCGGTAGCTCATTCCTTCTCACCCACCGCCCCTGCACCCTGCCGCACCACCGCCTTATCCACCATCCGCCCAGCCACGCTCACTGCACCTCCGGCCGCTCCAGCCGCCACTATGGCGGCGCTTAGCGTCTTCTCTGCCGGCGACAGCGAGAACCCGCGCCTGATGGCCCCCACTTGCGCTGGATGCACAGCGAACATCCCACTGAACCCGTAGCCCCGCGCCCTAGCGGCGGCTTCAGCCACCACTTCTTCAGCGAACAAACCGAGCTGGGGTGACTCGACCCGCACTCGCACGCCGGCGGCTGCGGTTGCCACCATGAGCTCTGCTCGAGCGTGAGCCAACACGGTCCGCCGCGCCTCTAGCGTGGCCGCAGGCGCTCCCGGCACGTCCAGCCCCAGCCCGAGATCGGCAGCCAAGTCCTCCGCCCCGAGGGCCACGCCACCGACTGACTTGTGCGCCCTGAGCACTGCGAAGGCGTTGCGCAACCCTAGGGCCGACTCGATCATCGGCACGAGCATCACGTCAACTAGCCCACGCTCTAGGAGAGACTCGGCGGCTACCACTATCTCCTCGGGCTGATTGACCTTGGGGAGCAGCAAGGCGAACAGCCGCGGCCCAAGCGCACTCAGGTCCTGTCCGAACTCACTAGACCCCACCGGGTTGGTTCGAACCGCCAGCCGAACGCCGGCCACGGAATCGGCACCCAGCACCGCGGCGACCCGTTCACGCGCCGCTGCGCGGTCCTTCTCGGCGACTCCGTCCTCTAGGTCCAGCACGGCCACGTCGGGGGCCGCCGCTGGCAGCTTGGCAACGAACCTCTCGGTGGCCCCAGGCACGAAGAGCCAGGTAACCAGGCCGCCCATGCCCTACCTGCGCGCCACGGCAACCGAGCCGCCGTCCTTACGTGGGTCCGAACCGCCGCGGTACTCGCCGTCTACTATGGCGGCCACCTGGACCTTCGCGAACGTCCGGTCGTAGTTGAACAACGAGTGCTGCACGTTCATGCCGTGCCCCTTCAAGGCCTCCACCGTCCGCTCTGGCACCCGCAGCTCGCAGTAGACGGGGTCGCCCTCCGAGTGGAAGCGCGCGGCGCTGACGGCCTCCACGGGCGTCATGCCGAAATCGATCATGTTGCTGATGGCCTGCGACACGGCGGACGAGATTGACCAGCCGCCGGGCGCCCCCACGACGGCCCACGGGACCCCATCCTTGAGGATGATCGACGGCGAGATGGCGCTGGCCCTCGCTTTGCCTGGTACGTAGGAGTTAGGCCGACCCGGGATGGGGTCCATGAGCGACACGCAATTGTTCCAGGTGAAACCGGTTCCGGGGACCACGATGCCGGCGCAGGTCGTGAGGGTATGCGTGATCGACACGCAGTTGCCCTCCTCGTCCATGACCGAGATGTGGGTCGTGAAGCCGGGAACGTTGAGTTGCTTGCGGTCAGGCAGCTCGTGGCGCCTTATGCAGTCCGCGATGTCGGCGGCGTACTCCTTCGATAGGAGCCGCTCCGTTGGCACCTCGCCGAAAGCCGGGTCGGTAAGGTAGTTGCCCCTGGTCACGCCCGCCCACGCCAAGGCAGCCGCCACGATGAAGCCGTGCTCTGGACCGTTGTGCTCGAGCTTGGCCAGGTCGAACTGCTCGAGGATGTTGAGGATCTGCAGGGTCAGAAGCCCGCCACCGGGCACGGCAGAGCTGGCGACTTCGAACCCGCGGTAACTGACCTTGAGGGGCCGCTCGATGACCGGCTGGTAACCGGCCAGGTCCTCGCGCGTCACGAAGGCGCCGTTGGCGCCGAAGTCGGCGAGGATGTCGTCCGCCAAGCCACCCGTATAGAACTCTT
Organism: Deinococcota bacterium; assembly: GCA_963170125.1. GTDB lineage: Bacteria > Deinococcota > Deinococci > Deinococcales > Trueperaceae > JAAYYF01. The sequence goes on along the minus strand of CAUJFI010000178.1, from coordinate 28,688 downwards.
GCCACCCGTTGGCCGCGATGCGCTCCAGGGACTTGGCTTGGTCGGGGTTCCGGTAGTACTGCCCCGTCTCGAGCATGTACCCGTCGGGGCCGTGGAACAGCGCCCGCGCCGCGTCGTTGAAGGCGTACTTCTCGCGCGGGTGCGGGAACTCGGGCAGCATGGGCTTGCGTACGTGCTCAGCCACGAACTCGGGCACCTGGTAACCCTCGCGCGAGAGCCGGATGGCCGGGGCCAACAGGTCGGCCCAAGGCCTGCTCGCGTAGCGTTCGTGGATCTTCCCGAACCCGGCTACCGTGCCAGGCGTCATTATCGACGTGTACCCACGCAGGTTGCGGTGGTCCTCGAAGATCGGGAAGCGCCACAGGTTCGTGAAGCCCTTGATGTCCTGCGTCCACATGTCAGGTCGCATCTTCGAACCGATGCGGGCCCAGAAGCCGATGTGCTCGAACGTACCCGTGCCAGCCTGATAGATGGTGGCCGAGCCCCAGCCACCCAAGCCGCACATGAACGGGTCGGCCACCATCTGCACGAACCCCGCCGCCACGGCAGCGTCGAAGGCGTTGCCGCCCTCCTCCATGACCCTGGCGCCGAGCTCGGCCGCCACCGGCTGCGGCGCAGCTACTATGCCTCTCACAAACTTGCCTCCTCGTTGATAACGGACCCTATGCTGCGGCTCACGCCACGACCCCATCGGCCCGGAGCCTGCTCAACTCCGCGCTACTAAGCTGGCCCACCTCTTCAAGCACGGCGTCGGTGTCTTGACCAAGGCTCGGCGCGGGCTGGGCGGCACGGCGTCCTAGGCTCGTTTCCACTGGCCCGGCAACCTGGCGCACCACCCCGAAGGTAGGGTGCGTGTACTCCATGACCATATTCAGTGCCGCCACCTGACGGTCCTTCAGCGCTCCAGCCACGTCGTTGACGGCCGCGATCGGCACTCTCCCTTCCAGGCATTGCAGCCATTCGGCCACGCTGCCCTCGCGGAAACGACGCGTGAGCACGGCAAGTAATTCAGCCTTATGTTCGAGCCTGCCGGACATGGTGGCGTACCGGGTGTCGGCCGCCACCTCGGGCAGGTCGAGGCGCGCAACCAGTTCGCGGTAGAAGGCGTCCGTCTGGCACATGACCATCAACCAGCCGTCTCGCGCCTCGAACAACTGCGATGGAACTATCGACGGGTGAGCGCCGTAAGGCAGTCGTTCGGGTTGGTAACCGCGAGTCAGGGTCCAGCAAGCGAGGTAGTTCGTGAGGCTAAGGGCGGTGGAGAAGAGGCTGGCGTCGACGTCGCAACCGACGCCCGTGGCGCGGGCTCGGTGGAGGGCCGCCAGCACGCCCACTCCTGCCGCCAAGCCCGCCGCGAAGTCGACGACGCTCACGCCGGCCCGGGCTGGCGGTCCGCCGGGCTCGCCGCCCATGGACGCGATGCCCGTTAGGGCCTGCACGATGTAGTCGTAGCCCGGCTCGTCTGCCCTAGGGCCAGCCCGTCCGAAACCGGTGAGGAAGGCGCACACGATGCGTGGGTTGTAAGACCGGAGTTGCTCGTAGGTGATACCAAGCCGCTCTGGCCCACCACCGCGAGAGTTGGCGAAGACAACATCGGCGCGCTCCACCAGCCGGTGGAAGATGGCCATGCCTCGCGGGTGTTTGAGGTCGAGTGCCAGGCTGCGCTTACCGCGGTTGAGGCTTTGGAAGAACAAGCTGTCAGTGCCGTCGGTCCACGGCGGCACGCTCCGGCCGATCTCGCCCGTCCCGGGCTGCTCGATCTTGATCACGTCGGCGCCCAGGTCGGCGAGGATCATGGTGGCGTAAGGGCCCGCACCGTACTGCTCGATGGCAAGAACGCGCACGCCGACAAGCGGCAAGCTGGCGTCCAGAGGGTTCTCCTCCACTACTTCAACCTTTCCTCAGGCGGGGGTCGAGGGCGTCCCTCAGGCCGTCGCCGATCATGTTTACTGCCAACACCGTGAGCGACAGAACGGCTCCGGGGTAGATGGTTATCCAGGGTGCCTGGCGCATGAGGAGCCTGCCTTCGGCCAGCATCGCGCCCAGGCTGGGGACGTCGGGCGGCGCTCCGGCGCCTAGGAACGACAACGCGGCCTCGAGCAGCACGGCCGTGGCGAACACGTAGGTGGCCTGGATGAGCACGGGCGTCAGGGTGGCCGGCAAGATATGCCGCAGCATGATGCTGCGATCACGCGCCCCTAGTGCGTTGGCGGCCTCAACGTATACGTGCTCTCTGACGACCAGCACGGCGGCGCGCGCTACACGCGCGCAACGTGGCAGGTACACGAGCGATAACGCGAAGATGACGTTGCTGACGCGTGGCCCCACGGCGGCCATGATGGCGATGGCGAGGAGTACTCCTGGCAGCGCCATGATGCCGTCGAGCAGGCGCATCACGACCTCGTCGAGCCACCGGTAATAGCCAGCCACGAGCGCAACGAGCGTGCCGACCAGCGATGCGATCAGGGCTGTGAGGAACCCCACGGTAAGGGACAGGCGCGCCCCGTAGGCCACCCGCGACCACACGTCGCGCCCGAGGTCGTCAGTGCCCATGAGGTGAAGGGCAGAGGGCGGGGCGAGACGGCCGAGGATGTCAAGGTCGTTAGGGCCACTGCCTACGAGAAGCGGCGCGGCGAGGGCCACGAACACGATCGCCCCTAACGCGGTCGCACCGAACGCCACCGGTGGTTGGCGCAGCACCCTCAAGGAGCGCAGGCGTGGCCACCTGGGCTTCGGAGCAACAACCATGCTCACGAGTACCGCACCCTCGGATCCAGCCCCAGGTAGCTGAGGTCGACGAGGAGGTTGACGAGCGCGAACACGAACGCCACCGCGATCACGGAACCTTGGATGACGGGGTAGTCGCGGCGTTGCACGGACTCGATGACTAGGCGGCCGGCACCCGGGATATTGAAGACGGTCTCGGTGACGACCACCCCACCGGCCATGGTGGCGATAGAAAGGCCGATGACCGTGAGGATCGGCATCATGGCGTTGCGCAGGCCGTGCCTCAGCACTACGCGGCGGCTCGGCAGGCCCTTGCTGCGCGCCGTCCGGATGAAATCCTCGCGCATGGTGTCGAGCATGCTCGCGCGGGTCATCCGCGCTATGACCGCCGCCTGGCTGAAGCCGAGCGCCACGGCAGGCATGACTAAGTAGCGTAGGGTAGCAACCGGCGATTCGGCGAGGGGCACGTAGCCCGCCGCGGGCAGCCACTTGAGGTAGACGGCGAACAGCATAATCATCAAGAGGCCTAGCCAGAACGTAGGCAACGACAGGCCGAGCATGGCGATGAACATGACCGCGTAGTCCACGACCGTGTTGTGCCGCACCGCCGCTATGACGCCGAGGCCGAGCCCGAGGAGCACCGCCACGACCGACGCGAACAGGGTGAGCATGCCGGTCGGTTCGATCCGCTGCGCAATGGCCTGCAGAACGGGCATCCGCATGTAGCTGCTCTCGCCGAAGTCGCCGGTGACGATGCTGCCGAGCCATGCTGCGAACTGCGCTGGCACGGGGCTGTCCAGGCTCAGTCGCTGCCTAAGCGCCTCGACCTGCTCAGGGCTAGCGTCCTGCCCCAACAGTGCCGAGGTGACGTCACCGGGGATGGCACGGATGATGAAGAAGACGACGATGCCCACCACCAGCATGGTGGCGAGCATCGATCCGAGGCGTCTGGCGACATAGACGGCCATGAACTAGTGTGCTGCCGCGGGTGCGCCAACGCTGACCGTTGGCGCACCCGGCCCTCAGCTCACTCCTTCCAGGTATTCCAGGCTTGGAACAGGAAATAGCGGGCCTGGACGTGCACCTTGGAGGAGTAGGCGTTCAACAGGAAGGCGTTCACTAACTGGATGGCGCCGACGTCTTCGTAGAACGCCTGCTGCGCTTCGGCCCAGACCTGTTGCCTGTCGGCCACGTCGGTGGTCCTTTCAAGGCGCTTCATGGCGTCTTGATACGCGGCGCTGCCCTCGTAGTGGTTCAGGTACTTGGAGCCGAGGTACGGGATCATCTCGGGCTCGGGCGCGATGGTGAAGTTGCCGATGAAGATGTCCCACTTCGTGGGGTCGGAGCGGATCTGGACAGTCGTGGCCCAGTCACGCACGATGATCTCGCCGTTGAACCCGACCTTGCTCGTCTGGTCGACCGCGATGAGGGTGCCACGGTACTGGTAGTCGTAATCGCGCGACGTCAGCCAGCGGATAGGCGTGCCGTCGTAACCCGACGCGGCCAGGATGGACTTGGCCAGTGCCGTGTCGCCGATGTCGTACAGTTCGGCCCCGGCCTGGTCATTGAACATGGCCCCGTACTCGCGTGGCACGATGCTGGACGTGAGCGCGAAGACGTCGTCGTCACCGAAGGCCCCGAGCGCGAGCGGGTAGACGTCGATGGCAGCCTGGAGGGCGCGCCGCACCTCGAGGTTCTGCATGAGCGGCGACGCATGGTTGATGACCGCGATGTAGTTGTAGCCGGGCTTCATCATCCACGAGTACATGCTGCTCGACGAGTTGATCAGTTCGAGGTCGCTCGCCGCGGCACGGTAGTTGACGTCGTACTCACCCGATTCGAGGCCAGCCTGGCGCGTGGCGGAGTCGGGCACCACGATGAAGCGGATCTCGTCGAGATAGGCGTTCTTGCGGCCGGCATCGCCGGACGGCTCGGTTTCTTGGCCGACGTAGTCAGTGAAGCGCACGAGCGTCACGTCTTGGCCCTTACGCCACTCCTTGAGGCGGTATGGGCCGGTTCCGACTGGCGCGTCGATCGGCGCATCACCGGCAGACTCCACCAGTGAAGCGGGGTAGATGACGGCGGCCCCTTCGGTCCAGCCGAGGACCGAGGTCAGGACGCCAACCGGCTCGGTCAGCTTGAGGACCACCGTGTGTGGATTTGCAGCGGTGATCTCGGCGCCCGCCAAGTAGGACTTGCCGATGCCGATCCTGCGCCAGCGGTCGAGCGAGGCGACCACGTCGTCGGCGTCCAAGATCTGACCGTCTTGGAAGGGCACGCCCTCCCGGATGGCGATCGTGTACGTGAGGCCGTCAGCGCTGACCTGTGGTAGGGAGGCGGCGAGCATGGGTTGAACCTGACCATCGGCGTTCCTCGCGTAGAGGTTCTCTGCGATGTGCGACGTGACCTCAAGCACGATCACCGCCGTGCTCGTGTGCGGGTCGAGGGTCGGAGGGTCACCGGTTATTGCCACTCTGAGCACGCCGCCGGATTTCGGCTCTGCCTGCCCGAACGCGGTGGCACCGAATGCTAGGGCGCCAGCCAACAGCGTGAAGACGAGCCACCTGGATGTGCTCCTGAACATGTACGACTCCTCTCGCGGCCCTCGCCTTGGCGAGCAGCCCTCGTTCGAGGTTGAGAATCTTATAAGAAACGCTATAACATCTCAGGGCTCGGCGTCAACTGGTCTTGTTTCTACCCGCTGGCGTCGCCCGCAGTGGCACCAGCACGGCGCGCTCCAAGCGCAGGATCACCGCGCCCGCCTGGTTGGTGCCAATGGTCCGGAAGCGCACGATGCCGACGCTCGGGTCCGAGCGCGAGACCCGCTTGCCGAGCACCGTGCTAGCCGCGTAGAGCGTGTCGCCATTGAACACGGGCGCTGGTAACTCCACCTTCTCGAACCCGAGGTTGGCCACAGCAGCCTGGCTCATGTCGCGCACTGACATGCCCACCACGATCGACAACGTGAGACAGCTGTTCACGATGGGTCGTCCGAACCGCGTCTTGGCGGCGTACTCCTGGTCGAAGTGTAGCGGGTGCGTGTTCATGGTGACGAGGGTGAACCAAGTGTTATCTGCCTCGCTGATCGTGCGACCTGGCCAATGTGAGTACTCCTCGCCTTCGATGAAGTCCTCGAAGAGCCGACCGGTAGCTGGTGAAGCAGTTGACATCCGAAAGCCTCCTGACCATGTCCTAGCTAGAAATCTTATAAGATTTGGGCATGGCGCACTCCACCAAGAAAGATCTGGCGTACGACTACATCAAACGCCGGATCTTCGAGAAGTCACTACTTCCGGGCCAACGCATCACGGCCAGCCAGGTGGCGGACGAGATCGGCACGAGCGTTCTACCTGTCCGGGAGGCCCTACTCAGCCTCGAAGCCGAACGGCTGGTGACCATCACACCCTACGTTGGCGCGGTCGTGGCGTGGGTGGCGCCCAACGAGATCGCAGAGATCATCTCCGTGCTCGCGGTCCTGGAGGGCTACGCCTCAGGCGAGGCCGCCGCGAACGCCACTGCGTTCGTGAACAAGCTTCCCGGAATCAACGACCGCCTGCGCTCGGCGCTGCGGCAGGAGATGTGGGGCTGGTTCATCGAGCTCAACCGCGACTTCCACTTCACCATCTACGAGGCGTCGGGCAACGGACAGCTGGTCGAGAACATCCGGGTGTTCTGGAGCCAATTGGACACCATGCTTGCCGCCACGTCGTTCCATCTGATCCCGAACCGCGCCGAACAGGATGTGGCCGACCACGAGGAACTGGTGCGGCTACTAAGCCTGGAGAGCTCGGACCCACTCGAGGTCGAGATGACGGCAAGGATGCATCGGATGCGAACGGCCACGTTCTTGCGTAGGCAGACCGTGGGGCAGCAGGCGCCGGATCTGGTGACCAGACCATAAAGTTGCCCGAAAGGTGGCGCTAGTAAACCCTAAGCCCCTAGCGTTTGCTAGACTAGCTTCATGCCCAACGCCGGGAGGTGGCCTGAGCTCTCCTACGAGGAACACCCCTGGACGGTGAGCACAGCCTATGGCACGAGCCGAACCGCACTGCGGCGCCACGCGGGCCCGTACAGAGCGGCGGTAGTCCCGGCGATTTCGAACCTACGGCTTGACCTCGACCCCGAGACGAACCTCGCGGCGGAAGACGCCCTACAAGAGCTCGTGCGCTTCGACTCGGAGGCCTATAGCGGCCGGGAACTGGGGCCATTAGCAGCGGTCCTGCTCCGCACCGAATCGGCCTCCTCATCGCAGATCGAGAACCTGACCTCCGGGGCCAGGCAGATCGCCACCGCTAGCCTCGGCGAACCTGCAACGCATAACGCCGAGTTGATAGCGGCCAACACTCGAGCGATGGAAGCGGCCGTGGCCCTGTCCGGCAACCTGACCGCGGACTCCATCATCACCATGCAGCAAGCTCTGCTTGGGCCGGCCGCTACCGTCGGCTGGCGGCAAGAACAGGTCTGGATCGGCGGCTCAGGCATAGGACCGCACGAGGCCCAGTTCGTGCCGCCACACCACGAGCGCGTCCCAGCCGGCATGGGCGACCTCGAGGAGTTCATGTTCCGCACCGACCTGCCAGTTGTGCAGCAAGCCGCCATAAGTCACGCGCAGTTCGAGACCATCCACCCTTTCCCCGACGGCAACGGCCGCACGGGACGGGCACTCCTCCACGCCCTACTACGAAGCAAAGGCGCCATACGCAACGTGACGGTGCCGGTCTCTGCGGGCCTGCTCGTCGACACCCCTCGGTACTTCGCCGCCCTCGACGCCTACCGAACCGGCGATCCCAACCAGATCGTGGTGGTACTGAGCGACGCAGTGTTCGCCGCCACCGCCAACGCACGGCAACTGAGGGGCGACCTTGCGTCGACCCTCGACGGCTGGCGGGAACGGCTCCTCGCCCGGGCCGACTCGGTGGCGTGGCCGCTGCTTCTCGCCCTACCCAACCAGCCCGTGATCAACACGGAGTTCGTGGCCCACACGTTCAAGGTCAGCAAAGTCGCTGCGCAACGCGCCATTGATCAACTAGTCGCCTCGGGGATCCTCCGTGAGTTCACTGGCAAGAAGCGGGCCCGGCTCTGGCTCGCAGGCGAGATCACGGGTCACCTAGACGCGTTTGCAGCGCGCACGGGGAGGCGGTCGGTCGGCGACTGAACTGCGGGACCAGCAACCCTAAGCCCCTGCCCGCCCACCACCCCTATCGCGCCTCGAACCAAGACGCAACCCCTGGGTTGGCACGGGGCTTGTGCAGCTCAGAAATGACGTTGGTATCGAGAAGCTAGGTCACAACTCGATAACGCGCGCTTCGGCAGCTGCGCACCAGATATCTAGCTCGCCCAGATCCGGCTCCGAAAGCAAGAAAGCCTTGAAGTCACGCTCCCCAGCCAACCTCCCCGATCACCCGCAGGAAGCACTCGCCCGGCACTTTCCGCGCGCCCTCGACGCTGTAGCCGCGGCGCAGCAGCGAGGCCGCCATGTTCTGTCAGAGGACACCGTAGCCTGGCGCTTAGCGGACACCAACTGTCCCGCTCTGCCGTGAAGCCATCTCGGGTACGTGCGGCGTACTCGGGAGGCGAGGGCGGCGAAGCTGTCGCTGCCTATGCCGGCGTGGCCGATCCCGGTGCGTTCGATCACGTACTTGATCTGGTCGATGAAGTCGTCTACCGCCGGCCACGCTCCGGGCCGCTACCCTCAACTCCCCACGGACGAGGGCTCCAGTGTCACGGTCCCTGGCTTGCCGGGCTGCTGGTCCGAAGGCGCCACCGAAGCCGAGGCGCCCGCCAACTTCCGAGCCGCGATCGAAGGGTACCTCAGCGTCCGGGACGACCTAACGCCCACACCATGAGTGGAATCGTGCCTGATGCAAGCCTGACGGTAGGCGAGCTCCACCGGCTGCTAGGTTGACCTGGCGGCGACCTCACCTCCCGGTCTCCGACCTCACCACCAACAACACACTGAGCACCACGACGGCCATGCCGAGCAGGCTAGTGACGCCGAAGCGCTCGCCGGCGAACGCCATGCCGAGCAGCACGGCCACGACCGGGTTCACGTAGGCGTAGGAAGTCATGAGGGTGGGCCGCACGCGCTTCTCGAGCAGGAAAACGTACGCGCTGAAGCCGATGAGCGAGCCGAACAAGATGAGGTAGAGAAGCGCCAGCCCCGACCCAAACGACGGCCAGGCGACCACGCGTTCCCCACGGAGCAACCCCAACGGCAGGAACAGGGCGCCCGCAGCCAACATCTGCGCGGCAGAGCCCATTCCGCCCGAGGCTTGTGGCAGCTTGCGGCTGAGGGCAGAACCCAACGCCCACGAGAACGGCGACACGAGCAGCAACGCGGCCGCCACCGGGTTGCTGCGCAGCCCGCCACCCAGGTTGAGGATGAGCACGCCCACGATGCCGACCGCCATGCCGACGTAATCGGCCCGGCTCGTGCGCTCCCCGAAGAAGCGCAGGATGAGGGTGAGCCACAGGGGCATGGTGGCGACCATGACCGCCGCCAGGCCAGAAGGCGCGCCGAACGACTGCGCCAGCCCCACGCTGCCCATGCCGCCCACGAGCAGCAGGCAGCCCACGGCGGCGGAGCCCAGCCACTGCCTGGGCGTGGGGTTCGGCCTCCCACGCAGCCGCATGATGACGTGCAGCAGCGCACCAGCCACCCCGAAGCGCACCGCCAGCATGAGGTAAGGCGGCATGTCCTCCACCGCGAAGCGGATGGCGAGGTAAGTGCTACCCCACACGACGTACAAGATGACCAGCGCCACGGCTACGTCGAACGGGACGGGCCCGATGCTGCTGGTGCGTAAGGCCCGGAGGCGAGTCACGCCGGCGATTGTATGGCGCGGTCATGGGCGGTTAGCTCGACTAGGGTAGCCACGACACGTCGGACCGCTCCTCGCAGACCTGGCTGCGCCCTGCGGCATGTGACGTAACCCGTCGCACGCCGCGCGCCGCACTCCTATCCTGCCCCCAGATCTCGCCACCCTTCCGGGAGGTAGTCATGCTCACCCACCGCGTGTTCTTCGGTCCGGTGCTTTTCGTGGCGGCGCTACTCCTCGCGGCCTGCAGCGGTGGACCAACGCCGTCGGCCGGTCCGCTGTTCGTCAACCCGACCTCGGGTTCCGACACCGCGAAGGGCACTCAGGCAGAGCCCCTCAAGACCATCGGGCGCGCCCTTACGCTGGTCAAGGCGAACGGCGAGGTCTTCTTGCAGGCCGGCACCTACCGCGACGGTGAGGTGTGGCCGCTGGTCGTGCCGAGCGGGGTGACGATCGGCGCGGTCGTGGCGAACAGCGCCCTCCTCGTCAGCCCAACGGCGGGGAGCGGTACGGCCCTGAGCTTCGCGGCGGGCGGCAAGGCCCAGGACCTGGTCATAAGGGACTTCGAGATCGGCGCCACGGCGAGCGTCGGGCAGGTCGAGCTGGTGGGCATGACGTTCGACAACATGCGGCTGCAGGGCGTGGTGGCGACTGGGACGAGTCAGGTCCAGGTGCGGTCGTCAAGCTTCCAGAACCCCGCGACGGCCTACGCCGGGTTGGTGCAGGACAGCGCGTCGCTCACCGCTATCGGGGGTAGCGTGGCCGGCGGCAGCGGGTTCTCGCTGGAAGGCCAAGCCAAGCTGAACGCCTCCGGGATGACCGTCACGGGAACCAATTACACGCTGTCCGCCTACCAGGGGGGGCTGGAAGCCACCCTGACGAACATGACCATCACCGGCACCCTCCGGTCCGCCGTGTACCTGAGAGATACCGCCACCAACGTCTGGCTGACCAGCGTGACCATCGACGGGGCAGGCGAGCTGGGCGTGTCGGCGTACGAGTACCTCGGCGAGTTGCGCATGCTCGGGGGATCGGTGAGCGGCGCCAGCAGCGGGCGCCCCGCCGTGCTGATCGCGGGCAACGACACCACCCACGTTGGCGGCACCCTCTTCATGAACGGCACGCAGATCACCCACAACCTGGGCTTCGGGGTGCAGGTGAGCGACTTCGGCACCGCCGACATCCGTGGGGCGAACATCAGCTCCAATAACAGCGACGGCGTCGACTTCTTCGAACCCGCCCACCTGATCATGCGCGGCACCACCGTGATCGCCAACGGCGGCGCCGGGATCTACCTGCGGGGCCACGGCGCCACCCCGGACCCGTCGAGCGCGGACCTGGGCACGAGCGCCGATCAGGGGCAGAACACCATCAAGGGCAACGGCCTGCCGAACCTGCGCATCGTCGATTCCTCGATGAGCGCCGTCCTGGCGGCTGGCAACGTCTGGGACGCCAGCGTCCAAGGTACCTCGGCCACCGGGACCATGGTTCTGGGCGCCAAGATCACGGGGCCGGTGACCGGCGCGAACTTCTACTCTGACGTGACTAACGAGATCTGGTTCTGAGGCGCCGGGCCCCTCGTTAAGTCGCCGATTAGGTCCTGATAATGGGTCGTTAACTACCCGCCCTCTAACCTCCGTCGCAAGGTACCGGTGACACCGGAGCCCGAGAAGGAGGGTGATCGTGATGTTCGGAAGCTTCAGCAGACGCATCGGCGGTGCCGCGTTGGCGGGTGTGGTCCTCATCCTCGGGGTCTCCCGGGCCCAGGTGGGCTGGCAACGCTTGGATGCGGGTCCGACCTTCGGCTCGGCCTCGGCGGCGGTGCCGACCGTGGAGCAGGAGTTGGCCGACCTGCGGACGGAACGCCAGATGATCGCGAGGGCCCAAGTAGCGGCGCAGGGGGCGCAGGCCCTAGACCCCGGGGCAACCTTCACTGAGGCAGCCTCGGCGGCCGCGCCGACCATCGAGGAGGAGATGGCCTACTTCCGCGCCGAGATCCGTCAGCTGGCCCGGGAACGTAGTGCCGCGATCGTTCGCGAACTCGAGACCTCCGTTTCCGCAACCACGGCCCAATTCTTCGCGCACGAGTGGTTGCCGCCCTACGCGCAGGAGCTGGTCGGGTTGCGGTTCGAGTCGAACTGCGTGACCCACTTCGTTCCAGGCACGAACTGGGCGAGCGGCAGCGCCTACGCCGCCACCGAGGTGGTGTGCCTGCAGGTGCTCGCCTGACCCCCGGTCCGGGGCGATACTCGACCGCGGCGCACCCACGGGTGCGCCGCGGCCCAGGTCGGTGGTCCACGGGCCCGAAGACCGCCTCTTGCGCGATGCGCATGTCGTTCCTCACGCGGTCGAACACCGTGGGGCGCACGAGGTAGCCCTGGGCCAGGGCACCCTCCGCGACGCGCTCGCCGCCGGCCAGCAACCGCCCGCCCACCGCGGAGCGCATCCGGGCGGTGGGGCGAGGTGGTCGCGTTCCTCCGCGCGGCGTTCGCTGGTACCCGCACAACCACGGCAACATGCAGCGTCTACGCCGCGCCGGCCTCCGGCTCGAGGCGGCCCTGCCGCGACGTGGTGCCCGCCGCAGGCCGTTCGCGGTAGACCACCTGGAGGTCCGCCACGTCGGTGACGAGGTCTATGCGCACGATCTCCACTGCCTCGACGGGCAGCCCGGTGCGCTCGCGCAGGTCGGCCAGCAGTTCCGGCCTGCGGTCGGGGGCGATCAGGTCGAGGCGTTCGTAGCGGACGCTCTGCCGCGACTCGAAGCTGAACCCCCAACCCTGCTCCAGCACGAACACGGTGGCCACGACGATGGCGTTGCTCACCAGGGCCATGACGACGTCGCCTCCCGGCAACAAGATGGCGTTGATGACCGGCAGCGCTATGACCGCGAAGAGGTACGTCATCTCCCTGAAGGTCGTCGCTTCGGTGCGGTAGCGCAGGATCGAGAAGATGGCGAACAGCCCGAACCCCACCCCTATGCTCAGTTCCGTGCGGGTGAGGAGGGCCATGACGGCGTAGATGACCGTGTTGAACGTGAGGTACGAGAAGACGTACTCACGCTTCGGCGAGCGGCGGTAGTAGATGCCCCCAACCAACACCAGCGCTGCTACGAGGTTGATGCCCGCTCCGATCGCGAAACTGCTCACTTCATGCCACATGTTGCTTCCCTCCCATGGCGCGCTCCATGGCCCTCAACCGGGGCCTGAAGCGGTTGTGCTTGACGGTTGGCATCAAGAGGCTGACGCCCGTGCAGTACTTGCTGAACCCGCCGCTGCGGACCCCCAACTCGCGCATGCGCTGCATGAACGGCGAACCTCGGTCGACCCGCGGCTGCTTCACTTCCGCGATCGCCAAGCCGCTCAACTCGAAGCGTTCACCCGCCGCCATGAACCGAACGCCCGTGTCGATGGTCACGCGCTCCGGCGCTCCGTCTCGCACCAGGGTCACCCGGCGGTAGGCGTTCCATAGGGCAGGCTCGAGTTCGCCGCCAGCCTGCCGCCAAGGGCGCGGCGCGCCTACCGTCACGACCTCCTGCGGGTCGAGCGCGGCCGCCCAAGCGCGCGCCTCCGAGCGCACCTTGTTAGTCACGCCCTTGTTGTTGCGGTGCTTGATCTCGAGGAAGAGCTGGTTGGTCGAGAGGTAGAGGCGCTCCCGCACCTTCACGCGGTCGGCCACGCCACTGTGGTGGGCGCCGAACAGGTCGAAGGCGGGCGTGTCGAAATAGAGCGTCACGTAATCGTGCTCCGCCCGCCCCGCCACCTCGAGCAGCCGGTACTTGTCGGTCAGGCCCTCCAGGACGTCCGGAAGCCATGCGGCCGGGAAGACGAACTTCGTGTCGACCCTGCGCATGAGGCCGGCGTCTCCCAACTCGCTCAGGAGGATGGTGTCGAAGACGCTCAGGTCGGCGGTTCTGACCAGGCGCCTGGTTAGGCTGGGGGTGCGAGTCTCACTGAGGTTCATGGCGTCCACCTTCCGCCTGACCGCCGCCGCAGGCGAGCGCCAGGCGGTGACCGGCCGGTGCATAGGTTGTAAGGCGGCAGGCTGAACCGAACCTGAAGCCATGACTCAGCCGGCCGGCGTGGCGCGCACGCCACGCCCCAGCCCCGGCCGGGGTAGCGTCACGTACGTGACTAGCCTGCTCGATGGGCTCAAGAACATCATGATCGCCTTGGTCGAGTCGCTCGGCTACGCCGGGCTCGGCATGTTGTCTCTCATCGAGAACCTGGTGCCGCCCATACCGTCGGAGTTCGTGGTGCCGTTCGCCGGCTTCCTGGCCGCCGAGGGGCGCCTCGACGTCATGCTGGTGATTGCCGCCACGACGCTGGGGGGTTTCCTAGGCACGTCCGCCTTCTACATGCTTGGCAGGCGCCTGGGCGACGCCCGCATCCGCGCCCTCACCTCGCGCTTCGGCCGCTACGTGTTCCTCAAGACCTCCGACTACGATGACGCCCTCGCGTACTTCCAGGCGCACGACGCCAAGGTCGTGTTCTGGGCCCGGTTCGTCCCTGGGGTGCGCAGCCTCATCTCGCTGCCCGCCGGTGTGGCCCGGATGCCCTTCGGGCGCTTCGCGTTCTACACGCTGCTGGGCACGGTCCTATGGAACGCAGCGCTCGTCCTGGCCGGCTGTCTCCTCGGCGAGCGGTGGGCCCTGATCATCGACGTCATCGACCGCCTCGAGGGCCCGCTCTGGCTAGCGCTCGGGCTGGCGATCGTCGCCTGGTGCATGTGGCGCAGGGTCAGGGGTCGGCGGGCTTCCTCCCGCTGAGGGACTTCAGGCACGCTTCAGCGCCTCCGCCGACCATGATCTCAGGAGGACAAACATGAAGCAGTCTCGCGCCACTAGACACGCCCTGACCCTACTCGCCGCCCTGACCCTGGCCACCGCCGCAGCCGTTACCTTGCCGCCCGGGACGCAACTGCGCCTGCACGACGATGCGGGTAGGCTGGTGGGAGAAGGGGACGTCGACGAGAACGAACTCGACTTCGAGGTCCTGCCGGATCAGGCCGGCTTCGCGAACCTCACTGTTACCTTCCCGGATGGCAGCGCGGTCCGCTACGAGGCCCATTACTCGGGGACCGGAGAGTTGCTACTGGTGGTCGACGGCGGGGTGCTTAGCCTGGCGCAGTTCGCCACGAGCGCCCGGCTGCGGCTCGACTTGGACGTAGACGACGACCTCGACCACGACGACCTCGACCACGACGCCACCGACCACGACGCCACCGACTACGACGACATCGACCACGACGACAGCAGCGACTTGGATGACGACGAGGACGATCACGGCGACGAGAACGACGAGAACGACCACGACGCTGACGGTGGGGACCACCACGACGAGGATGACCACGACGACTGACCAGCGGTCCGCCCCGCGCTCACGGTGCCGGGTAGTGGTTTGATGGTGAGGTGGCCATGCGGTTCATGACCAGACTGAAGCTGGTGGCGCTGTTCGCCGTGTTCAGCTGCGGTTACGGGCTGTCCCAACCCGGGCCTGGCGGGGCAGCTTCCCCAACGGAAGCCATCCTCATCGACCCGTCTGGGACGCGGTTGCTTGGCCACGGGCTGTTCGGGGGGCAGAAGCTGGTGCTCGACCTCGCCGACGACACCCGCGACTTCGTGCTACTGGTCGTTAACGACGACGGCACCATGGAGCGGCTCATCGGTTGGCAGACCGCTGCTGGCGAGCTCTTCCTGCAACTACCGGGGGGCGGTGCGGTTGGGCTGACGGAGTTCTTCGCCCGTCGCGGGTTCGGCCTCGTGTTGGTGCGGGCCGAGGCTGGCCGCGGCCAACCGCCGGCACCGGGAGCGGGTGGCGACCAACCCGCCACGGACGATGGCGCGGCAGCCGACGATCCGGACGCCGACAAGGATGACGACAGCGCGGAAGAGGACCAACAGGACGAACAAGGTGACGAAGGCGACGAACTAGACGACCAAGACGAAGACGATGAGCAAGACGACCAAGACCAAGACGACCAAGACCAAGACGATGAGCAAGACGACCCGCAAGGCGCCCTCCAGGGCGACGACCATGACGTAGAGGCCAACGCCGCCGGCGCCGGCGCGCGAGACGGCGCCTGAGCGTCGTGGCGCCGATTCCCACCGCGCCAGTGCAGGGTGCGGCCCGCATCTTGGTGGTAGAGGACGACCTCCAGCTGGCCCGGCTCCTGGACGAACAGTTGCGTCTGGCGGGCCACGCCGCCATGGCCGCAGCGACCTTGGCCGAGGCACGCGCGCTGCTTGCCGCGGGGCGGTACGACCTCGTCCTGCTCGACCTCAACCTGCCCGACGGCGACGGCCTCGAGCTGGCGTCGGAAGTGGTGGAGAGCGGCACGGCGCAGCTCCTCATGCTGACGGCGCGCTCCGACGTGGCTAGCCGCGTCGCCGGCCTGTACGCCGGCGCCAGCGACTACTTGACGAAGCCGTTCAGCGTGCCCGAGCTCCTCGCCAGGGTGCACGTGCGCCTGCGGGAGCGCGGGGTGCAGGCGGTGGTGAGTTACGGCGACCTCCAGTTGGATCGGCGGCTCCTGAGTTGCACCGTCCGCGGCGAGACGCTGCACCTGCCCGAGCGCGAGTTCGAGCTACTGCGGTTGTTGGTGCAGTACCGGGGGAGGGTGTTCACCAAGGAGGACCTCGAACGCAGCCTCTACGGCGCCGACGTGCCCGACTCCAACACCATCGAGGTCTTCGTGTACAACCTGCGCCGCAAGCTGAAGGGGCTCGGCCTCGAGGCGGTCATCCGCACCGTGCGTAACCGCGGTTACGTGGTGGTGTAGGCGGGCGTGCTGCGCTTCAGGTTGAGCCTGCTCCTGGCGGCGGCGCTGCTGCTGTCGCTGGGTGCATCGGTGTTCCTGAGCGTCGCGCTCTTCGAGCGTCACCAGGCCCAAGAGCTCACGGCGCTGTTGCGGCGTGAACTCCAGCGCGTCGTGTCGTTGATGGCGGACCCCACGGTGGGGGAGCGCCTCCTGAACGCGGGTTACGAGCACCTGAGCCTGCAACTGGTGGGCTCAGACGGCCTGGTCGTCGTGCCCGCCGGGGACCCGCCGCCCATCCCGCTCGGGGAGGGGTGGCAGGAGTGGGGCGAGAAGCGCGTGCTGGTGACGAGCGCCGCCTGGACCCTCGGTGGCAGGGTACCCATCGGCACCATCAGGCTCGGTTACGACGGCGAAGAGGCGTTGGCGACCCGCAACGCGCTGCGCACCAGCCTGCTGCTGGCCGCAAGCGTCACCGCGCTACTCGCCGGCGTGGTTGCCTTGGTGATCTTGCGCCGCCAGCTGCGGCCACTGGCGCAGCTCGCGGAACAGGCAGGCGCGTTGCAACCGGCCGACCCTCGGTTGGAGCTGCCGCCCCTGGCTAACGACGAGGTGGGCCGCGTGGGGGCGGCCCTCCAGCTAGCGGTCACGGCCATCCGGGAGCGCCAACGAGACGAGCGCCAGGCGTTGGCCGGCGTGGCCCACGAGCTGGCGGCGCCGCTGACGGTGGTGGCGGGCCAGCTCGAGGCGCTCGCGGCGCACGACCCCTCGCCGCAGCTGAGGGCAGCGCGCGACGCGGCGCGCGAGCTGCTGCACACCTCGCAGGACCTCCTCACCCTCGCCCGCGGCGAACTCCGGCTACCGGTGGAACTGAGCGTGGTCGCTCTGGCCGAGGTGGCGGCGCGCGTGTGCGCCGAGTACCCCGGCGTCAGGTTCGAGGCCTCGACCAGCGGCCTAGTGGTGGGTAACCAGGAGCGCCTAGCCCAGGTGGTAAGGAACCTGATCAGGAACGCCGTTCAGGCGACGCCATCCGCGGATGGCGTCAGGGTGAACGTGTACGGCGAAGACGACGCCGTGGTCCTCACGGTGGTCGACGACGGTTCCGGGCTCGACGACGAGGTGCTCATCCACCTCTTCGATCAGAACTTCACGCGCAAGGCGGCCCGCGGCGGGGCCGGCATCGGGCTCGGCGTCGTCAAGGCGTTGGTGGAGGCGCACGGCGGGACCGTCACGCCAGCGCGAGTCTCGGGGGGCGGGACGAGCTTCACTGTGAGGCTGCCGTCGCTCGACACCGAACTCGACGCCTGAGGAGTTCTGGGCGAAGCGCCAGGTGAGGCACGATCAGCTAGGAGAGGGGCTCGCCGCTGCAGCTCACGGCCCCGCGTGAACCCGGAAGCGCCCTGGGTTTAGTGGGGCTCTCCGTTCACGAGTCATGGGGCGAATGGGTGCCGCCAAGCTCCAACCAGACCGCCCGGGTGGTGGGCTCCCTCACGAACGTCGTGCTGACGACCCGCAGCGCGAGGAGCGACGCGCCGACGCGCATAGTGGGCAGCGCGCCTGACCGCTGGAACTCCAGGCGGGATCCGGCGCCGCAGCGGCCGGCCGCTACCCCCGCCTCAGGCGCGAGCGCATGGCGAAGGTCAGGGTCGCGGCCGTGATGGCCATGCTCACGGCCACCGCCGGGAGGAGCACGCCGTTGCCCAGCAGGTCCATGGCCGCACCGACCGAGCTGGGGGCCAGGATCGCGGCCGCCGAGCCGAACAGGTAGTAGATGCCCGTGTAGAAGCCGACCCGGTCCTCGCCTCCCTGGTTCACGACCAAGGGGTACGCCGGCACGAGTACGAACGCCCATGACGCGCCGCCCAGTCCGAGCCAGATGGAGAGGGTGGCGGGGTCGGCGGTCAGCGTGGCCACGAGCAGCCAGAGGGCGAGGAGCGATGCGCCGAGACGCATGGTGTTCAGCTCGCCGAGGCGGCGTGCGAGCCGGGCGGCCGGCAGCGCCATCACCACGAAGCCGGCGATGGTCACGCCCATGATCATCCCCGAGCTGCCGCCGGTCAGACCGAACTCCTCCGTGGCGAACGTGCTGAACTGCGCTTCCAGCGCCGAGTAGCCGAAGAAGGCGAAGAACACGGCCACCAGCACCAGGAGGATGCCGCCCTTCCGGTCGCGCAAGACCGCGGCGGCGTCGCGGACCAGGCCACCGAGCAGGGGCGCGTCTTCCTGGATGACGCCGGCGCTGACGTAGGGCGGGTGCGGCTCCGTGGCCGCCCGCACGGCGAACAGCGCCGCGAGGATGACGGCGCCGGCCACGGCGAACGGGAACCAGGGCGCCACGTCCGCCATCGGGGCGACGAAGAGGAGGCCGATGGCGCCCCCGACGGCCCCCAGCATGGTGAGGACCGCGTTGGCGTGGGGTCTGCCGCTGGGCGGGACGTGATCGGGCATGAGCGCGGCGAGCGGTGCGCGAAAGGCGGTCATGGTGAGGAGGAACGCGACGTCGACCGCCAGGAGCGTCCAGAAGGCGGCCTTCGCGAACGGTAGGAGCGCGAACAGGACGGCGGCCAGCGGCATGCTTACGAGCAGGAAGGGCAGACGCTTGCCGAGCGGGCCGTCGATCCTGTCGGACCACGTGCCGAGTAGCGGGAGGAGGATCATGGCCATCACGTTGTCGAGGCCCATGATGGCGCCGCGCATGCCGCTCGAGCGCACGTAGTCCCGTAGAAGCAGCGGCATGAAGTTGTTGTAGAGGCCCCAGGTGATGGCCAGACTAGCCGCGCCTACGCCGAGACCCAGGAGTTGCCAGCTGCCCAGGCCGGACCTGCCCCGCTTCACGCGCCACCGTCGTCCTCTCGTACGGCCGGCTGCTTCGCCGCTTCGGCCTGCGCACGGACGAGTTCGTCGGCCTCCCGCAGCCAGTCCTCGTCGGCGCTCCCGGTCGCTACGGGCGCGAGGCGCCGCTTCGCCCTGTCACGGGAGAGCGCCGCACGCGCCAGGAGCATGGTCGTGACAGGGTTCACGAGGGGGATGAACACGATCAAGAGCAGCGCCTTGGGGAGGAGCCTGCCGGCGGACGTGGAGTAGAAGAGGAGCGCGGCCAGCAGGATGGACGTGGCGCCGAGGGTGGCCGCCAGCGTCGCCGGATGGGCGCGCTCGTAGAAGGAGCGCAGCCGCAGCAACCCGTACGCGCCGGCGGCCGCGAGCGCGGCGCCGAAGAGCGCGAGAAGGACTACGACGGCGGCGACGAAGGGGGTCACTCGATGACCTCCCCTCGCATGAGGAACTTCGCGAGCGCGGAGCTGCCGGCGAAGCCGAGGAGCGTCATGACGAGTGCCGCCTCCAGGTAGCCGCTCTGGCCGGCGCGCATGCCGAACACGACTACCTGAAGCGCGGCGTTGAGGTAGACGGCGTCGAACGCCAGGACGCGGTCCTGCGCCCGCGGGCCTCGGATGAGGCGCGCGGCGGCGAAGACGAGGCCGATGGCCAGCAGTCCGTGGGCGGCCAGTAGGCCCCAGTGGAGGATGGCCTCCGCCGTCATTCGAACACCGCCCGGAGGCGCCGCTCGTAACGTTGCGTTATGGTGCTCACCCAGTAGTCGGGGTCTACGAGGTCGAGCACGTGGATCGTCACGACGTTCGTGCGGGAATCGTAGGCAGCCCAGAAGGTTCCCGGCGTGGCCGTGATGATCGTCGCCAGCGCGGCGAGCGCGTAAGGGCTCTTGATGCTCAGAGGCACGTTCACGAAGCCGGAGTGAGCCTTGTGGCGCCGGTCCGCCAGGATGGTGACGACGGCGAAGTTGGAGCGCACCACGTCGTAGGACACGACCAGGAACAGGCCTAGGGCAACGAAGGGGCGCTTGATGCTGGGCGCCTCCTGCTCCAGCGCCACCATCACGCGCGAGAGCGCGAGTCCGAGCACCACCCCGAGAGCTATGTCGGCCGGGGCGAGCGACTCTTGGAGCAGGAGCCACATGGCCGCCAGGAGGGCAGCGAGGAGGGGGTGGGGAACGATGCGCTTCACGGCTCCTCGCCCGCCGGCGGTTGCAGGACGCTGCTCAGGTAGCTCGAGCGCGCCTCGAGCCCTGCGCTGGCGGCGGCAGTGTAGCGCAACGTCGGCTGGGCGAGCACGGTCAGCGCGACGAGCAGGGCGATCAGGAAGGCGACCGGGACGGCCTCTAGCGGCCTGACGACCCGCGTGGTCCCGGCCGACTCCGCCCAGAACACACTGACGCCCTTGCGCATGAGCGCCACCAGAACGCAGAAGCCCGAGAAGACTATGACGCCGACGACCCACCAGGCCGCGGAGGCCGGCGCGTGCGCGTAGCCGCCCGACCCAGCCTCGACGACGGCCGCCAGCATGCCGAACTTGGCGATGAACCCCGAGAGCGGCGGCAGCCCGACGAGCTGCAACGCCACGAAGAAAAAGGCGGCGGCGAGCAGCGTGGTGGCGAGCGGCAGCGTGACGCCCAGCTCGACGCCTTCGAACTCGTTGCGCAGCTGTGTCTCGAAGTCGTCGTGGAAGACGGGGCCGACGGCCTGGGCCACCTCGCCGTCGCGGCGGTTCACGAGCTCGCAGAGGAGGAAGATGACGGCGATCCCGATGGTGGAGCCGATCAGGTAGTACAGGGCGCTTGATAGCACGACGGGGTCGCCGCTCGCGACGACGGCGAGCAAGGTTCCTGACGAGATCATGGTGAGGTAGCCGGCCATGCGTGGCAGCTCCGCGCTGGCCAGCACGCCGAACGTACCGAACAGGACAGTGGCGAGGCCGAGGTAGAGCAGCCACGAGCTGCCGAACAGGGCGAGGGCCTCCCCGCCGGGCCACAAGAGCGCCACCAGCCGCAGGATCACGTAGACGCCGACCTTCGTCATCACGGCGAAGATGGCGGCGACTGGCGCTGCGGCCGCGGAGTAGGTGGTCGGGAGCCAGAAAGACAGCGGCCAGGCGCCCGACTTCACGAGGAAGGCCACGCCGAGGATCGAAAGCCCGGCCTTCAGCAGCACGAGGTTGTCCGGGCCGAGCTGCCCGACCTTGTCGGCCAGGTCGGCCATGTTCAGGGTGCCCGTCACGGCGTACACGAGGCTGACGCCGACGAGGAAGACGACCGAGGCGGCCAGGTTGATGGCGACGTAGTGGAGGCCGGCCTTCACGCGCCGCTTGCCGGAACCGTGCAGAGCCAAGCCGTATGAGGCGGCGAGGAGCACCTCGAAGAACACGTAAAGGTTGAAGAGGTCGCCTGTGAGGAAGGCTCCGCAGAGGCCCATGAGCAGCAGCAGGTAGAGGCTATGGAACCTGGGCCCGAGCGCTGCCCAGCGCGCGAGCGCGTAGGTCATGCCCGCGGCCCCGAGGAGCACGGTCACCAGGACCATGAGCACGGAGAGCCTGTCGGCGACGAGCACGATCCCGTACGGCGCACTCCAGTTCGCGAGTCGGTAGACGACGATCTCGGGCGTGCTCGCGTCGGCGACCACGGCGAGAAGCCGTAAGGTCGCGGCGAGCATGGCCGCGAGCGTGAGCGAACTCACGATGGCCTTGGCGCGCCGTCTCCGTTCGTGCAGCAGGAGCATGGCCGCGCTGGCGATCAGTGGCAGCAGGATAGGCACGATGCTCACGTGCCGGTCGAGTACCTCCAGCAGCCCCGTCACGCGCTCATCCCGTCGCCGTCGACGTGGTCGGTGCCCGTGATCCCACGGGCGGCCAGGAGCACCACCAGGAAGAGGGCGGTCATGGAGAAGCTGATGACGATGGACGTGAGCACGAGCGACTGCGGGACGGGGTCGGCGAAGGTGCTCGGGTCCGCGCCTTCCGTCAGGAGCGGCGCGCCGTCGACCACGAGCCTGCCCATGGCGAGGATGAAGAGGTTGACGGCGTAAGTCAGGAGCGAGAGGCCGATGATCACTTGGAAGGTGCGTGGCCTGAGGATCAGGTAGACGCCGGTCGTCGCGAGGACACCGATGCCGATGGCGACGACGATCTCCATCAGTCGCCTCCCGCCTCGCCGAGCTTGACGGCGGGTTCGGCCGCGGCCGGGCTGGGCGCGCTCGTCGCTCCTTCGAGGTCCTGGGCGGAGGGGCCGGTGCGGGCGCTGCGGATGGTTTGGTGCGCGAGGGCTATGAGCATGAGGACGGTCGCGCCGATTACGAGGGCGAACACGCCCAGGTCGAAGAGGCTCGCGGACGCGAGGCTCACCTCACCTATGAGCGGAACGTGCAAGTGGTCGTGGGCGGACGTGAGGAAGGGCCGCCCGAAGAACCAGGCGCCGATCCCCGTGAACGCCGCCACCAGGAGGCCGGTCCCGATCCAGATGAGCGGAAGGACGCGCAGGCGTTCCTCGACCCACCGCGTGCCGCGCGCCATGTACTGGATGATGAACGCGGTGGCCATCGCAACCCCGGCGGCGAAGCCACCGCCCGGCGCGTTGTGCCCGCGCAGGAAGAGATGGATGGCGAAGAGCGTGATCACGGGGAAGAGCAGATGCATGACGATTCGGGGCACGAACAGGTAGTCGCGCGCCGTGTCGCCTACTTCCCTGTCTGATCGCGCCTCGTCGTAGGCGTCCTGGCGCCGCTGCTGACGGGTGCTGCCGACGACCTCGCGGGCGGGCCGGAAGCGCCTCAGCAGCGCGAACACCGTGAGGGCCACGATGGCGAGCACGGTGATCTCGCCCATGGTGTCGAAACCGCGGAAGTCGACGAGGATGACGTTGACGACGTTGCGGCCACCCCCACCCTCCAGCGCGTTGGCGGTGAAGAACTCGGCGATGCCGCCGACCCTCGGGCGCGTCATGGCCGCCAGGGCGAGGGTCGCCATACCGCCACCAGCGATCAGCGCCAGCACGAGGTCGCGCCCGCGACGCGCGACGACCACGGCCCTGGACCGCTCGAGGTCCTCCTTGGTGGCCACGCGGGCGGGGAGCCAGCGTAGGCCGAGCAGGAGGAGCACGGTCGTCACGATCTCGACCAGGAGTTGCGTGACGGCCAGGTCGGGCGCCGAGAGCCAGACGAAGGTCAGGCACACGGCCAACCCCGCCCCGCCCGTGAGGATGAGGGCGGCGAGCCGGTGGAACTTGGCGAGGATGGCGGCGCCGGCAGCGCTCGCGATGCCGAACGCCCACACGACGATGAACGGCAGCGAGACGGGGGTCAGGGGCCGAGTCCCGAGCGTGAGACCGGCGCCGGCCTGGGTCACGGCGTGGTAGGCGAAGGGGGCCGCGCCCGCCACGACCGCGGCGAGGACGATGAGGAAGAGCTGCGGCTGGAGCCTCACGGTGCCGGCCAGGCGCGTGATGAAGCCGGCACCGGCGAACAGGCCGGTCATGGCCCCGTCGAAGATGCGGCGCGCGCGCACGCGGCCCGCCCACGGGCGGTCGCGGGTCTCCCGGTTGGCCAGGCGGCGGTAGAGGGCGAAGTAGAGGCCGGCGCCGAGCGCCATGGCGACGAGGCTGAGCATGAACGCCGGGGTGAAGCCGTGCCACAGCTCGAGGTGGAAGCGGGGCGCCTCGGTGCCGAGCACGGCGACGACCGCCGAACGCAGGAGCGGGCCGACAGACAGGTTCGGGATGATGCCGACCACCAGGCAGATCAGGACGAGGAGCTCGATGGGCAGGCGCATCCAGCTGACGGGCTCGTGGGGCTTGCGGGGGAGGTCCGTGGCTTCCGGCCCGAAGAAGACCTGGTGGATGAACCGCACTGAGTAGAGGACGCTGAAGGCGCTCCCCACGGTGGCTATGAGCGGCAAGAGCCTGTCGAGCAGCGAGCCCGTGTGGAAAGCGAGCGTCTCCGTGAGGAACATCTCCTTGGAGATGAAGCCGTTGAGCAGCGGCACCCCACCCATGGCCCCGGCCGCGACGATGGCCAGCGTGCCCGTGTACGGCATGTGCCTGAGGAGGCCGCTCAGGCGCCGGATGTCGCGGGTGCCCGTCTCGTGGTCGATGACGCCCGCCGCCATGAAGAGTGACGCCTTGAAGGTGGCGTGGTTGAGGGTGTGGAAGATGGCGGCCACCGCCGCCGCCGGTGTCGAGAGGCCGAGCAACAGGGTGATCAGGCCCAAGTGGCTGATGGTGGAGTACGCCAGGATGCCCTTGAGGTCGTACTGGAAGGTGGCGGCGATGCCGCCGAGAAGGAACGTTACGAGGCCGGCCAGGCTGACGACGTAGTACCAGGTGTCGTTGCCAGCCATGACGGGCCAGAGGCGCATCATCAGGTAAATGCCGGCCTTGACCATGGTCGCGGAGTGCAAGTAGGCCGAGACTGGCGTGGGTGCCGCCATGGCGTGGGGCAGCCAGAAGTGCAGGGGGAACTGCGCGCTCTTGGCGAAGGCCCCGGCGAGCAGGCACAGGATGGCGGGCGTGACGAGCGGGCT
Source organism: Deinococcota bacterium (assembly GCA_963170125.1). Taxonomy (GTDB): domain Bacteria; phylum Deinococcota; class Deinococci; order Deinococcales; family Trueperaceae; genus JAAYYF01. Next base: position 4,029 of record CAUJFI010000178.1, on the reverse strand, counting down.
GGCCATGAGCGCGTCGCGGCCGGCGATCACCGCGTCTATGTCGAAGCTGCCCACCACGTGGCCGACGATCAGCACCCCCACGAGCAACAGGAAGCCGCCGAAGCCGGTGACGGTGAGCGCCATGCGCGCGCCGTCGCGCGCGTTCTCGTTGTGGTGCCAGTAGCCGATCAGCAGGAAGGAGAGGAGGCTGGTCAGCTCCCAGAAGAACAGGAGCTGGATGAGGTTCCCCGACAGCACGAGGCCGAGCATGGAGCCCATGAACGACAGCAGGTAGGAGAAGAACCGCGGCACCGGGTCTTCCGCCGCCATGTAGTAACGCGCGTACAGCACGACCAGGGCGCCGATGCCCGTCACGAGGAGGGCGAAGAGCCAACTCAGGCCGTCGAGCCGCCAGGTGAGCTCCAGCCCCAGGTCGGGCAGCCAGCTCCACGTCTGCCGCAAGACCGCGCCTTCCGTCACCCCGCCGTACGACAACACGGTGATGAGCAGGCCAGCCAGCGCCGTCGCCCCGGCCAGGGCGGCCGCGGCGTTGCGCGCGTGGCGCGGCAGGAACGCGACCACCATACCGACCACGAAAGGCAGCAGGGCCAGTACGGGTAGGTAGGTGGCAGCGATGGTCATGGTTGACGGTGGGCGCGTAGCCGACGGCGACCGGGCGCGGTGCTCCATTGTGACACCCTCGACCCGCCCCGCGATGCGTCCTGTCTCACGTGTACCGCACGCTCCGCGGTGTTCGGTGGTCGACTGGCGCAGCTGGCGTACCGCTGGACACGGCCTTGGCCGGGCCTGACGCATGCCCGCCGATGGCCGGTGACGAGGCAAGGGGGCCGGCGATGGTGTAATCGGCGGCATGCCCGTCTTCCCCACCGGCCTCGCCTCTACGCTGGCAGAAGTCGCCGACTCAGTCCGCTCGGAGTCCGGGAGCCCCGGCCTCGGCATCAGCGTCTTCACCGCCACCGATGTGATCCTCGAGCGGGGCTTCGGCCACCGCGACCGCGAGGCTGCTCTGCCGGTCACGCCCGAGACCGTCTTCGGGGTCGCCTCCATCACCAAGTCGTTCACGGCGCTCACCGCGCTGCGGCTGCGGGAGCGCGGCCTGCTGAGCCTCGAGGACGAGGTTGGGCGTTACCTGCCGTTCGCGCGCCTCTGGTCGGACGGCCCGCCGGCGCGCCTCCACCACTTCCTGAGCCATGCGAGCGGCCTGCCGGCCACGCCGACCATGACGTGGCTGCGCGCCGCCAGCCAGGCAGGCGATCCGGTAGCGGCGGCGCCGACGCTGGCCGAGGCCAAGCTCACGCTGGCGCCTGGCGTGGTAGGCATGCCCGGCCGACCGCCGCGCTCGCTGGCGGACGTGGACGCGCTCGCCGCCGCGGTCTCAGACCACGAGGCACGAACGCGCATCGCCGCCCTCGCTGCGCAGGTGGGCTCGTTCGCAGGGATGACCGCCTGGCTCGATGCGCATGTCGTGCCCCTGGCCACGCCGGGCGAGCTCTACTCGTACAGCAACGACGCCTTCTGCTTGGTCGGCGGCGTCATCGAGCGGGTGGCGGGCGCACCGTACGCGCGCGTGGTCGAGCGCGAGGTCCTGACGCCGCTCGGCATGCGCCGCTCACGCTTCGACCTCGAGGGGGTGCTGGCCGACCCGGACCACGCCACGGTCTACGCGCGCGACGCCGGCGGAGCGGTCGCGCGCTCGCCGGCCTGGCAGACGACGGGGATCATGCAAGGGGGCGGCATGCTCAAGAGCACGCTCGTGGACTTACGGGCTTACGTGCGCCACCTCATGGCGGGCGGCGCACGCGAGCTGGCCGAGCCCCGCGTTGCCAGTGGTCCTGGCGCTACCTACGGCCTAGGCCTTGCCCGCCGCGACGACTACCACGGTCTCACGATCGTCAGCCACGGCGGTAGCCTCAAGGGCGTCTCGAGCGCCATCGGCTACTCGCCGCAGCTCGGCGTCGGGATCGTGATCCTGTCGAACCTCGATGGCGTGCCGGCGGAGCAGCTCCTCGTGAGCGTGGTGAACGCGTGCGCCGGCCTGCCGCTCGACACGCTGGCCTACGACCCCGCGCCTCACGACCCCGCGCCTTACGCCGGCTCGCCAGGCGCGACAGCGGCCGGCGAGCCCGGGTCGGTCCTAGGCGACTACCTCTCGGGTGAGCCGTACGGACGGATGCGGCTCTACGTGTCGGAGGCGGGGGAGCTGCGCGCCGCGGCCGGCTGGCCGCCCCTCGACGTGCCGGCGTTCATGGTCGGCCCGGACGAGGTGGCGCTCGGCTATCCGGCCAGGAAGGCGGCAGCGCGCGTGCTGCGTGACGGCGGCAGCAAGGTGTGGGGGCTGCAGTCCGGGCGGGTGATGCGGAGGTTGTAGCCGGTCCGCGTGCCCCGGGTTCTCGCGGGGGTTCCTACTCTCGCCGCGCCTTGGGCCGTCAGCTCTCCCGCTCCGAGTGCGGGTCTACGGCGTCGCGTCGCGCTAGGTAGGCCTTGACGAGCGCCTTCGGCGCCTGCGCGGCCCATGCGTGGTTGACCAGCTCCCGCAGCGAGGCGGCATCGGCCGCGTCCAGGTGCCGCAGGCGCATGAGTACGGCTGGCCAACCGTCGAAATGGGGTGTGGTGAAGAGCGGGAGGGTGGGGTCGTCCAGCCACCGGTTCTTGCCCGCCTGCCCCTGGGTCCTGAACACGAGCACGTCGTCCATCGGCTCGCCCGTGTCGGGGTCGATGGCGTCCTTGCGGGGCGGCCTCAGGAGCAGGAAGCTCTTGCCCTTGACGCTGTAATCGGGCCGGCCCGTCGTGGACAGGCGGGCATCCGCCTCCGGCATGGCGCGCGCGAGCCCGTCGAGGTCCTCGAAGGTGGGCATGGCGGCACTGTAGCGTGCCGGAGAGCAGCATCCACGCGCCAAACGGACGTTGCTCGTGATGCGTGCAGATGCCGTGGTCACCACCGAAACGAGCGTCGACGTGCTGCTCGCGTAGGAGTGGTCACTCAGGCCAGGCCGCTGAACCCTGATTCGCCGATGGGAGCTGGTGGACGAGCCTCCGCCTACTCGAACAGGCTCTCGTCCAGCACGACGTTGTAGGCGACCGCCTCGATATGCGAGTGGCTGACCATGTTCCACGTGTCGCCGTCCAGCATGTAGGTCGTCGAGTCGTAGCCCATCAGCGCCTGGGCGTCCACCGCCGTGTCGTAGGCGACGAGGTACTCCCCGGCCGAGTCGATGTCCATGTGGAGGCCGACGATCTTGCCGTCCTTGAAGACGTAGCGGAGGGTGGTCGGTTCGCCGCTCTCGTCGTGGAACGTGTAGGTGACCTGCTCTCCCGAGACGATGCCTCCGTAGTCGACCTCGCCGTCGTACGTGGCGATGTCGCCTTCCTCGAGGAGGATGGGCTCGTTCTGATCGAACATCTTCTCGAGCTCCGTGGCCGTCTCCGGGGGCACGGGCAGGGTCATCGGCATGCCGGGCATGCTCATCGTGACCTGACCGTCCTTGAGGACGATGCTCGTCGACATCCCGGGCATGACCTCGGTCAGCATGACCAGGCGCCTCCCCTCGAAGTCGATGACGATGCGGGCGTTCGTCGCCATCTCCTCGCCGTCCATGTAAACGGTGTTCACGACCGTCTGGTCGACGTTGCGGATCTCCTCGGTGGTCACGGGTTGGAGGCCCTCGAGGAGGGCGCGGGCGCGGGCATCCACCTGCGCCGAGGCCGTCGCCAGCAGGGTAGCGAGCAGGAGGGAAGCGACCAGCGCGGCGTTGCGTCGGGTAGTCGTGGTCATGACACGAGTGTAAGGGCAGGTCGGTCGGGAGGGTGTGAGGGACGGCCCAGGCTGCTTGAGGGAGCGCTTAGGTCGCGGTCGCCAAGCGGACTACGAGGCCACAGGGCCGCGCGCAGGGGCGCGGCGTCAACGACAACCCCACCACTGGGCCGCGCGCGTGGGGCACGGCGGCAGGCGGCGCGGATCGGGCTGCCCGGCACGGGTGCCGGTCTCAGGCGTCGCGCAGGGTGGGGTCGAGCAGGTCGCGCAGGCCGTCG
>CAUJFI010000177.1 GCA_963170125.1 Deinococcota bacterium | reverse complement strand
CTCGTCGATCGGGAACCGCTGCATCAGCCGCTTCGCCGCGTCGGCCTTGCCTTCGCTGGCGCGGATGATGGCGATCGCCTCGTCGAGCATGTCGAAGATGATCTCGAGGCCCTCGAGCAGGTGGATGCGCTCGCGCAGCGCCTCGAGCTCGTACTCGAGCCGGCGCGTGACCACCTCCATGCGGAAGTCGAGGAAATACCTGAGGATCTCGCGGAGGCCGAGCCGCTTCGGCGTGCCGATCTCGCGGTCTTCTCCCGGCACCAGGCACGTCAGGTTGACGTTGAAGTTCTGCTGCAGCGGCGTGTGCTTGTAGAGGTACGCCATCGCCGCCTCGACGTCGGCCCCCTTCTTGAGCTCCATGACGATGCGCACGTCGTCGGTGCTCTCGTCACGGATGTCGGTCAGCTGCGGCACCTTCTTCGCGGCGATGTGCTGGGCGATCTTCTCGATGAGCGCCGCCTTGTTCAGCGCGTAGGGGATGCTGGTGATCACCACGCACTTCTGGCGGTTGACCACCTCGGTGGTGTATTCGCCGCGCACCCGCACCGCGCCATGGCCGGTCTCGTAGATGGCGCGCAGCTCGTCGGCGGCGCTCAGGATCTCGCCGCCCGTCGGGAAGTCGGGGCCCCGCACGTGCCCCACCAGCGCGTCGAGCGTGATGTCGGGGTCGTCGATCATGGCGATCGCCGCCCGGCACACCTCGGTCATGTTGTGCGGCGGGATGTTGGTCGCCATGCCGACGGCGATGCCCGTCGTGCCGTTGACCAACAGGTTGGGGAACTGCGCCGGCAGCACGATCGGCTCGAAGAGCTGGCCGTCGTACGTGGGTCGGAAGTCGACCGTGCGCTGACGGAGCTCGGTCAGCAGCTCCTCGGCGAGCGGCAGCAGCTTGCACTCGGTGTAGCGCATGGCCGCCGGCGGGTCGCCGTCGATGCTGCCGAAGTTGCCCTGGCCGTCGACCAGCGGGTAGCGCAGCGAGAACGGCTGCGCCATGCGCACCATGGCGTCGTAGATGGCCTGATCGCCGTGCGGGTGGTACTTGCCCATCACGTCGCCGACCACGCGCGCGCTCTTCACGTAGCGCGACTCGGGACGCAGGCGCAGCTCGTGGAACATCGCGTAGAGGATGCGCCGCTGCACCGGCTTGAGGCCGTCGCGCACGTCGGGGAGCGCGCGGCTCGTGATCACGCTCAGGGCGTAGTTGAGGTAGCGCGTGCGCGCCGCCTGGTGGAGGGGCACGACCTCGACGCCGCCGCCGTCACCCCCACCGGGAGACCCGCCGCCGAAAAGGTCCATCTGCATACCTGCGCCTCGGACGAGAGATGAGCGCGTGGGGGGTATCACACGCCGGATCACTATTCAAGCGTTCAGTACGAACAGAAGCATCCGGGCCGAAATTCCCCGTGGATTCCCGTATGCTGCGCCCATGCGCCGCCGCCTCTGGGACCTGCTCGGCCTGGGTTCGCTGCTGGTCTTCGCCACCGTCCTCGCCCTGCTGCTCCGTTCGCGCCCCGAGGCGCCGCCCGAGGACGTACGCCTGCTCGATCCGTCGGCGGACATCCAGACCGGCGAAGAGTGGCTCGGCCTGTACTTCCAGGGGCGGAAGGTCGGCACGACCCACGTGGTGAAGGCGCCGCGCCCCGGCGGCGGGCACCGGTTCACGGCCGAGACCCGGCTGGCGATCGCCCCCGGCGCCGAGCCGATGGAGATCGAGGTGCGCGCCGACCTCGACGCCGCGCGCGCGCTCCGGTCGTTCGCCCTCTCGGCGGAGGCGGGGCCGTCGGTGACGGAGGTCCGCGGGACGGTCGACGGCCGCCACATCGACCTCGTCGTCGACAGCGGCGGCGCGGAGCGGCGCCGCACGCTGGAGCTCGAGGCCCCCCCGGTCCTCCGGCAGTTCGACGGCCCGTACCTCGCAGGCCTCGATCCGAAGCCCGGCGCGCGCTTCTCGTATCTGGCGTTCGATCCGGTCACCCAGAGCGCGCAGCCGGTCGAGGTCGAGGTCATCGGGCCCGACCGTCTCGTCGTGATGAGTCACGAGCTGACGGCCACCCGTGTGCGACAGCGCGTCTCGGGTGTGACGCTCGAGGCGTGGATCAACGCGCGCGGCGAGGTGCTCCGGCAGGAGATGGGGCTCGGTCTGATCGCGGTCCGCGAGTTCGAGGAGGAGGCTCGCCGGGGCGTGGGGCGGGAGACGGTGGATCTGGCGGCCGCCACGACGATTCCGGTCGAGGGTCTGCCCCCGCGCCTCGATCGTGCGGTGCGCCTGGACGTGGTGCTCGAGGGCCTCGACGATGAAGCGGGCTTCACGCTGGACGACGGCCACCGCCAGCGGCGCGAGGGCGACCGACTGTGGGTTCGCCTCGAGGACGCGTCCGCCGGCGGTCCCCTGGCGCCCGGGGACGCCGCGCTGGCGCCGTTCCTCTCCGCGGCGCCGCTCGTCGAAGCGGACCATCCCGACATCCGCGCGGCCGCGGCCGATGCGGCGGCCGGCGCGACGGACACGCTCGACGCGAGCCGCCGCATCGTCGCCTGGATCCGCCGCCACGTGTCGCAAGAGACGGTCGGCGGCGTGCCCGGCGCCCTCGAGACGCTCCGGACGCGCGCCGGCGACTGTAACGAGCACGGCGCTCTGTTCGCGGCGCTCGCCCGCGCCGCGGGCGTCCCCACCCGCATCGTCGCGGGCCTCGCGTACCGCGACGGGCGCTTCTCGTACCACGCCTGGAACGAGGTCTGGGCCGGCGGCGAGCGGTGGGTCGCGGTGGACGCCACGTGGGGACAGGTGCCCGCCGACGTGGGACACTTGCGATTCGTGACGGGCGGTCTGGATCGGCAGGTCGACCTGTTGCGCCTCATGGGTCGCCTGAGGATTCGCGTGCTCGCGCTGGAAGGGTGACTTCCTTGTTTGCATCCGAGTGTGCGCCTGAAGAAGAATGGCGCGATTTCGGACGCTCCTTCAGGGGAGGGGTAGCGTGTCTCGACGAACCCATCTGATCGCGGCTGGCCTCGTGTGCCTGCCCGCGGTCGCCTTCGCGATGCCCGAGGGCACGCCGCAGCTCGGTGTGTCGCAGGGCCTCGAGGGCAACAGCATTTTGCTGGTCGACGTGGTCAACGAGGGAGAGCGCATCCGCGTCTGCTCCTCCGACGACGGCCGTCAGGAGCCGCGCGCCGGTGACTTCAATCTCGACCTCAACCCGGGCGAAGCCAATCCGGTGCCGGAGGAGCGCCGCGGCGCGGAGATCCTGCTGTCGCGCCCGGTGCGCGAAGCGTGTCGCAACGACGGCGAGTGCGCGGGCGACTTCCGCTGCCGCAGCGTCGTCGACGGCAGCGCCTTCAACGGCCAGCGCGCCGACGGCCAGTGCGCCATCCCGCTGTCGGTCACCCAGCAGGAGGGCTACTGCAACGCGCAGTCCGGTCCCGGCAACTGGATCGAGGTGCCCGCCGACCGGACGGGCAAGTGGGTCCTGAACTTCGTCGGCGAGCCCGACACGCGCACCGACACGGGCCGCTCCACGCGCTAAATCGCGGTCTACGTGGTCAACGCTCAAGTC
>CAUJFI010000176.1 GCA_963170125.1 Deinococcota bacterium | reverse complement strand
GCCGACCAGTACGGCTGCTTCGCCTGCCACGCCAAGACGGAGGCCCGCCTCGTCGGGCCGGGCTGGGGCGGCCTGTTCGGAAGCGACCAGCCCCTCGAGGGCGGCGGGAGCGCCAAGGTCGACGACGCCTTCCTCACCGAGTCGATCACCCACCCCGACGCGGCGGTGGCCGCGGGCTACCCGGCGGGAGTCATGCCCGCATACGAAGCCGTCCTCGACGCTGACGAGGTGGCGGCGATCGTCGCCTACATCCGCTCGCTGGAGAAGCAATGACCACTTACCGCACCCAACGCCTCAGCCTACGCTTCTTCCTCCTCATGTTCGTGCTCCTGCTCGTGCAGGTCGCGCTCGGCGTGCTCCTCTCGCTGCAGCACACGGACCCGACGCTCCTCAGCGGCACGATGAACTTCAACATCACCCGCTCCCAGCACGTGAACCTCGGCGTGCTCTGGATCCTCTCCGGCTTCATCGGCACGATCCTTTTCGTCGGGCCGCTGCTCTCCAAGCGCGAGCTGGCGGCCCCGTGGCTCATCAAGTTCCTGTTCGTGGCGCTGGTGGCGGTGACCGTCTGGAACGCCGTCGCCATCTTCTTCGCCCAGAAGGGCGTCGCCGGCTGGTGGCTCGGGCAACCGTGGATCCAGGAGGGCCTCGAGTACCTCGAGGCGGGGCGCATCGCCGACATCATCATCCTGATCGGCTTCGCCATCCTCGCCTACGTGGTGCTACGCACGTTCCCGAAGCGCAGCGAGTGGAACGAGATCCATTGGGGCCTCGCCATCGGTGTCACGGCCCTCACCGTCATGTGGGTCTTCGGCATGTTCTTCATCGGCCGCATCGACCTGCAGGAGTACTTCCGCTGGTTCGTCGTTCACTACTGGGTCGAGGGCGTGTGGGAGGTCATCCACATCAGCCTCATCGGCATCCTGCTCGTGCTCATGTTCAAGGCCGACGTCAAGGCGGTCGGCTACGCCGTCTTCTGGGGCGTCACCCTCGTGTGGCTCTCGGGACTGCTCGGCAACGCCCACCACTACTTCTGGGTCGGCACGCCGGAGTTCTGGCAGTTCTGGGGATCGCTCTTCAGCGCGCTCGAGCCGCTGCCGCTCATCTTGTGCTTCTGGCACATGTACCTCGACGCCCACCACGACAGGAAGCCCATCGAGAACAAGCCCGCGTTCTACTTCCTGTTGGGCTCCGCGGTGCTCGAGATGGTCGGCGCCGGCATCCTCGGCTTCACGATGACCTTCGCCCTCACGAACGTCTGGTCGCACGGCACCTGGGTGACGCCCAGCCACGCGCACCTCTCCATGTTCGGCACGTTCGGCATGCTCGGCCTCGGCGCCGCGTACTTTATCGTCCCGAAGCTGCGTCAGGCGCTCGACTTCGACCAGCGCTTCGGGCGGCTCGCCTTCTGGCTCGTGTTCCTCGGCATGCTCGGCATCGCGTTCGCGTTCGCCATCGGCGGGACGATCCAGGTCTTCACGTACCGTACCCTCGGCCTCGACTGGTTCGGCGGCGACATCTACCCCGCCATGGGCACGTACAAGGTCCTGCTCGTGCTCTTCGGCCTCGTCTTCTTCGCGGGCGTGCTGCTGCTCGTCTTCGACCTCGCGACCCTCGGGCACCGCGTGCAGGCGCCGGCGCCGCGGGCCGACGAGTACGCGCCACCGACGTCCGGTTGGTCGCGACCGCTCCGCGGCTTCGAGGCGGGGACCTGGCTGCTCGCCATGTGGGTGTTCGGCTTCATCATCACGTTCGGGTTGCTGAGCTACAACCTCCCCCGCGTGCAGGGTGGCGATCCGACGATCCCGTACCTCGCGGCAGCCGTCGGCTACCCCGGCCTGCTGCTCACGACCTTGCTCTTCGTCTGGCGCTTCCTCGCGTCGCTGGAGGCCAGGGAACGCGCCTCCACCGTGATCATGCAGAGGCGCGCCGCTCTGGCGGGCGACTAGCGCCTAGCCGGCCGGCGCCCACCACGGCGCCGGCCCTTTCCGCCGTCGGTTCCGTCGCCCCTGGTCGGCGCCGGCGGCCCTCCCCTCGTTCGACCGGCGCCGTGGGGCCTGCGCCAGGTCGGAAAGACCCCGCGACCGTACGGTCGCGGGGTCCGTCATCTCGCCCACCGCGCACCGCGAGCGGCCCACCGCCACGCCGTCACGAGACCGCCGTCACGGGCGTGCCGCCACGGTCCGCGGCGAGCAGTCGCCCGCGCCGTCAGGCGCGCGCTCGCCGCGCCTGCTCCCGGCGGTCGTTCGCACCCTTGAGGCGGAACGCGAGCGCGATGAGCGCCACGCCGGCCACGAGCGCGAACACCGCTATCAACCCGACGAACGTGACCAGGCCGGCGCCCGGCCAGACGGCGAGCACGACGCCGAAGACGATCGAGACGACGCCGGCGAGGATCAACGACCACTCGTTGCTGATCTCCTTGCGCAGGGCCACCGCGACCACGATGTCCATGAAACCGCGGAGCACGGCCCAAGCGGCGATCAGGTAGAGGAAGGTGAGCACCGTCAGCCCCGGCAACACCAGCGCGACAACGCCTGCCGCGACGCTGAGCAGGCCCCCGAAGAGCTGGGCCCACCACGGCCCGATGCCGGTGCGGGCGACGAGCGAGGCGAGCGAGAAGGCGCCGTCGACCAGGGCGAACACCGCATAGGTATAGATCAGGGCCACCAACGTCAGCCCCGGCCATAAGAGCGCGATGGCGCCGAAGATCACCAGGGCGATCCCCCTGAACAGGCTGGTCCACCAAGTCCTTGCGAGCATGTCGAGCATCCGGCTGCCTCCTCCGACGAGCTCGGCCCGCGCCCAGGGCGGTTGGGCCTACGCCCAAATCATGTACGCTCCCCGGGGCCGGCGTCCAGCGCCTCGCGCGCACGGGAAGCGGGCATCACCTGATGACGACTTCCACCTTGGTAGTCGCGGTCTGGTCGCCCGCGGACGCCGTGACCATCACGCTCGTCCTCCCGGGAGCGAAGCCCTCCGGCACGACGACCGTTCCGGTCCACCTCCCTCCGCTGTCGACGAGTTCGAACTCGATCTCGCCGAGGCGGGCGAGAACCCGTTCGGCACGACCGGTAACGAGGGCGGTCAGTTCCAACGTGTCGCCGACGGCAACGGAGGTCGCACTCGCTCGCGCGATGACCGCCAAGGACCCGACTGCGAAGGTCGTCGCGACCTCGCGCGGTGGCGCGCCGGCGCCGACCGTGACCGGCACGGGCCGGTCACCCTCGCGCAAGACGATGGTGATTGGCTCGGTCGTTGGCCGATAGCGGCGCGGCAGGCGGTCGGGATCGGCCCTGATCACGTACCGACCGGGTAGCAGGTCGCTGATCACGATTCCGCCCCTGGCATCGACCATGAGCTCGTGGTTCACGGGGCCCTCGACGATCACGCCACCGTAAGCGATGCCGTTCTCGCCGGCCCCCCTCATGCCGTCGTCGTCGAGGTCATCGAACAGCATGATCGAGACGCTGACCACCGGCACGAAGGGCAGGTCGATCACCTGGACCGTGTTCTCGGTCACCGCGACCTGCCCCGCAGCAGCCAGACGCAACGACGCGGGCAGCCCCGCCCCGACGGACCAGGCGTTGACGCCACCCGGACCGCGCAGGTCGTAGCTCCCGTCGGGACCGGTCACGGTGGCCTCGTCA
>CAUJFI010000175.1 GCA_963170125.1 Deinococcota bacterium | reverse complement strand
AACTAGCGAGGGACTTGGGCGTAGAGAACAAGGAGCTCCTCGCCGTGCTCGACGACATCGGCGTGGAGTACAAGTCGCACTCGAGCACCCTGGACGCCGAGACGGCCGACACGGTGCGCCAGCTCCTCCAGGGCGCCTCCGCGGCCGGTTCGGCCGTGGAGGGTGAGGGCGCCGACAAGACCACGCTCACGGCCGCCGAGAAGTCCGCGCTGGCCGAGACGCCGGGCAAGGTCACACCCAAGGGCAAGCCGGGCAAGGGCGACGAGGCGGCCCCTGTGGACAAGGGCTCCCTCCCCCGCCGCGCGCCGGTCGTACCCGTCATGGGTCACGTCGACCACGGCAAGACGTCGCTCCTCGACGCCATCCGCAAGTCGAGCGTCGCCGAGCGCGAGGCCGGCGGCATCACGCAGCACATCGGCGCCTACCAGGCCCAGACGCCGTCGGGGACGGTCACGTTCATCGACACGCCCGGCCACGAGGCGTTCACTAGCTTCCGCCAGCGCGGCGCCAACGCCACGGACATCGCCGTGATCGTGGTGGCGGCCGACGACTCCGTCATGCCGCAGACGCGCGAGGCCATCGCGCACGCCAAGGCCGCCGGCGTTCCCATCGTGGTCGCCATCAACAAGATCGACCTGGCGCAGGCGAACCCGGAGAAGGTGAAGCAGGACCTCATGCAGGTCGGCCTCATCCCCGAGGAGTACGGCGGCGACGTCATCACCGTCGAGCTCTCCGCGCGCTCCGGCAAGGGCATCGACGACCTCCTCGAGATGCTCTCCCTCGTCGCCGAGGTCGAGGACCTCCGCGCCCGCGACAAGGGCCCTGCCAAGGCCATCATCATCGAGTCGGTCCTCGACAAGCGGGCCGGCGTGCTCGTCACCGTGATCGTCCAGGAAGGTGAGCTCAAGGTCACCGACTACATCGTGTCTGGCGAGGCGTGGGCCAAGGTCCGTCGCCTTACCGACTACACGGGCGCCATCATCGACAAGGCGGGGCCGGCGATGCCCGTCCAGATCCTCGGCTTCTCCGAGCAGCCCGTGGCGGGCAGCACGGTCGAGGTCGTGTCGGGCGAGGCCGAGGCCAAGGTCATCACGTCCGAGCGCCGCGAGGCGCGCAAGGACCTCGAGCGCGAGGCCATCGGCAAGAAGGGCATAACCCTCGCCGACCTGTTCGGCAAGCCCACCAAGAAGACGATCAGCATCCTCCTGCGCGCGGACACCCAGGGCACGCTCGAGGCCCTCAAGGGCGTGATCCAGAAGGAGTCCGAGGCGACGGAAGAGGTCGACATCAACGTGATGCTCGCCGAGGTCGGCGCGCCCACGGAGTCCGACCTGCTCCTCGCGAGCACCGCGGGCGCCTCGGTGCTCGCCTTCGGCGTCAACGCCCCCGGCAGCGTGCTGAAGTCCGCGGAGCGCCTAGGCATCCCCGTCAAGACGTACCGGATCATCTACGAGCTCGTCGAGGACGTCGAGCGCATGGTGCGCGGCCAGATCGAGCCTGAGTTCGAGGAGAAGGTCCTCGGCCACGCGGAGGTGCGGCAGGTCATCCACGTCCCGCGCAGCGGCAACATCGCCGGCTCCTACGTCACGGACGGCGTCATCAAGCGTGGTGCCAAGGCCCGCATCACACGCGCGGGCAAAGAGGTCTACAAGGGCAGCATCTCGGGCCTGCGCCGCTTCAAGGACGACGTGCGCGAGGTCGGCACCGGCTACGAGTGCGGTATCAGCCTGCAGAACTACGACAACGTCCAGGAAGGCGACCTCATCGAGGTCTACGAGATGGTCGAGGTGTCGGCGGTCTGATGCGGCCGTTCGGGGCGGCGCGCCACGCTGGTGGCCGGCGGCTCGCTTGCGGGCGCCTGGTGCTGGCGTGCGCGCTCGCCCTCCTGCCGCTGCCCTTGCACGCGCTCGCCGGGCGGGCCACCGCGGACGCCGCCGCGCCCAGCATGGGCTCCCCCGTTCCCCTCATCATCGTCGAGGGCAACGCGCGGGTACCGGCGCCGAACCTCGGGTTGCAGCTCGTGCTGCCGCCCGCCCCGTCCCGCTTCACCGGGCCGCGCCGGGCAGCACCGCTTGCCACCCTCCGCCCGGCCACCGAGGTGCGCGCCGGCGAGCGGTTGGTCGGCATCGGTCGGCTCCTGCTCGATGGCGGTTGAGCGGCGGCACCCCGCCGGCACTACCCGCTACCGACCACCCCTCTCACCCGAGCACACCTTTGGAGTCGCATGAGTCGCAACCCGTTCACTGGCATAGTCATCCTGGCGCTGATCGTCGCGTCGGTCCTCTACCTCTGGAAGCCCTGGAACACCACCGAGCCCGCCTTGAGGTTGGGCCTCGACCTGCAGGGCGGCCTGCGCGTCACCCTCGTCTCCGACACGCCCAACCCCGCGAGCGAGGACCTGGCCACGGCCCGTAACATCGTCGAGAACCGCGTGAACCAGTTCGGCGTGTCCGAGGCCGTGGTCTCGACCGCCGGCAACGACAAGGTCGTCGTGGAGCTCCCCGGACTCACGACCGACGACCAACAGCGCGCGCTCGACCTCATCGGCCAGCAGGCCGTACTCGAGTTCCGCATCGTCAAGTCCGCGTCCAACGCCCTCCCGACGGAGGCCCTCACGCTCGATGATCTGGAACCGGTGGCCTTCACCGGTGAGATCGTGTCGACCGCCAGCGCTCAGTTCCAGCAGGTGCCGGGCGCGCCGACCGGCCCGGTCGTCGTCTTCGAGATCCGCCCGGGCGACGCGCAGGCGTTCGGCAACTTCACGGGCGGCAACGTCAGCAGGCGCATGGCGATCGTCCTCGACGGTCGCATCATCACGGCGCCAACGCTCCAGTCGCGCATCTCCGACTCCGGGCAGATCACGGGCATCGGCACGCTGGACGAGGCGAGCGACATCGCCGTCGTGCTCCGCACCGGCAGCCTGCCCATCAGCCTGAAGGTGGACGAGGTCCGCTCCATCGGTCCGACGCTCGGCCAGGACTCCATCACCAAGGGCACGACGGCCGCTATCGTCGGCGGCGCGCTCGTGATCCTCGCCGTCCTCATCTACTACGGCCCCCTCTTCGGCGGGGTGCTCGCGTTCGGCGTCGTCCTCGCCATGCTCTTCATCTTCGGCGTGCTCGCCGGCCTGGGCGCGGCCCTCACACTCCCCGGCCTCGCCGGCCTCGTGCTGACCATCGGCTCCGCGGTCGACGGCACCGTGATCTCGTTCGAGCGCATCCGCGAGGAGCTGCGCGGCGGGCGCGGCCTCAAGGCCGCCATGAAGCGCGGCTTCGAGCATTCGCTCTCGGCCATCATCGACGCCAACGTCACCACCGTCCTCGCCGCGCTCGCCCTCTACCAGTACACGACGGGCCCCGTGCGCGGCTTCGCCATCACGCTCGCCATCGGCATCGTGGCCTCCGTGTTCGTCAACGTCATCGTGGTGCCGTACGTCCTGGGTCTCCTGGCCGGCAACGGCAACCGCACCTACATGTGGCGCGGCTTCACGGTGCGTGGCATCAAGTTCGTCGAGAACGCGCGCTTCTTCGTGTCCGTCACGGCGTTACTCGCCATCGCCTCGCTCATATACGTCGGCGTCGTCGGCCTGAAGATGTCGACCGACTTCACGGGCGGCTCAAGCGTGCAGCTTGAGGTGCCCGTCACCGAGTCCACGGCGGACATCCGCGCTGCCATCGACGACCTCGGCTTCCCAGGTGTCACGGGCGAAGGCGCCGCAATCGTTGAGGACGCAGAGGTGACGGCCGGAGGCACGCGACAAGTCTCCGTGCGCATCGGCCTCGGCAACGAGTCCCAGACGTCAACGGACGACTTCGCCGAGCGCCTCGCGACGGCCGTCGGAGGCACCAAGCTGGCGTCGGACTTCGTCGGTCCTTCCGTCGGCGCCGACCTGCGCAGGGGCGCGCTCATGTCCGTCTTCATGTCGCTACTACTCGTGCTCCTCTACCTGGCGTGGCGCTTCTGGCCGAACTGGATGGTGGCCCTCGCCGTCGTGGTCGCGACCGCGCACGACGTCGCCATCACGCTCGGTATCCAGGCGCTCTTCGGGATCGAGTTCTCCATCCCGGTGCTCGCCGCGCTCCTGTTCGTGGTCGGCTACTCGCTGAACGACTCCATCATCATCGCGGACCGCATCCGCGAGAACGTGCGGACCGTACGCGACAGGCCGTACCGTGAACTCGTCAACCTGGCCGTCAATCAGACCTTGACGCGCACGGTCGCGACCGCAGGCACCACCCTGCTTCCGGTCATCGCCCTCCTCATCTTCGGCGGGTCGACGCTGAACGGCTTCAGCGTGACGCTGTTGGTCGGCATCGCCGTCGGCACCTTCTCCTCGATCTTTCTGCTCTCGCCTATGCTCGTGTGGGCGCGCGAGTGGCAGCAGGCGCAGGCCGGCTCCGGCAAGAAGCCGAACGCGCGGCGCGCGGCTAACGCCTGACCCAGGCACCGCGCCGCCCGGCGCCGGGCTCGCTGGAGCCACCTCGCCACCAGCGCAGGGCGCTCACCTCCTCAGGTGGGCGCCCGTCTTCTCGCTAGTGGACCAGTCGCTGGGTTGTGTGATCGCCAGCCGCGGGGAACGCGCACGCGATCGTCAGCACCTAGAGCGTCTCTGAACGGTCCTCAGGTGCCGGCCGCCCCAGGCTCCAAGTCATGGCAGGACGAGCAGGTACTGGCGCAGGAGCCGGCCCCCGAACGACACCACGGCGCGCCACTCCCCGCTCGCCGGGCTCACGTCGGCCGGCAGCACGAACTCGGCGCTGGGCGCATCCGGCTCGAGCCAGGCGCTCTCGGAAGCGACCTCGCCCCCGTGGGGCCCGAACCATTGGACGGCGAGCCAACCGGCTCCCGCCAGGCCGACGACCACTACACGGAGAGCCGGGCGTCCGTCCTCGCCCACCGTCAGCCCGCTCTCGTTCGCGAGCCGCACGGGGCTCGGTTCGGGCAGCCCGTCGTTCGGGACGGGCGGGAAGTACAGCGGTCTGCACGCCGTCAGCCCGATCACTGTCAGGGTCGCCGCCATACCGACCGTTCTAGCTAGTCGCCAGGCGCCGCTCCTCCGTCGTTCGTCCTCAGGCACGGTCGGTTCCCCGCTCATCGAACCCTCGGCGGGCCCGCTCACGGCTGCCGGCTTCACGACCGCCAGCCTCGCCCTTATCAGCCACCTCGCCCTCGCCAGCTTCACGGAGGGCGATTTCACCGTTGGCGGCTTCACCACCTTCGGCTGCGGATCCGCCAACACCCAGCATGAGCGCCGCGACCATCGCCATCGGCGCCGTCTCCGCCCTCAGCACGCGCGGTCCGAGGCCGACGGCCACGGCCCCTCTGGCGACGAGCTCGGCGACCTCGGTCGGGGTGAAGCCGCCCTCCGGCCCCGTCACGACGGTGACGTCCGCGTGCCCGGTCGCCGCGGCGACGTCCTTGAGCGGCACGTCCGCCCGCGGGTCGGCCACGAACGCCACGCCCCGCCAGCTCAGCTCCGCGAGGGGCAGGGGGCCGCGGAGCTCGGGCACCGTCGCCCTGCCGCACTGCCGCGCGGCCTCCTCCACGACGCGCCGGAGGCGCTGGAGCTTGGCGGCCGATAGCTCACCGACGTCGGCCTGGCGCGTGAGGGTGAGGGCGAAGGCCGCGGCCCCCAGCTCCGTGCACTGCCTGACCACGTCGCTCAGCTTGTCCCCCTTGAGCAGCGCGACGGCGACGGTGAGGCGCAGACCGGCCTCGGCGTCGCTCCTCGCCAGCGGCCCCAGGCCTAGCACGACGCCATCGCGGTCG
>CAUJFI010000174.1 GCA_963170125.1 Deinococcota bacterium | reverse complement strand
GGGCTGGCCCGGCCCCCGCTGCCCGACCCTTCACGCCCGGCCCTTCACGACCGGCCCTTCACGACCCGGCCCCTCACGGCCGGCCCGCGTCGAGCCGAGGCGACCGCCGCCTTCTGCCGGTAGCCTTACCCCACCGCGTTGGCCACGTCGTGAACGGGAATCGTGGCACCTAGCACCGGCCGAGCCACACGCGCGGCCAGGGCGCCCCAGCCCCCGCGGTCGCGGTCGACCGCCGCTGGTGCCGGGCCGCCCGAGAGCGCAGGCCGAACCCAAGTGGGGAAGGCGGGGTACCCGCACCCGAAGTGGGAAGGCAGCGGTACCGCAGCGCGGGTTTGCTAAGGAACGACCGCTCCGGGCGCGAAGGGGGGACAGAGCGGTACTTGGCCCGCCCGGACTGCGCAACTGAGGGAGGAGCGGTACTGCCCGGCGAGTTCGGGCGCGGCGCAGGCCGTCGAGCGCACTGCGCGCGAGACGGACCGCGCCGGCCCGACGCCGAACCTGGGATCCCCACTCGGGGGCCCGGAGCGCCTGGTCCTTGGTCGTTGTCTTCCATCCCAGCAACAGGACATTGTGGTGTGATTGCTCAGGATGATTACTTTCTATTTAGGGGACCGTGTTCCTCGCGTCCTGGACAGCGATTAGACTCTGGGTAGGGGGAAGTGGCGGTACCGGGGCGGGGGGCAAAGGGTACCGACGCGGGTAGGGAGCGGGACCGCGTTGGGAGCCACGCGGGACGCAGTGGGAGGAGGAGGGTACGGAAGCGCGGAATCCGGGGTACTCGTCCCGGCGTCGCGCGGTGAGTATCGGCGCGGTCGGTCGGCGTCCGGCGCAGCAGACCGCGGTGCGAGCGCCGGGCGGGAAGAATGGGGAACTGGGCGGCGCAATCCCTCGATAGTGGGAAGGATTGGGGGAAAGATTGACCGGGCGTTCCCACCAGCCGTATCATCGGCCCGTGCAGCGAGGTCCAGCCAGTTCCGGGGCGCCGGTCCGCGGGAGCGTGAAGGTGGGATGCGGCAGCGTACCGGGCGCGCGCCGCCGACCGGCCTGCGGGCCGCGTCGCCGGTCTGGCGTGGGGTAGGGGAGAGGCGATGAGCGACGAGACCATCTTCGGTGAGACCGACCGCAAGGCCGCGGGGAGGGCGCCCGCGCCTGTCGGCAAGCTCCGCTCGCAGCGCGTCAAGGGCAAGCAGCGGGCGCCGCAGCGGCGAACCTCGGGGCGCAGCGCTGCGTCACTCGCCATCACCCAGGCCAACCCGCTCGCGTTGAGCCGGCAGGAGATGGGCATCCTCACGAAGCGCCTGCTGGTCCTCGCACTGTCCGACATCACGAAGGAAGACCTCACGCTCGAACCCATCCGTATCACCGCCTGGGAGTACGCGCAGCTCTTCAACATCAGCGGCAAGAGTATCTACTCGCGCATCGAGGAGTCCGCGCGGGAGCTGCTGGAACAAACCATCCAGATCAAGGAGCCGAACGGCGACTGGGTGATGTTCCAGTGGGTCTCGGAGGCGCGCTACGACAACGGGCGCGAGAGCGGCGAGATGGCCGCCATCGAGATCCACATCCACCCGCGCCTCAAGCCCTACCTCCTCCAACTCAGGCGCGACTTCAGCATCATCCCGACGGAGCAGCTCCTGTCGTTCGAGAGCTTCAACAGCATGCGCCTGTTCGAGGTCCTCTACACGGCCAGTTACGCCGGCGAGCGCTCGCAGCTCATCTTCGACGTGGACGACCTCAAGCTCAGGCTCGGCCTCGACGGCAAGTACGAGCGCTTCAAGGACTTCCGCTACGTGCTTGACAAGGCCCAGGAGGAGTTCAGCGCCTACACGTGCCTCGCCTTCGACTACGAGCCTGACAAGGTCGGCCGCAAGTTCCAGCGCGTGGCGTTCCGCATCAGGCGCAACGACGTGTTCCAACCGCGCGTGCGCCTCCCGGCGAGCCTCGCCAAGCGCGTCGCCCAGAAGGCCGACAAGGAACAGCTCCTCAAGGAGCTCCAGGCGGCCGACGCCCTGCGCGACAGCGGCTGGGGCCAGGACCCCGAGCGGGCCGTCGCCCAGTACGGCGCGCAACGGGTCCTCGACCTCGTCGCGTACGCCCGCGTCCTGCAGGCGCGAGCGGAGCAAGCCGGCAGGCCCATCTACAACCTCGGCGGGTTCATTAACAGCCTGCTCCAGCAGGGCGTGGAGCCGCCGCGGCAGGAGGAGGCCGGGCCGGAGGGCCCTCAGCCCCTCACGCGCGAGCAGGCGCGTAGCATCGCCGCCACCATCGCCGACGCGCTGCACCGCGCCCGTCGGCAGCGTGCCGAGGACGCGTGGGGCGCCCTGTCGCCCGACCAGAAGGACCTGGTCCACACCCTCATGCAGGCCACGGTCCACCGGTTCACCCTCGAGCGCATCGAGGCCGACGGTTGGCAGGGCGCCCTCTACGAGGCGAGCCGCATGGACGTCATGTCCACGCACGGCCTACTTGCGCTGCCGCCTCACCTCCTCGATGTCGGGGCATACCTGAAGGCGGTCGACCCGCTGAAGGAGTACGGGGAGGCGGACCGGGAGAGGATCCTCGCTGAGCTGCAAGACGCCCAGTGACCCGGCTCGTGCCCGCGGTCCGGGCGTGCCCTGCCGGGGTAGGGGAGAGGCGCGGGCCCGCCAACCTCTGTCAGCCAAGCCACTAGCGAAGGTTGTCGATCAACCTTCGTTCGCTTACTACGCTTCCGAGAGCGCCTGGGGTTACCGGGCGCGCAACGAGGCGTGTCAGAAGCCTTGTAAGAATCCCGTGACGACCTCTGCGTAGGCTGTGGTCGTGGATTCGAGGTAACTCTCCCATTACCTCCTCCCATCCTCTTCCGATCTGAGCCCCGCGCCTCCCACGCGGGGCTCGCCCTTTGGGCCGCCCCCCCCCCCCAGGCCCCTAGCCTTCGCCGCGCCCCGCGCCCGCTGCGCGGCGAACGCCGCGAGCACGCCGGCCCCGACGAGCAGCCAGAGCGCCGCGTCGTAACCGCCCGTGCGCACGTGCAGCAGCCCGACGCCTAAGGGCGCCAGCGTCTGGGAAGCCGCGATGAAGGTCGCCATGCTGCCGTTGATGGCGCCGTAGTTGGCGGAGCCGAACGCCTCCCCGACGAGCCCGCCCCGTGCCAGGGTGCTG
>CAUJFI010000173.1 GCA_963170125.1 Deinococcota bacterium | reverse complement strand
ATCCTTGGCGACGGCGAAGAGCGGGAAGCCCTCGAGCGACGCATCGCCGAGTTGGGGCTGCAGCAGGACGCGGACCTGCCTGGTTTCTCCGCCAACCCCTTCTCGGCCATGGCGGCAGCTGCCGTGTTCGTGCTCTCATCGGCGTGGGAAGGGCTCCCGAACGTGCTGATCCAGGCGATGTCCCTTGGCACGCCGGCCGTCGCGACCGACTGCCAGAGTGGCCCGGCGGAGATCACCGACCAGGGCAGGCTCGCGAAGTTAGTCCCCGTGGACGACGTGGCGGCCCTAGCCGCCGCTATCGCCGGCTCCCTAGACGCACCCAGGCAACCCCCGCCCCCCGAGTGGTTGGGGCGTTACGATAGCGACCTCGTGGTGGACAAGTACCTGCGGATCCTGCGCGGCCGGGCCTGAACCGCCCGACGTGAGAAAACGCACAGGGCGTTTTGGCCGACACGCTGGCTGAATCCTCATGTTGCCTCGTGTAGGCTGGACGAGGATTCGCGCATGCCAAACGCGAGTAGGCGTGTGCCGTATCGACAGAAGAGAACGACTTGGCGCGTTCGATGTTTGGTCTCGTAAGAAGGGATTGAGATGATCAGGAAACTGTCTGCGTTGTTCGCCGTCTCCGCACTCCTCCTGGCCGCATGCACTCCGCCGGCGCTGACAGCCCATGGGTTCTCGCCCGCCGGGGCGGCGACTGACGTGCCGGTCGACACGACGGTGTCGGCCACGCTCAACATCGCGCCGCTGGCAGCCTCCGTGGTCAACGCCCTGGCGCTCACCTCCGGCGATGACGCGACCCCAGTCGCCGGCAGCGTCGCTTACAACAGCTCCACGCGCACGATCACCTTCACCCCCGCGGCTCCCCTCGAGTACGCGACCACTTACACGGCGGCCTTGTCCGCGAACATCAGGACGTCCGATGGCACGCGCATCTCTGGCTCGCGTACCTGGAGCTTCACGACGGAGGACGCTCCCGCGGCCAGCGTCGTCAGCGTGACGATCGATCAGGGCGACATCAGCCTGCTGACGGGTGAGACCGCTGCCTTGACCGCGACCGTAGAAGTCAACGGCGAGGTCCCTGAGACAGTCACTTGGAGCTCCGACGACGAGACCGTCGCCACCGTATCGAACGACGGGGTGGTCACCGCCGTGGCCAGTGGGACGGCCGCCGTGACCGCCACGAGCACGGCCGACACCTCCGTGTCCGACTCCGTGATCGTGACCGTCGCGGACGAACCGGCGGTGATCAGCGTCGCCATCGTCGAGGGGGATCAGGAGTTGTACCTCGGGGCTAACGTGCAGCTGTCCGCCGACGTTCAGGTCGTCGGAGGCGCCGATGCGTCCGTGACCTGGGGATCCGACGACGAGACCGTCGCGACGGTGTCCGATACCGGCCTCGTCAGCAGCGTCGGCCTTGGCACCGCGGTCATAACGGCCACCAGCGTGGCCGACCTGGGCCTGGCCGACTCCGTCACCGTCACCGTGGTGGTGGCCCCTGCAGTGACCGATCTGAGCATCGACGGCACGGACAGGGCGGTGACCCTCTCCGACGCTGTTGCCTTCACGGCCACGGTCACGGTGGAAGGCAGCGCCTCCGACGCGGTCACGTGGACTAGCTCCGACGAGACCGTCGCCACCATCGATCCGAATACCGGCGAGGCCACGTTGGTCGGCGCAGGCGACACGATCATCACGGCGACGAGCGTGTTCGACGACACCTTCTCCGACAGCGTGACCCTCACCGTCGCCGCACCGCTCGCGTTCGCCGGCGACTACTCGACGTCGAACGGCACCGCCAACGTACAGACCGCCATCGACCTCGAAGCGCCCGCCACCACTGGCGGTTACGGGGCGGTCACGTACGCCTTGGTCGCCGGCAGCACCCTCCCGGCCGACTTCATCGTCGACGATGGCGTCGACCCCGTCACCTACAGCGTGACCCTCGACGGCGCCACCGGTACCATCAGCGGCGCGACCGGCTACCCCGGAACCTACACGGGCTTCGTCGAAGCCACCGACGAGCTCGGCCAGACGACCACCGCCGCCTACTCCATCACGCTGCTCCTTGACTTCACCTACGTCGCGGCCGACCTCGTTACGCCCACCACCGAGTTCGTCTACAACCCGTCCGCGGGCGCACCGGAGTACGTGGTTCCCGGCATCCAGGTCCGCATCAGCGGCGTGGAGAACACGGACTGGCTGCCTGCGGACCTTAGCGACGATCTCCAGTTCTCTTTCGTCGTCGTCGGCGCGACCGACATCTTGGGCGATCCCATCGCCGCGCCCGACTCGAGCGGCGTGACGATCAACACCGTCGAGGGCACCTTCTACCGTGCGGGTCCGATAACGGATGCCGACTGGGCGTTCGACGTAACCTTGACCAACCTCGCGACTTCGGAAACCGTCACGCTGCCCGTCACGTGGCTGAACGCCGATTGGATCTAGGTACCGTAGGTTCCTCCACGGACTCCGGGTCCAGCACTACTCGAGGTGGGGCGCGCGGTTGCGCGCCCCACTATCTTGCGCCCCCTCACGGTGGACATCCAGGTAGGAGACGATGGGCCAAGAAACCCGCCCGATGAACATCCAGTTCGTGACCACTTCGCTCATGCAAGGCGGAGCAGAGTTGCAGGTCTATCTCTTGGCCACGCAGCTCAAGCGGCGGGGGCACGAGGTCTCCGTCGTGAGCATGCGAGACCCTGAAGCCTTTGTCGACGGCCTGCAGGAGCTCGGCATCCCCTTACATAGCCTGGCCATGGAGCGGGGCTCGCCGGACGTCAAGGCCATCGCCAAACTCGGCAACCTCGTCAGGGAACTCAAACCCGAGGTCGTGCACAGCCACATGGTGCACGCTAACCTCCTGGCGCGCCTTACCCGCCTGTTCGCACCGTTCTCTGTCCAGGTGTCGACGGCGCACAACCTCACAGAGGGCGCTAGGTGGCGCGACTACGCGTATAGGCTGACCGATCCGTTGTGCGACCTCACCACCAACGTCTGCGGCAAGTGCGTGGAGCGCTTCATCCAGGTCGGCGCCACCCCCGCCAACAAGATCAGGTACGTGCCGAATGGCCTGGACTTCTCGACCTTCAAGCCGACGCCAGGCAGCCACGCTGCCAAACGGCGCGAGCTCGGCGTGGACGACAGCACCTTCCTGTGGCTCGCCGTCGGCCGCTTGGAAGAGCAGAAGGACTACCCAACCCTGTTCGAGGCGGTGGCTCGACTAGTCGCCTCGTTCAATAGTGGGCCCGGGCCGTGGCGTGGCATGAAGTTCGTCATCGCCGGAAGCGGCTCCCTCGAAGAGCGCCTCAAGTCGTCCGCGCGCGAAGCCGGTCTCGACCCGCATGTCGCCTTCCTTGGAGACCGCAAGGACGTCGCCGATCTGATGGACGCCGCCGACGGCTACGTGATGTCGTCGGCCTGGGAAGGGCTGCCTATGGTCCTCCTCGAGGCGGGGGCCGCGCGGCTCCCGGCAGTGGTCACGGACGTCGGTGGGAACCGGGAGGCCGTCACGGGAGAAGCCGTGGGCGCCCTAGTGCCGTCTGCTGACGCTGCGGCGCTGGCATCGGCGATGACCCGACTGATGTCACTAGGCAAGGACGAGCTGGAGCAGATGGGACAGCGCTTCAGGGAGCACGTCGAGGGAACTTTCGGCATCACGCGTGTGGTCGAGCTATGGGAAGCCGTCTATCACGAACTCCTGACCAGAGCGCGCGATGGCGCCAAGCCAAGGCGGTGGGCAGCCTGAAGACTTCCGACGCGCCGGGGCGCGGCCTCCTCATCACCACTAGCGTGCCCTCGACGGTGACCGCTTTCCTCCTGCCCTACGTGGAGCACTTCAGGCAGTTGGGCTGGCGGGTCGAAGCGGCCAGCAACGGCATAACCGCGGCGCCCAAGTGCGTGGCGGCGTTCGACGCCGTTCACGATGTCCCCTGGACGAGGAGCCCGACCGACCTCGTCAACGTCACGACGGCGGCGGACGCGCTTAGGCGCATCGTGCGGGAAGGTCGTTTCGACCTAGTCCACACGCACGACCCTGTAGCAGCGTTCATAACGCGCTTCGCTCTGCGCCACGAGCGGCGTGCCGGCCGACCGAAGGTCGTCTACACGGCCCACGGCTTCCACTTCTACCGCGGCGCACCCTTGGCGCAAGGCACCGTCTTCAAGGTCGTCGAACGGCTGGCAAGCAGTTGGACCGACCATCTCATCGTCATCAACCAGGAGGACCTCGCCTCCGCCCGGCGCTTCCCGCTAGCCAGGAAGGGGAAGGTCAGCTTCATGCCCGGCATAGGCATAGACTGCTCTGTCTACAGCCTGGCGAACGTGAGCAGCGCGGAAGTCGAGCGCATCCGGCGTGACCTCGGCCTGGTCTCTGGCCAGCCGCTATTCACCATGATCGCGGAGTTCAACCCCGGCAAGCGCCACCGTGACGCGGTGGCCGCGCTGGCCGCGAGCGACCTGCCGACCGCAGTACTGGCGCTCGCGGGCGAGGGTCCACTAATGCAGGAAGTGCGCGCTCTCGCAGACGCCGAGGGGGTCGGCGACCGCGTGAGGCTGCTCGGTTACCGCAACGATATCCCGGCCCTGGTCGCAGCCTCGGCGGCGGTGCTGCTGCCATCGGAACGCGAGGGCCTGCCACGCTCGCTGATGGAGGCCTCGGCACTAGAGAGGCCCGTGATAGCCAGCCGCATCCGGGGCGTCTCGGAACTGGTCACGGAGCGGACGGGCTTCTTGCACGAGGTGGGAGACGTTGGCGCGATCGCTGCGGCGTTGAGGGCCGTGGTGAACGACCCCGAAGGCATGGCTGAGATGGGGCGCGCCGGGCGCAGAGCGATGGAGCGCTACGATGTCAAGAACTTGCTTGCCCTGCATGATGTACTGTATGCAAGCCTTTTGGGTGATCGTTAGCCGTCGCGCACCGCAGGCGCGCCACCTCCGCCGCGTCCGACATGGACAGGCTGCGGAAGCCGTACTCTCCGCTCAGTTTCCTGAAGAGCTCGAGATGGCGGCGCAACGCAGCCAGGTTCTCGGCCAGGTTCACGCCGAAATTATGCGGGTGCCACCAGAGGTGGTAGAGGTCGCCACGCCGCGCGGCCGCGACCATGGAGTTGGCAACGCGGTTCCATCGCATGCTCTCGAACACCATGTTGGCCGTCCACGGCCGGAGGAACCGGCTCCCCCGCACGTCGACAAGCTCGCCTCCGCACACGAGGTCGGTCCAAGGGACCGCTCCTGAGCCGGTCAGGTTGATGAAGGTGTCCGCGAGCCTCACGGCCCTGAGAGGGGTCGACCCCGAAGTTCCGGGCCTCGGGCGGTTCAGTAGGTTGGCCTCGGCCCCCCTGTAGGAAGTGAAGCCGTGCGAAGCGAGCGCACCTAGGTAATCCTGCCGGACCTGGTTGCGCGGGAAGACGAACGACCGTAGGAAGAGACCTCGCGCAGCCGCTAGCCTCACGGCGCTGACGACGTCCGCCTCGAACTCCGCCAAACCCTGCCCAGGCTCGAGGCAGTAGTAGTGTGAGAAGCTATGGCTTCCGACCTCTTGCCGCGGTCTAGTCGCGATCTCCTTCACGAGCGACGGCGCGAAGTGGAGGGGGTCGTCCCGCTCGTTCTCACCCAACAGCTCGGCGTAAGGATCCAGCGCCGGGTTCGCGTACCTTGGCTTCATGCTCGGCGAGCAGTGCTCTAGTTCCTCCCTCGATTCAGCGAAGAGGAAGCCCACCGTGGCCCATGTGGCGGCAACATCGTACTCAGTGAAGAGATCCAGGATGCGAGGCACCGCCTCGCGAGCGCCATAGAGGTTATCCCGGTAACCCCCGCCCGCAGCCAGAGTGTCTCGTATTCCCCACATCAGCTCGAAATCGAGCGATATCACAAGCGCACCCTGTCGCACAGCCCCGTCCACCCCTCACTTCTGCCTCTGGGTCACTCTGGCAGAGACCCTTGCCCGCGGAGCGGCAGCGCCCTCTCGTCGACCATTCGCGATCATAGGCTTAGGCTCCTTGTTGAGTGAGCCTCCGGTCAGTACGGCACCGCGAAGCTCGACCTCGTTCATCTGCAGCAGAGCTGCCGCGCTGGCGGCTTGCTTGCCGCTGCTCCCTACGGACACTGCTAGGACGATACCGCTGCTGCAGGCCGGGGCCGCCGCCAACGCGTCCGGGTAGGAGAGCACCGGAGGAAGGTCTATGACGATCACATCATACGCGGTGTCCACCCGCTTTATGAAAGCCTCGAACCCGTAGGCCAACAACTCGCTCGGCTGTTTGGAGAGTGTCCTGACTGGGATTATGTCGAAAGCGATCTTGGAGTCGGCAGTTATAGACACTGTGTGCAACGGTGCGCTCTGGTCCTGGAGGTAGGTCTCCAGACCAGGAGTCTCCGTCTTCGAGACGTCGATGCCGAGCCCCGGCCCTTTACGCCTAAGGTCGGCGTCGATAAGAAGTGTACGAAGCCCGCTCCTCCAGAGACTCTCGGCCAAGGAGACGGCTACCCCCTGCTTGTCGGCATAATCCTCCGGGCTCGAGATACCTATGACCCGAGGACGGACGTTGCGCAAGACGCTCAGTAAGCTCGCCCTGAAGAAGCCCACTTGGTCGGGCGAGAACCTGGTGCCGTTCCGCCTCACGCGCTTGAGTTCGCCAAGCACCTGCGTGTCGAGGAGTGCAGACAGCTCCTCTCGGTCCTTGACTGATGTGCTGAGGGACCAGATGAAGAACTGCACGCCGTAACCAAGAACGAGGCCGAGCAGGACGGCCAGGAAGACGTTGAACACCAGCCTGGGTCCGCTAGCCATGATCGGCGGCGTGGCGACGCTCAGGTTCTCCAACAGACCAACGATGACCGCCGAGGCGCTGCGCGCACGCGCTGCCTCCAGTTCACGCACCCGCTGCTCGCGCAATGTGGCGCCAAGCGCCTGCAAGCGTTGAGCCTCGGCGGCATCGCCGGATGCGACGGCAGCGGCGATCTCACTGTCAAGTTGGGTCACCGACCTCTCAAGGGCGGAGATGCTGTTGGCGACCATCTCGCGAGCCCGGTTCCTATCCCAATCGATCAGCCCGTTCGCGATGGCATTGGCGTAGTCGGCGGCGCGCACCGGATCGGTATCGGTGATCTCGATCGTGATTACGCTCGAGATCTCCTGATTCTCGACCGAAACGCGCATCCGGCGTTTGAAGGCGATAACCTGTGCTTCGCCGACTTCTTCGCCACCGAGCCGTTCCATGGCCGTCTTAACGAGATCTCCCTCGAGAAGCGCGCGCTGATAGACACGCGGATCGACGGGTGGAGGCGTGATCAAGTCGACGTTACCGAACGAGCTGGCCGGCCTGGAGGCCAGCAGGCTCGCGGACGCCTGGTAGCTGGGGTCCATCCGCTGTGTAAGGAGGAACGCCACGACGCCGGCGCACAGCGCCACGACCAAGGCGATCGGGGCCCCTCGCAGCAGCAAGCTCACGATCGACCGCAGGTTCACTCTCTCGGTCGACTGGTTCTCCCTGGTAGGCAACACGCTACTCAACGCACCCGCTCCTTGGTCATCACGGCTCCTAGTCGCTCGGAGCTCGGCTGATTTCGCGCTCGTAATACCCCGCCCCGGCGGTGTCCATTATCCATCCTGGCAGATGCGCTGGGGTGAACTATGCTCCACGACAGGCCGAAGCCCTGTCGCGCTCGTCCAGGCGGGCGGGGAGCGCCTCGGCCCTGGTGTCCCCACCTCCATGGCGCCCTCGGACTTCAACCGGCGCCCCGTCAGTACTCGACGCTGGTCACTCCCCAGCCGCACCCTGACCACACGAGGCGTACTTGTGCCGTGCCCGACGCGCTCTGCCGCGCGCCGCTCAGGATCTCGCGGACGCTGCCCGAGTAGGCGACGGCCACGTTGGCCGTGGCGCCGCTGCGCCGGACGCTCGTTATCGAGTACTTGTAGTTCAGGTCCGTGTAGACGCTGCCGTAGGTCGCGCGCGCGCTGAGGATCCAGTCGTTCACGGTCGCCCTTATCACGCCCGCGATGCCGTCCGGGTCGGGCTCGCGCGCCGTCGTGCAGGCGGCGCCGGCCGCGGGCGCCCCGACGGTGCCGGAGGCGGCGACGGGCTCGCCTGGCGCCAGTTCGACGGGGAACGCGTAGCTGATGCCGGCCGCGAGGTGCGGCACCCAGGCGCGCTCGCCGAGGCTCGGCACGTTCGCCACGCCGCCCTCGAGGTCGAGGCGCAGGTTGGTGCCGAGCGGCACGTGCGTGCCGAGCGCGAAGTGGTACGCGAACTGCGACCCGTACACGCCCCCGCCGACGCCCAGGTAGACGGGCAGCGGGATCGGGATCGGCGGGTAGGCGCGCAACTGGCCGCCCAGGTAGGCGCCGGCGGGCGTCCAGCTCGCCTTCAGCTGGCCGCCCACGAACTGGGCCTGCACGGACACGGCGAGCGCGACCGTCTGGTACGACGGGAAACCGCCGGAGACACCCACCGAGAAGAGCCCGACGCTCGAGTCTAGGCTACCCTCCACCGTGACGGCGTCGGCGTCACCGATGGCGCTGACCTCCGTGTCAGCGGATGGCGCGACGTCGACGCCCCCGCCCCCAGCCTGCGCCAACGCGCCGCCCCCGAAGACGAGTGCGCCGCAGGCCGCGACCAGCAGGGCCACGACCACCGTGCGCCAGGCCGACCGGCTTCCCCTTCTCCCTACGTTCTCCATCCCAAGACGGTAACAGAACCGCGCCAGCTCGAACCTGGGTGGTCAGCCGCGTTCTCCGTGGGCGCGTCGGCGACGGGGTTGACGATTCTAGAGAAGCACTGCGGTCTCGCTCCGCCGAGCGGCGCCGACCTCGCGTGGTCGGCGCCGCCAATCGTCGTCCGGTTCGGTCACGGCGCCTGGATGGGCGCCGCGAACCCTAGGCTCAGTCCGGGCTCGTCGGCAGGAGGAGGTACATGGGCGCGACGCTCACGTCCGCCTCGGCGGCCGCGCCGGCCTCCACCTCCACGTCGTAGGCCCAACCGATGCGGTCGATGCTCGAGATGCCGGTATCCGGGTCGCGCAGCTCGAGCGCGATCACCTGGTAGGTGCCGGGCTCGAGGCCGTCCAGCGAGTACGAGAAGCTGCCGTCGTCCTCGGCGGTCGCCTCCGTCTTGTAGCCGGCGAGCCTGTCGAGGGCGGCGAGGTCGCCGTAGAAGATTGGCACCGGCGCGTCGTCCACGTTCGCGATGGCGTAGGCGAACGCCCTCGGGGTCGTGAGGACATCGCCGCGCAGGGCCGCCGCCGCGTCGAGGAGGCCGGCGCCGCAACCGTTCATGCCGTCCAGGCCGAGGGTGGGCACCCCGCACTCGCCGAGGGTGAGTGGCACGGACGCGTTATGGAGGCGCTGGCGCACCTGGGAGAGCGTGAGGTCGGGTTCCTGGGCGAGCATGAGGGAGACGATGCCAGCGACGTGGGGAGAGGCCATGCTCGTGCCCTGGTAGAAGTCGAAGTCTTCCTCGTCGACCGTGCTGAGGATGCCGTCATAGACGTTGCCGTTGACCGGGTCGTTAGCGTAGAAGTCGCCGCCCGGCGCCATCACGTCGACGAACGGCCCGAAGTTGGAGTACGAGGCGCGCAGCGCGGTGGGTCCGGTGGCGCCGACGGTGATGACGCTCGGGCAGTTGGCCGGGAACTGGACATCCGAAGGCGAGGCGTCGTTGCCGGCCGAGACGACCGTGTAGATGCCCATGTCGGCCAGGTCCGCGAAGATCACGTTCAGGCTGGCGGGGCAGTACGTCTCGACGTTGCCGCCCAGGCTCATGTTGATGACACTCGGGATGTTGTCGTTGACGTGGCCGCCGTAGCCGACCCAGTCGTCGCCGCTCACCCAGAACAGCCCCTCGATGATGCCGGCGAAGCTGCCGCTGCCGTTGGCCGCCAGGACCTTGACGGGCAGCACGTCGACGTTCCAGTTCACCCCCGCGACGCCCGCATAGTTGTTGGTGGCTGCGCCGATGGTGCCGGCCACGTGCGTGCCGTGCGGCGAGCCGCCCGGGGCCGTCATCGGGTCATCGATCGTGCCCTCGCCGGGCGCCGCGCCGTCCCAGTTGGCGAAGTTGGCGCCACCAACGGCCCACTGCACATCGGGGTGGTCGTAGCGGCCCGTGTCGAGCACCGCCACGGTGACGTGGGTCGTGTCGCCCGTCTCGCTGTCCCACGCTTCCGGCAGGTTGAGCTGCGGGTACGACCACTGGAGCGTGTAGTAAGTGTCGTCCGGCACGGCGTGCGCCGAGAGGATCCAGTTCGGGAACGCCTCGGCGACGAGCGGCGACGTGCGGAGCCTGGTCAGCAACGCCCGGGTGCCGGCTTCGTCCAGCCCGTCGGTGCGGTACAGCGAGAGGCCGCTGGCCACCGGGTAGGCGCGCTCGCGGACGAACTCGGCACCGGCGAACGAGAAGCCGCCGTCCGCCTTGAAGGTGAAGGCGCCCGCCGTCGCCGTGCCGGTGCCGCCGAAGGTCACGTCGCGCACGCCCGGCTTGAAGGTGACGAACACCTGCCCGGCCTCGATGGGAGCCGGCTTGGCGGCGGCCGCGGTCGCGGCGGAGGCCGCCAACGCGGCCGGTCCGAGGTCGACGCGGCTGATGGTGCCCCCGACGGAGCCGGTGGTCGCCGGCACTTCGGCGGCCGTCACGCTCACCGTGATGGCGTCCGTAGTGGTGCTGTTGCCCGCCCTGTCCGTCGCCTTGGCGCTGACGGCGTAGTCGCCGATCGCGGCGGGCAGCCAGTCGTAGGCCCAGTCCCCGTCCGTCGGGACGACCGTGTTGACCGTGGCGCCGTCGACGAGGATGCTCACCCCGGCGACTCCCCCGGCGTCCGAGGCGGTGCCCGCGAGGGTCACGAGCGTGCCGAGCTCGACGGTCGTGCCACCGGCGGGCGCATCGAGCGTGACGGCCGGCGGCGTGGTGTCCGGCGGGGCCGGCTTCGTGCAGGCGGCAAGCACGAGCGCGGCAGCGACGAGGGCGATTGTCGGCTTCAGGAACCTCATCTTCTCTCCCTAGTGCCGCAGCACGAAGGTCCGAGGCGAGCCCGGCGGTCTGTGGCCGTGGCGCGGTGGGCGCGGCGAGGTGTGCGCCCGCGCCAGGGCAGGTCCAGCTGCGGTTCGGACAATCGTAGCACCGGGGCCCGTAGGTTATGCTTCCCCATCACCTGCCAGGGCATGGGGCCCCGCGAGGGGTACGCGACCTGTCAGGCGAGCACGAGGAGGGGAGCGGCTCCGGGCCTACTGGGCACGGTGGGCCGAAAAGGAGTGCCCGTCAGAGCCCCCTTAGAGACCTGACCGCGCTGCAGCGCCGCGCGCTCATGTTCGCCCTCGCCGTGGCCGTGGCGGACTTCGGCAAGCTCGTCACGGTGAGGGTCGAGTCCGCCCAGCAGTCGAGCCCCTTGCGACTGACGGTGCGGGACGCCGACCCGGACCTGGGGGCGCGCGCCGCCAACGCCTTGGGCGCCGCCCTGCTCAAGTGGGACGAGGCGCGCGCCAAGCAGAACCTGCAGGTCGTGATCGACACGCTGCAGTCGCAGGTGGTGTCCTTCGACGACGAGATCGCGTCTTTGGTGGCGCAGAACGCCGGCGACGCCCTCACGGGCCAGATCGACGGCCTGCGTTCGCTGCGGGCGGACCGGTCCATGCAGCTCAACGCCGTGCGGGCGCTGAGCGCCTCCGCGGTCGGGCTCCTAGAGGTGCTGGAACCGGCCATGCCGGCGCTGAGCCCCTCCAGGCCGCAGCCGGCCCGCAACGCGGCGCTCGCCTTCGTGCTCGGCATCTTCCTCGTGTACGGGCTGGTCCTGCTGCGTGACTCGTTGGACACGTGCTTCCGCGGCGCCGAGGAGGGCAAGACCACCGTGGCGCTGGGCCTCGCGGAGACCTTCGCGCGCAACGACTACCACACGCTGCTGATAGACGCCGATCTGCGCAAGCCGCAGGCGTCCGAGCGGCTCGGCCTCACGCCCGCGCGGATGGCGGTGGACGGGTCGGTCACGCTACGGGCCTACCTCGAAGACCCGAAGCGGGGCGAGGAGCCCATGACCGTGCAGGTGGACGGCGCGAGCTTCGACGTGGTGCCGACGTTCGAACCTGCGCCGGCGCCCACCGAGCTCCTCTCGCGCTCGTTCGCGCCCGTTTGGAACTCCCCGTAATCAGGTAGTTGCCGGCCTCGCCTCGCCCGCAGTGCGTCTCCGAGTTCAAGGGTTCGGCAGCCATGTCCGGCCCGACCTCACCACCGCCTTGCTGAGCGTTACCCGGTTAAAGCGTCCCCGCTCTTGACCCGCCGCACCCACCCGGTTTCCACGGCCGCCAACATCGGCGTATCGAACACCCCGACCACCTTCGCCGCCCGCTCCGGGCCAAGTGTGGCCACCCAACGGTCGCTCTGCCGCATCACGACGCCGCAGGCCAGGACCTCGGCGTCGACGGACTCGACCAGCCGCCACGGCGCGTCCACGGTCGCGCCGCTGCTGATCGCATCGTCCACGAGCACGACCCGCCGGCCGCTCAGTAACGGCATCAGGTTCGGATCGAGGTAGACACGCTTGGCGTCATCAGGCGCGGTTATCGACTGCACCTTCGCCGACAGCTCCTGCTCGTACCAGTACTTGCGCGAGTAGCCGAGCGGCACCATGCGACCGAGGCCGAGTTCCCTGGCGACGACGGGGGCGAGGGCCAGTCCGAGCGTCGGCATGCCGACGACCACCTCGGGAGCGAAGGGCGCGAGGAGCCGGGCGAGCATGGCACCGAGCGCGTCGACGACCTCGATGGCCGCCTGGTTGGCGATGAGCGAGGCCACGGCCACCGACGGATCATCTCGCAGCTGCCGTATGGGGAGCACCAGGAAGCGCCCGTCGGGTAGCCTCACCGGGTAGCCGTACCGCCACGGACCGTCGCCGGGGCGCGAACCTTCGGGCAGCTCCGCCTCGGTGGCGAAGTGTTGCCAGTAGTTCGTGGTCGGCTCGGTGAAGTGCGCCTTCGCAGTCATCCGGCCGGCATCGTAACCGACTGCCGCAGGAGCGCGAGACCGCTCACCCGGTGTTCGGAGACTACCGGCCCCGACCTAGAACCGCGTGTGCTTCACGCCGTACAGGTCCCCGTCGGCGGCGGCGATGAGGCGCCGCAGCACGTCCGCCGCGTCCACGTCCTCGCCTGACGCCTCCGCCCGGCCGCGCCGCGTTGCACGTGGCCGCAGGCTGGCTCGCCCGATGCTGACTTCCAGGCGCCCCTTGTGCGGGGTCGGTTGGTTGGCGATCGACTCCTGTATGCGCGGGATGAGTGCGGCGGCCGACTGCGCGTCGAGCCCGGGGAGCAGGACCACGAACTCGTCCCCGCCCTGACGCGCTATCAGGTCGTACGGCCTGACGCGCGCTCGGATGCCGTTCGCGATGGCGCGCAGCGCCTCGTCGCCCACCTGGTGACCCCAGCTGTCGTTGATGTTCTTGAACTCGTTCGCGTCCACCATCAGGAGGCTTACCGGGGAACCGTTGCGCGCCGCCCGTTTCAGCTCCTGCTTCGCGCGCTCCTCGAAACCACGACGGTTGAGCACTTCCGTGAGAGGATCCAGGTGCGCCTGCACCACCAGCTCCGCCGTTACGCGACCGCTGAACAGGAGGAAGTAGGCGAACACCGCCCCCAGGGCGATGACCACGCTTACGGCGACGAGCAGGTTGGGGAGGGCTTCGTCGCCGAACAGCGGCGGTGCGCCGCCTTGGACCAAGGTAAGGACCACGCGCATGACGAGCAGCGCCGCGGACGTGGCCATCCAGTAGGCGGCAGCTCGCCTCCCCGGGTTGAAGAGTGCGCCGCGGGGCGCCACGAACAAGCGGCGCGCGGCCAACGTGAGCAGGAACGCCAAGGCCACCGACATCACGATCACGCGCACGGAGTACGCATCCACGACGTACCGGGCCAGCGCAGTAGCCAGGATGGCGGGAGCGACGACGCAAGGGTAGACGCGAGCGTAGACCCAGCCGCTCGCCTTCTCGCCGTCCAGGAGCCGGATGCTCTGATACACGAGCGCCGCGGCGATCAGGTACAGCAGGTTGCCGCCCAGCAACGACAGCGCTTCCGGCACGAAACCCTCGAGCGCGATGAGGGCCCATGAGATCCCTAGCGTGGCGGTGGCCAGGGTGCCGACGCGTGCGCCGCGCCTGGTGTCGGCCGGGAGGGTGCGCACCAGCAGGCCCAATGTGATCGTGGTGACCATCAAGAAGCCAACCGCCATGACGAGTACCGTGCGGGGGTCGAGAGTCAAGGGGGGCCAACCTCCCGGGGTGTCGGGTCGTCACGCGTGGGCATGTTCTGGGGAGTATAGGCGAACGTCTTGGCGCACACCCTGCCCGGTGTTGAGGGTGCCGGCGGCCGGCCTACGGTCTCGCAGTTCCGCCGCCGAGAACCCCCTTGCGCTCCCGCCCCGCTTCCGCCACAATCGCCTGCGTGGAATGGCTCACCAGCCCCGCCGCCTGGGTGGCGCTCGCCTCCCTCACCGTCCTCGAGATCGTCCTCGGGATCGACAACATCGTCTTCATCTCCATCCTCGCCGGCAAGCTGCCGGCAGAGCAGCGGGAGCGCGCCCGCGTGTTCGGCTTGGCCCTAGCCATGCTGACGCGCATCGCCCTGCTCTTCTCCATCAGCCTCCTATCTCGCCTAACGACGCCCCTCTTCTCACTGTTCGGCATGGAGATAACCGGCCGCGACCTCGTGTTCCTGCTCGGCGGCGTGTTCTTGATCTTCAAAGCCACCCAGGAGATCCACGAACGCCTCGAGGGCCCCCGACCGGCGCACCACGGTGCGGCAGCCCCAGCGGCAGCCACCTTCGCCGGGGTCATCACCCAGATCGCGCTGCTAGACGTCGTGTTCTCACTCGACTCCGTCATCACCGCCGTCGGCATGGCCGACCACCTGGCCATCATGATCGCGGCCGTCGTCATCGCAGTCGGCGTCATGATGCTGTCCGTCAACGCGGTAGCCGGCTTCGTCGAACGCCACCCCACCGTGAAGATGCTGGCACTCTCGTTCCTACTCCTCATCGGCACCACCCTGGTGGCGGAAGGCCTGGGCCAACACGTGCCGAAGGGGTACGTCTACTTCGCCATGGGCTTCAGCGTCATGGTCGAACTCTTCAACCTACGAGCCCGCGCCGCGCGCGAGCCGGTGACGCTCTACGAGCGGGGGCCGAAGGCCTAGGGCGGGATGCCCAAGGAGAGTCTTTCGCTAACACCGCAAGCCGAACCGCCGAGCATGACCGCGTGTCACCGGGGGTGGCGGGCATGAACTGCCACAAGTTCCTGAAGGCACTCGCCGGCGCGCCCCGTGCCCTTGCACTCTTCTTGGCGCGGCTGCTGCAACCGCTCCGGCGCCGCCCGACCGCCGCGGTACTCCCCGACGCCCGCTAGGACGGGTCCTTCGGCATCGACTAGGTATCATTGCGAAGCTAGGGTTTCGCAGCTAGGTGCCGGGAGTTGTGGTTGCCGTGAGTCCCGTCTGCGACCAAGGGTCCCGCAGACACTGAGCGTCGATGGGACTGACCCTTATCCACGGCGTTCGGGAGAAGGAGTGTTCGTCATGGCGGGTGGAGACTTTCGGGGAGCCGTCGGCTTCATCGCAGTTCTTGTGCTGGCAGCCGCTTGCTCGCGGCCAACGACAACGGACACGCCAGAGGTCGTGAGCGTGTCCATCGCCGGTGGCAATCGCACTATCCAGCTCGGAGAATCGGCGATCATGACCGCGCATGTCACCGCGAAGGGGGGCGCGGGAACGACGGTGACCTGGGCTAGCAGCGCGCCCGCTGTCGCCATCGTAGACAGCACCGGAACGGTCTATGCGGTTGCGCAAGGCGAAGCTGCAATAACCGCGACCAGCACGTTCGATGGCTCAAAGTCGGCAACGGTTGGGATCAAGGTCGTTGCCAAAGATGACGGACCCGAGGACGCGCCTGAGGTCGTGAGCGTGTTCATAACGGGTGGCGAACGCTCCATATCCGTGGGAGGGTCGACCATCTTGACCGCCCTGGTTGCCGCAAAGGGCGGAGCAAGTACGGAAGTGACGTGGGCCAGCAATGCGCCGACAGTAGCAAACGTGAGTTCGTCCGGATCCGTTCACGGAGTCACGCCGGGCATTGTGGAAATCACAGCGACAAGCGTCTTCGACAGCAGCAAGTCGGCAACCGTCACCATCAGCGTCAGCGAGACGGACGTGCCACCTGACAACGCGGCACCAATTGCTAGAATCGTGGCTTCCAACCCCGCCACTGGCTTCGCACCACTAGTCATCCAGTTCGACGGTAGCGAATCATCGGATCCGGATGACGATGCCTTGGTGTACTTCTGGGAGTTCGGAGACGGGCTTACGGCTCATGGAGTGCGGGTTGAGCACACCTACGTCAACCCTGGCAGCTTCTTGGCCAGGCTAACGGTCACCGATGGCGCAGGTGCTAGCTCCTCAGCAACCACCGCAGTTGTTGCCGGTCAGTTCACTTTCAGGCAGCGCCTTGCAGCTACTCAGACCCCGGCTGACTATTACAGCCGCCAGTGGATAGCAGTTGACACTGACATGGCCCTGGTTCCGGTAGTCACAGACGCGGGTAGCGCGTTTACCCAAGTGGACGTGTACCACGCTGACCCCGCCAGCTCGACATGGAACTTGGAGGCCTCCTTGATTCCGTCGTTAACGCACAGTCAGATGATTGACATCGGCAGGGCGGTAGCATTGAGCGATGGGACTGCTGCGTTGATGAGCCTTCGTCGCGTTTCAGGCATAACAGACGAGTACGAAAGCGTGATCAACGTGTTCGAACGCTCGTCTTCAGGGGATTGGATCGAGACGGCAGCACTTCTTGGTGGACTGGGTATCGGGAAGGAGCTAACCTACCGGGCCGACATCTCGATGGCACTTGCCAATGGAGTTCTCGTTGTCGGTATTACGTCTGTCGACGATGACTTCGGTGCCCGCGTACGGATCTACTCTCGAGATAGCGGCGGTGCAGGCGTCTGGGGTCTGGAGCAGACCCTCGCCATGCCACCATTTGCACCCACAGACTTTTCGGGTTACTTCGGTACTGACGTGGCGATAAGCAACGATGGCAAGCGCATTGCAGTAGCCAAGTCGGTTCAGAACAACGATGGGGGCTTGGGTCCCTTACTAGAGTCCGTCTACCTATACGAAAGAAGCGGCGAGGGAACCTGGTATCTGCTCAAGGCGCTCGATGGCTATCATTTGCTGTCCGGCTACTCCACGTACGTTGAGATCGATGGAGACACGATGGCGGTCACCCATATGCCTGCGCACACCAGTACGACCATCGAAGTGGAGGTCTACGAGAAGGATGCCGGCGGACCAAATGCTTGGGGCCGCGTTGCGAAACACACTGCGGACATCCCAGAGATGGAGCTTAATGGCGGCACTAGGATGGCGAGATCGTCGATCCGCTTGATGGGTAACAGCCTAGCCGTGGGCATTGCTAGCATCGGGTGCACTCCTGCTGACGGTTACAGCTGCGGGCCCGGTCGGGTCTACTTGTACGGGAGAGACGTCGGCGGACACAACGCCTGGGGACAAGCTCAAGTTCTGATCGGCCAGGGGCCCGCGACTGACTACACCTTTGGCACAGCCGTCGACATTAGCTCTGATGGACGTTCTCTCCTCGTAGCGACGGGGCCGCGCGACTCCACAGGCATTCCGGCCGAGATTTACAGATATTCGCGGTAGTATCGACCGCACAATCGCCGCAGCGCCTATTGCAAACCGCTCATACTGCCGACCCACTGTGCTGCACGCCGCGTTGCTCCACAATCGCCTGCGTGGAATGGCTCACCAGTCCCGCCGCATGGGTGGTACTCGCCTCCCTCACCGTCCTCGAGATCGACAAGCGGCCGATCTCGGTCGGCCCGACTTCCGGAACCGACCTCGTACCGCCGATGAGGCAGCCTCCGGGCATGCGCCCGCCGAGCGTCCCACGGTCGTGAACGGAGCGTGAACCGAACTCACCCAAGCCATGCCGAACTCACGCACGGTGCGGCGAGCATGCGGCAAGGAGCGTGACACCCATGAACACCCATGCCCACTCCAATCGACCGACCCTGCGTACAGCGGCCATGCTCACCACGGCCCTCCTGGCCTTCACATTCCTAGGCGCACCAGCCGCCGCCCAGGCGCCAGGCACCGGCATCACGGTCACGGGCAGCGGCACCGTTTACGGCGAACCGGACGTGGCTACCGTCGAACTGGGCTTCGTGGCCACCGCGGCTGACGTGCGCCAAGCCCTCGACGAGGCCGACACCGTGCTGGCGGCCATCCAGCAAGCCGTCGTGGCCTCGGGGGTGCAGTCACCAGACGTGCGTACCACGGGCTTCTACGTCTGGCGCGAGCAGGTATACGACCGCGACGGCAACCCCGGCGAGGTGCGCTTCCAGGTACGCCATGCCTACCAGGTGACGGTACGCGACATAACCAAGGTGGGCGACGTGATCTCGGCGGCGGTCGACGCCGGCGCGAACGAGGTGGGCGGTATCCAGATGTCCGTGGCCGATCCCTCCGCACTGGCCAGCGCCGCGCGCGAGCTGGCGATGACCGACGCCCGCGCCAAGGCCGCCGAGCTGGCGACCTTGGGCGCCGTTGAGCTCGGCGCCCCCGTCGCCATCAGCGAGCTGGGCTCCGCTCCCGCCTACTCGGGTTTCGGCGCGGTAGCACAGGCGCGCGACGCTATGAGCGCCATGAGCAGCGTCGAGACCGGCCAGTTGGCGGTAACGGTGCAAGTGCAGGTGACCTTCGCGATCGATTGAGGGTGAAGGGTGGGAAGGTTCTCGACGCCCCCATCAACAAACGCTCGGTGGGCATCGGCCTGGATTCGCTCCGCATCGCCAAACGCGTGATAGTTGTGGCCGGCGGCCCCGAGGTAACCTACGCCATCGCGGCAGTCCGACGTGGTGGCTACATCGCCGTGGCGGTCCCGGATTCCCCCACAACCGGCCCATCCCCACCCCCCCGCAACACCCGATCCACATGCCGCCAAGCCTTCACCGCGTGCGCGGCGCAGAGCGCCTGCATCCGCTCGCCGTCGCGCTTGCGCAGCGCTTCCAGCATCTCGGCGTGCTCGAGCAGGCTGCTCTCGATGCGGTCCTCAGTCTGCCAGACGTAGAAGCGCACGAGGCTGACGCTCGTCCATACTTCCTCGATCTTGTTGAGGAGGAGCGCGTTGTGGGCGGATACCGCGATGGCCCGGTGGAAGCGCGTGTTGTTCCTCATGATGTCGTCTCTGACGCCCTGGTCGGAAGCTTGTAGGCGCGAGAGGCGTTCGATGATCTTGAAGTGGGCCTCCACCAGCCGGAGCTCGTCCTTGGTCGCACGTTCGGCCGCGAGCTTGCCCGCCAGCCCTTCCAGGGCCGAGCGCACCTCGTAGACGTCGCGCGCGAACGCGAGGTCGACCTTGCGGACGAAGACGCCGCGGTACGGCACCGTGGTCGCGAGCTGGCTCGCGACGAGCTGGTTCAACGCCTCACGGAGCGGGGTCCTGCTGACGCCGTAGCGCTCGGCGAGGTCCCGCTCCACGAGCTTCGTGCCAGGTGCCAGGCGCCCGGTGAGGATGTCGTCCTTGAGGCGTTCGACGACCCATTCTGCCGTCGTGCGGGCAAGGGGGTCCTCCTCGCGGGTGGAACTGACCGTGTGTCTCACTCCTCAGTCAGGTTAGCATCGCGCTTCCCACGAGCTTCGGCCGAGGAGCGCGTGGCCGTGACCAGCGGCGGTCGCGGTGGCGAGGCAGGACCCGCGGTCGAGGGTCACAGCGTGAGGAGCGGCCGGAGCCGCTGGACGTCGTCGAGGTTCGGCAAGCCGAGCACCGCCCGCACCAGCTCGGCGCACCTCTGCGCGCCGAGGAGCGGGACCAAGAGGTCCTCGGCCTTCCTAACCACCTCGTCCTCCGGCATCGGGTTGTCGTAAGTGCCGCGGACGGCGCGCGTGTGGTGCCTCAGGCTCCTGCCGTCCGTGAGGTCGATCTCGACGATCCCCTGCCGGGGCGGGTCGGTGTCGTCTAGGCTCGCGTCGCCGATGAGCCGGATGCGCTTCTTCAGCTCGACGACGTCCGGCGCGGCCATCCTCGCGTAGTCCTGCGAGGCGGTGAAGACGAGGCCGCCGTCGAGGAGCGTCACGGCCATGATGTGCTGGAGGTTGATGTCCGGCATGTGCCGGTCGTCCACCGTCTCGGCGCCGCCGGTCGGCAACCTGACCGTGAGCCGCTCGATGCGCTCCGGAGAGAGGTCGTGTTCGGCCATGAGCGCCGTCAACGAGTCGACGGCCGCCTGGATGGGCGAACCGACCGGCCACCGCTTGATGTTGGTGCGCATGATCTCGTGATCGGTGCCGAGCCCGCGCGTCAGCTCGCCCGGCTCCCCGTGCGGCGAGAACGCGCCCATGAAGTTCGTCGGCCCGTCGAACACGTCCGCCACGCCCGTGAAGCCGTTCAGCACCATGTCGACGGCGCTCGTGCCCGCCCTCACCGGCATGCCGGCGAACACGAACGCCTTCTCGACGTGCTCGAGGTCACGGCGCCAGCTCGCCAGGCCGGAAGCCTGCTGCGCCGTGTAGGAGAGGGCGTACCTGACCGCGTCGAAGTCGAGCCTGGTCAGGGCGGCGGCGGCGGCCATCGCCCCGAACGCGCCGCTGATGCTGTAGGTGCTGCGCTGGGTGCGCTCGAGCACCGGCACCGTTATGGCCAGGTTCACGCGGGTGCAGACGTCGTAACCGAGCACCACGGCCCTGAGCAGGTCCTCGCCGCTGGCGCGCGTCCAGTCGGCGGTCGTGAGGGCCGCCGGCACGATCGAGCAGCCGGGGTGGGTCAGCGACGGGGCGTGCGAATCGTCCGTCTCGTCCGCGTGAGCGAGGAGCGCGTTCACGAAGGCCGCGGTGAGGTAGCCGGTACTCGCCCCGCTGCCCAACACGAACGCCTCGGGCGGCCCGCCCAGGCGGTCGGCGTAGGCCAAGGCGCGCTCGCCGGGGAGCAGCTGCGTTCCCGAGAGCATCGCCGCGACGGTGTCGAGCACGTGATGCTTCGCCTTGAGCGTCACGGCGGGCGGCAGGGGCTTGCTCAGCGCCGAGGAGATGTACTCGGCCAGCGCGTCCGTGATCATCAGTAGCCCCGCACCCCGCTATGGCTCCGCGGCTCGGAACCGCCGACGTACAGGCCCGCCGTCCTGTCGATCTTGAGGACCTGCATGCGGGAGTAGACCTCCTGGTACATGGGCGACACGTCGAGCTCGTGGCCGCGGGCGCGCAGCACGTCGAGCGTCTCGGCCCCGACGCCGTCCTCGATCCGGAGCTCCATATCGTGCGCCTCGCAGTGCATGCGCGGCGCGTCGAGCGCCGCCTGCGGCCCGAGGCCGAAGTCGATCATCTGGACGAGCGCCCAGACGGTGCCGGTGATGATCCGCCGGCCTCCCGGAGCCGAAAGGGCGTACACGGGCTCGCCGTCCTTGAACACGAGCGTCGGCCCGCTGTTGCGGAGGATGCGCTTGAAAGGCGCGATCGACAGGGCGTGCCCGGGCGCCGGGTTGGCCCCCTCCATCGAGTTGTTGAGCTGGAACCCGAGGCCTGGTACCACCACCTTGCAGTTGGAGAAGTTGGAGGAGGTTATGAGCATGAGGTTGCCCTCGGCGTCGCCGGCCACCATGAACGTCGTGTCGGAGTCGGGCTCCTTCGCCGTGCCGCCACCTGTGATGGCCGCAAGGTCGAGGCCGAACTCCTTGTAGAGCTTGGACCCGCTGGCCTGGTGCCGCCAGGGGTTGCCCGGACTATGCAGCTTGGCCCGCATCGGGTCTATCAGCTTCGCCCGCTGGCGCGCGTAGCTCTTCGACATCAGCCCGTCGTACGGCACCGGCACCTGGTCGCGGTCGCTCACGTACGCGTAGCGATCCGAGAACGCGAGCTTCATGGCCTCTGCGACGACGTGTATCAGGTCGGGGCTCAGGTAGCCCAGCGACCTGAGGTCGAAGTTCTCCAGGATGTTCATGATCGCGGCGATGGTGGAGCCGTTCGCGCAGTTGGCGTAGCCGTGGATCTCGTAGCCCCGGTAGGTGCTCACGCTCAAGGGGCCCGACTCGACCTTGTACGACGTGAAGTCGACGTCGCTGAGGATCCCACCGTGCTCCTCGACCCAGGAGACGATCTGCTTGGACACGTCGCCGCCGTAGAAGAGGCCGGGGCCTTCCGTGGCGAGGCGGCGCATCGTCTTCGCCATGTCGCCCTGCACGATGAGTTCGCCGGGCTTCAGCTCCCGGCCGTTCGGGAAGAAGGTGGCCTCGAACGGCTCGATCAGGGCGGGGTCGCCGTGCTCGAGCAGGAGGGCGCGGGTGGCGTTCATGCGCCGCGTGTAGATCTCGTCGGCGACGAACCCCTCCTCCGCGACCTTGATGGCCGGGGCTAGCACCTGCTCCCACGACCACGTCCCGAAGCGCTCCTGCACGTAGTGGTACTGCGCCACCGTGGTTGGGGCATACATGGCGCGGAAGCCGAGGGCGTTCGCGTCGTCCTTCACCTTGACGCGGTCGACGTCGCCGTAGAACTCCGGCACCTCGAGTAGCTCGTCCTTGAACATGTCGGCGTGGGCCTTGGCGGGCGCCTTGCTGGACGCGTCGATGCCGACCACCTCGCCGGTGGTGCCGTCGTAGAACGCCATATGGCCGCCGTGGCCACCCAGGCCGCACGAGAACGGCTCGTAGACCATCATCAGGAACCCGGTCACGACGGCGGCGTCGACAGCGTTGCCGCCCTGCTTCATGACCTCGACGCCCCAATCGGCGGCGCGCTCGTCGCAGGCGGCCACGATGGCGTCGCGGGCGACTACTTCCTTCTTCGGGTAAGGGGCTTCGGCCGTCTTCATTCCGGTCTCCTAGTCGTAGGTCCTGGGGTCGAAGTTGTCACGCAGCCAGTTACCCAGGAACAACAGGCTCAGCGTCAGGAGGGAGATCGCGAGGCCGGGCAGCGTCGCCAGCCACCAGGAGCTGGTGATGAAGCGGCGGCCGTCGGAGAGCATCTGCCCCCACGTGACCGCCGGGGGCTGCACCCCGAAGCCGAGGAAGCTGAGGCTGGCCTCGAGGATGATCATGCTCGCCACCTTCAGGGTGCCGACGACGATGATGGAGCCGAGCACGTTGGGCAACACGTGCTTGATGAGCACCTGCGCCGTCCGCTGCCCCAGCCCGATGGACGCCTCGACGTACTCGCGGTTGCGGAGGGAGAGCACCTCGCCCCTGACCACCCTGGCGGAAGTGATCCAGCCGAACAGGCCCATCACGAGGATCAGGAGCCAGAGGCTCGGCCCGAACACGCCGAGGATGGTGATGTAGAGGATGCTGCTGGGGATGCTGATGATCACCTCGGTGATGCGGGTGACGATAGCGTCCACCCTGCCCCCGAAGTAGCCTGCGCACAAGCCCAGCGTCACGCCGATCAGGAGCGCGAGGCCCGTCCCGAACACCCCGACGGCCAGCGCCACCCGAGAGCCGTAGACGAGCCGACTCAGGATGTCGCGCCCCAGCTGATCGGTGCCGAGCAGGTAGCGCGCATCGCCGGCCTTGTCCCACACGGGGGGCGTGAACCGGTCGCCGAGGTTCTGTTGCCTCGGGTTGTGCGGGGCGATCAGCGGAGCGAAGAGCGCGACCAAGACGAACACGGTGAGCACCACCGCGCCGAACACCGCCGGCGGGTTGCGCAGGAGCTCGCGCCCCGCGCGGCGCAGGCCAGGCGCCCGCTTCGCGACCCGCTCCTCCCCTGGGCTAGTGGTCGTCATCGGTACGTGATCCTGGGGTCGACGACGACGTAGACGAGGTCGACGACGAGGTTGCCGAGGATGGCGAGGAAGGCCGTGAAGACGACGATGGCCTGGACGACGGCCATGTCGCGCCCGTTGATAGCGGTGATGAACAGCAGGCCCATACCGGGCCAAGCGAAGATACTCTCGGTCACGACGGAGCCGGACAGCAGCCCGGGAACGGACAGCCCGAGGACGGTTATGTAAGAGATGGCGGCGTTGCGCAGCCCGTGCTTGAAGAGTACCGAGCGCGCCGACAGGCCCTTGGCCCTAGCCGTACGTATGTAGTCGAGGCTCATGACCTCGATAAGGTTGCCCCGCAAGAGCCGCATGAGGAGTGCCGACATGCCGGTGCCGAGCGTGAAGGCGGGGAGGATGAGGTGCCGCCACGTTCCCGAGCCCGATACGGGCAGGAGGCGCAGATTGACGGAGAACAGCAAGATCAGCATGATGCCGAGCCAGAAGTTCGGGATCGCCTCCCCCACTACGGCGTAGAAGCTGGCGAACGTGTCAGGGAAGCGGTTGCGGAACCGGGCCGCTATCAGCCCGGCCGGCAGGCTGATGAGGATCCCTATCAGCAGCGCGGCGCCGCCGAGCGCGGCGGTGGCAGGCAGGCGGCGGACGACGAGGGGCAGGGCCGGCTGGTTCTGGTAGATGAACGACCGACCGAAGTCGCCGTGGAGGGCGTCGCGCAGGAAGTAGACGTACTGGAGCGGCAGCGGTTGGTCGAGACCCAAACGCGCTCGCAAGGCTTCGACCTGGTCGCTCCCGACCTGCCCCACGACCATGTCGTCGTCGCCGAGGTAGATGGCGAGGGGGTCGCCGGAGAACCTGACCACGACGAACAGGAGCAAGGTTATCCCCAAGATCGTGGGGATAACCTGCAAGAGGCGTCTGAGGACGTAACCGAACACCGCGTATCGCTCAGTTGGCGGGGCGGGCGTCGAACATGAGGAGGCTGCCGTCGGGGCGCGGGCTCCAGTCGAGGTCATCGCTGAC
This sequence comes from Deinococcota bacterium, assembly GCA_963170125.1. Classification (GTDB taxonomy): domain Bacteria; phylum Deinococcota; class Deinococci; order Deinococcales; family Trueperaceae; genus JAAYYF01. The sequence goes on along the minus strand of CAUJFI010000173.1, from coordinate 56,368 downwards.
GCCGATGAAGCCGACCGAGTTGTAGAGGTATATCTGCGGCAGCTCTTCCACGAGGATCTCCGTGGCGGCGTCGAGGAGCTCGGCGCGCTTCGCCGTGTCCATCTCGCGGTTGGCGGCGCGCACGAGGTCGCTGAACTCCTCGTTGCACCAGTGGCTCCGCTGCGAGTGCGCCCCCTCCGGGCACTGCAGGTCGCTCAGGGTGGAGCCGTAGTCCATGGCGGAGTTGCTCGAACCCACGCCCGCCATGTTCGTGAACTCGCCCGGCGTCCAGTACTTGCTGGACCAGACGCTGCTCTCGAACAGCTGGATGTCCGGCACGATCCCGACCGCCTCGAGCATGGCGGCGGTCAGCTCGGCGCGGTCGCTGACGCTACTGGCGCCCATGATCGTGATCGTCAGCTCACCCGGGCCGTAGCCGGCTTCGGCTAGGAGCTCGACGGCCCTCGCGGGGTCGTAGTTGTAGGTGCCGTAGTACTTGGTCGGCATGAAGTTGTCGCCCGGGCCGGTGCGCACGCGCGTAGGCGTACCGTAGCCGTTCTCGAGGACGTCGATGAAGACCTGGTTGTCTATCGCGAGGTCGATGGCCTCGCGCACGCGCTTGTCTGCCGTGGCTTGCCCGTCGGACACGTTCAGCGTCCAGTGGACGACGCGGTTCGTCACCTGGGTCGTCACGTGCGCCACGCCACTCGACTCGACCCGCTCGAGGTCGTTAGGGCCGATGTTGGAGACGGCGACGCCGCCCGTGACGAGCTCGCTCACGCTGGTCGTCGACTCCGTGATCACCCTGAAGACGAGCTCGCTGAAGGCGGCCTTGCCGCCCCAGTAATCCTCGTTGACCGCCAGGACGAGCCTGTCGTCGGGGCGGTACTCGACGAACTTGTACGGGCCGGTGCCGATGGGCGCCTGGGTGGCCTTGTCCAACCCGACGGCCTCGAAGTAGTGCGCGGGCAGCATCGAGGTAGCCGGCATCGTCAGGTTGACGGGGAGGAGCGGATCCGGGTTGGCCATGTGGAGGACGACCTCGTACGGGTTGACGATCTCGACCGACTGGAGCTCGGCCATCAGCACGTGCCGGATCAGCTCTTGGTTGGTCGCGAGGCGCTCCAACGTGAACTTGACGTCCTCGGCATCGAACGTCTCGCCGTCGTGCCATCTGACGCCCTGGCGGAGCGTCAGGTGCCAGTCCTTCTCGTTGACGACGTCCCAGGACAGCGCCAGCGACGGGACGATCTGGCCCTCACGGTCCAAGGCGAGCAGCCCGTCGAAGATGTTCGGGTAGACGTCGTTCGCCACGGTCCTGGTCGTCTGCGTGGGGTCGAAGCCCGGCATCCCCTCGCTGATCGCGATCGTCAGCGTCTGGGCGTTCGCGCTCCAAACGAGCGCGGCGATCACTAGTACCAACAGTCTTCTCATCTATTGCACCGCCTTCTTGTCCTGAGTTCTGGTTTGTCGTCCACGGGGGAAGGTATGCCTACTCCACGATCGCCTCCAAAGCCGCTGCGAGACGGCCCACCGCCTCGCCGACCCGCGCTTCCGGCAACGCGGCGAACGAGAACCTCAGGTGGCGCTCCCCACTCGGACCGAACGCGCCCCCCGGGGTGAGCACGAGGCCTTCCCTGCTGGCGATCGTCTTGGCCAGCGTCGCGGAGTCCAGGCCGGAATCGACGCGCAGGAAGTAGAAACACGCCCCCTCGGGAAGGCTGTAGCTCACCTTGGGGACCGCCGCCAACGCTTCGTTCAGCAGCAGCCGCCGCCGGTCGTACGTCGCCACCATCGCGCGGACGTGCTCCGCGGCTTCCGAGTAGGCGACGCTCGCGCCCTTCTGAGCGAAGGCGCACGGCGACGAGATCAGGTGCTGGTGGATGATGAGCATCCTGTCGATCAACCAACTCGGTCCCGCGGCGTAACCGACGCGCCAGCCCGTCATGGCGTAGGCCTTCGAGTAGCCGTTGATGAGCAGCACGCGCTCGCGCGCGCCGGGCAGCGACGCGAGGCTGACGTGCTGCCTGCCGTCGTAGACGAACTCCTCGTAGATCTCGTCGACGATGGCCAGGATGTCGTGCGCCGCCAGCAGGTCCACCACCGCGGCGAGCTCCTCGCGCGTGAACACCGTCCCCGTCGGGTTGTTCGGGTTGTTGAAGACGAAGGCGCGCGTCCGCGGGGTGATCGCGCGCTTCAGGGCGTCGATGTCAAGCCGGTTGTCTCGGAGCGTGACCATGCGCGCAACGCCCCCGGCCAGACCGATCATGCCGTTGTAGGCGACCCAGCTAGGGTCCAGGACGAGCACCTCGTCGCCCGGCTCGACCACGGCCTGCAGGCCGACGTAGAGCGCTTCGTGGGTGCCGGCCGTGATCAGCACCTCGCTCTCGGGGTCGTAGGCTACGCCGTTACGTGCACCGAGCTTGAGCGCCACGGACTCGCGCAGCTCTGGCAGACCGCGCGAGGCGGTGTAGGTCATGTACGTGTGCGGTATCTGGATGGCGGCGATGACGGCCGCCTTGACGACGGCGGGCGTGTCCAGGTCGGGCCGCGCGGTAGCCAGGCTCAGGACCTCGCGCTCACCGCGCTCGAAGCTTGGGATACCCTCGGCCGCCGTGTTGGTGGCCTTGGGTTGGACGCTCCTCAAGCGTGTGGGCAGGGGTAGAGGGTTCAGGCGAACCTCCCCGACCGGTGACTGGTTTGCATGGGGTCAGATGGTATACCAGACCGCTTGAAGATGCAAGGCGTGACGAGAAGAATCGCGCTAGGTACGGCATCTCCTTCGTCCTCGCCGAAGCTCTGGTATTCACGGGAGTCGCTCGGATCGGGCTGTCTCGGCCCGTCGGCGGGCAGGCACCGGGGGATGTGGGGTGCACATCACATCATCACTATTATTGATGCAATGATTCAGCCATGCGCACCACCGTCACCCTCACCCCCGAGGCAGCTGCGCTGATACAGAAGGCGATGCGCGAGCGTGGCCTCTCGTTCAAGGAGGCGGTCAACGGAGCCATCCTCCGGGGCTTCGCCCCCCCTGCCTCCGGCGAGCCCTTCAGCACTCCGAGCTTCGACTTGGGGGCGGCTCGTGTACCGGTCGAGCATGCCCTCCGGCTCGCCGGCGAACTCGAGGACGAGGAGCTGCTACGAAAGCGGGTGCTCCGGAAGTGAAGCTGGTAGACGCCAACGTGCTGATCTACGCCGTCGACAGCCGGGCCGAGAACCACGCAGCGGCCAAGGGGTGGCTCGACGCCGCCCTCTCCGGCGGACATCGGGAGACGGTGCTACTCCCCTGGATCAGCCTGTTGGCCTTCGTCCGCCTGGTCACGCACCCGGCCGTGTACGAGCTCCCGCTCACGACCGATCAGGCGCTCGGCTTGGTCGAGGCCTGGCTCGGCCGACCCAACGTCGTCACGCCCGAACCAGATACGGCGCACGCCAGACGCATGCGCACCCTGCTGCGCGCGACGGGGCGCGGTGGGAACCTGGTCAACGACGCGCACCTAGCGGCCATCGCCCTGCAGTACCGCGCTACGGTCGTCACCTTCGACGGAGACTTCGCGCGGTTCCCGGAGCTCGACTGGGAAGCGCCGGGGCTGGTCGGTCCCTGAGCACGAGGGGGCCTAGTCGACCCCCATTCTGCCCGCTCTCGCCGCCGAACCCAGAGCCCGCCTCTTGCCCCCACGTCCACGCGGCCGCCACCTGCCGCTGCTGCCGGCAAGCCCCAAGCCGCTCAGCGATCGCATCGAGGCGGTGCGCCACCACGGCGCAAGCCAGCTAGAAGAAAGCGCCTTCCCAGAGGGACTCCACGAACTCCGATGCCGGCAGGATCAGGATCCCGTCGTTGGTCTTGCGGCTCCGCGTCTCGAGGCTCACGACCACGCGCTGGCGGACCTCGGCATGGTCCTTCGCCAGTTCGCGCAGGCCACGCAGATGATGATCCGCCACTTTGGCAGTCGCTTTCGCCTCCACGGCAAGCACCATGTCGTTGACGATGAAGTCCACCTCCACCCCCGTGGTCAGGCGCCAGAAGCTGAGGTCGGCGAACGACTCCGAGTAGGCAGCGTAGGCCGTGAGCTCGTGATGCACCCAGTTCTCGAAGGCCTTGCCGTATGACTCTGAGCGTGGCGAGAGTGTTCCGCGCCTAGCGAGGTGGTTCACGACTCCGACGTCCGCGAAGTAGAACTTCGAGCTCGCCGATACCCGACGCTTCGGGCGGCGGCGGTAGGGGTGCAGCCAACGTCCGAGCAGGGTGTCTTCCAGGATCTCGAAGTAGGTCTTCACGGTGGGGCCGGAGATACCGGCTTCGCGAGCGATGTTGCTGTAGCTCACCTGCTCGGTGTCGGTGAGTGCCGCAAGCGCCAAGAACTCGCCGAAGATCGCGGTGTTGCGGACCAGGGCCTCCGCCACGACCTCTTCGCGGAGGTAGTCGGAGACGTACGCGTTGAGGAGCCTACCGGGTCGCTCAGACAGGTACACCCTCGGGAGGTAACCGTGGTTCAGAAGCCGGTCGAGGTCCAGATCCGTGCCGATCTCCGCCGCCGACAGACCGCACAGCTCGTAGCGCACCGCCCTACCACCAAGGAGGTTGGCGGCGCCGCGCTTCACCTTCCGCGCGCTCGAGCCGCAGAGCGCGAAGTTGGGACCGCCGTTCTCGACGAGCCAATGCACTTCGTCCAGTAGGGCGGGGACCTTCTGGACCTCGTCGATCACGACCTGGTCTACCTGCTTGGCGGAGAGCTCTTCACGTAGTCGCTCGGGGTTCTGTAGATAGCGCCTGAACTCCTCCGATCTGAGTAGGTCGATCCAGAGCGCGTCGGGATACGCTTGCTTGAGCAGCGTTGACTTACCCGTCTGGCGAGGACCCCATAAGAAGAACGTCTCCGTTCCTGCACGCGGTAAATCTAGCTTCCTGACAACCATGAGCTTTAATATATCATGATATTTTAAGGTGTCACTTTAAAATCACGTGCTCGCCCTTGACCCGCAACCCCGGCCCCGACGCTACGCTCGCCCCGCCCACCCGGCCCGGATCTCGCTGCTGCTCACGTCGTGCCTGAAGCTCCGCTCCGGCAACTCCTCGAAGAGGCCCGCGAGCTCCGGCGGCACCTTGAGGCGCCTCAACGTCTTGTACCCATCGGCCTCGTCCAACCGCCCCGCCACGAGGAACCGGCAGCCGTGAGCGCCGATCGCCTCCAGCGCGGAGCGCATGGCGGCCTCGGACCCCCCGTAGAAGCGCGGCTCGAGGATCCGCTCGGCCGTGTCGACGCCGACGACGAAAACGCTGCCGGGGAAGAGCGCCGCCTTCTCGACGAAGAGGGCGGCCTGGGTGAGCGCAAGCGACCCGCGACCGGCGAACTGCTGCGCCCTGAGGCGCGCCTCGAAGAGCCCGATCGGCGCCTTCTCGGCGTTGACGAGCGGAAGCTCGAACAGCGGGGGGAGGCCGACGTGCTCGCTGGCCGCCTGCGCCAAGGCCAGGTGGCCCTCGTGGGCGGGGTTGAAGGCGCCGGAGAGGACCGCCCGGCGTTGCGCCGCGCGGGCCCGGGGGAGGCCGACGACGGACCCGTCCGGCCTGACGATCGCGGCGTCGCGCTCACCGCGCTCGACGGCGGCGATCAGCTCACTCGGCTGGAACTCGATCTCGAGGCGCTCCGAGGCCGTCAGGGGCAGCTCCGGGCGCGCCAACACCCCGCAGGCCTCGGCCGCGACGCGTAGCAGCAGCAGCGAGACGAGCTCCTCCTCGCCGGCGCGGTCCCGCGCGTCCTTCTCGATCGTGAGGGAGTACGTCGTCATGCCGAACGAGTCCTGGACGGCGGCGGCAACGCGGTGCTCGCCGCGCTTGGCGCGGTCGGTCGCGATGGTGGCGGTGCTGCCGAGGCCGAACACGGCGTCGGCCGCCTTCGCGTAACGCCGCGCCTGCTGGTAGGCGCACCGCGCCATGGCGCGCGCGACGCGGCGCGACGTGAACCGGGCGGGCATGAACCCCACCCAGTCGCGCATGCTCTCCTCGTTGTAGACGTCGACCGCGCTGAGGATGGTGCGGCTCGAGCCGCCGACGCCGTGGAGCCAGGCGAGCGCCTGCGCCCCGGCACCCGCGAACGCCATGACCATCTTGTGCGGAGTGGAGTGGATGGCGGTGGCGAGCTCGGTCGGGGTGGCGGGGCGCTGGTGGGGGTTGAGCTCGTTGCCGTCGCCCGGCCGCTGCGCGCTGCCCGCGTTCCCGGGGCCGTTCTTGAGCGCGGGTGTAGCGCCGTGGTCGTCGGGCGTCATATCCGCACCATCATGGCACGCAGCAACCGCGTGCCTGGCGGGGTCCGGACCGTCCACTCCCCGGCCGGAGCCGCCCGCAGCTTCAACGCCGAGGACTTGCGTGACAGCAGCTATCCACGGCCCGTACCAGGCGCGGTTCCTACCTAGCGCGGTGGGTTCATGTGAGTACCCCTCCGCGCATCTGCCCGACGCGATTCCGACTTCAGGCGTTACATTCAACGGTGAGTACCCAAGCTCGGAAGGGAAGTGGTGCAGCATGCAACACCGGCCCAAGTGTCTCTTGGTAACCCTTGGCCTGCTAATCGCGTTCGCGGCCTGGCCGGCCCTGGCCAAGTCGCCGGCTCCGGTCCAGGCGAGTAGTGGCATGGTCGTGACGGCCCAACACCTCGCCAGCCAGGTCGGGCTCGACGTCTTGCAGCAAGGAGGCAACGCCGTCGACGCCGCGGTGGCGGTCGGCTACGCCCTCGCCGTGACGTTGCCGAGCTCGGGGAACATCGGCGGTGGCGGTTTCATGCTCGTCCACCTGGCCGATGGGCAAGACATCTTCATCAACTTCCGCGAGAAGGCGAGCCTCAACGCCACCGTGGACATGTACCTCGACGAGAACGGCGACGTCATCCCGGGCGCGAGCACGAACTCCTGGCTCGGCATCGGCGTGCCTGGCACCGTCATGGGCCTCGAGTACGCCCGCGAGAAGTACGGCACGATGAGCCGCGAGGCCCTCATGGCGCCGGCGATCGCGCTGGCACGCGACGGCTTCGAACTCGTGCCTGGCGACGACATCCTCACGGTCCCGCTGAGCACCTTCAGGGCCGCGGAGAACGTGGCGGCCATCTTCCTCAAGGACGGCGAGCATTATCAGGTCGGCGACACCATCGTGCAGACGCAGCTCGCCAACACCCTGCAACTCATCTCAGACAACGGGCCGGACGCCTTCTACAAGGGCTCGATCGCGGACGCGGTGGTGGCCGCGAGCGAGGCGAACGGCGGCATCCTGAGCAAGGAGGACTTCGAGAGCTACAAGGTGGCCGAGTACGAGCCGGTCACGTGCAACTACCGGGGCTACCAGGTGATCTCCTCGCCTCCGCCCAGCTCCGGCGGCACCATCATCTGCGAGATCCTGAACATCCTCGAGGGCTACCCGATCGGCTACCTGGGCTTCAACTCCGCGCAGACGGTGCACTTCATGACCGAGGCCATGCGCCACGCCTACGTCGACCGCAACACGTACCTCGGCGACCCCGAGTTCGTCGAGAACCCGCTCGAGCGGCTGCTCTCGAAGGACTACGCCGCGCAGATCCGCGCCCAGATCGTGGGCAACCGCGCCACGCCTTCCAGCGAGGTGATGCCCGGCACCCCGCCGCACGAGGGCACGAACACGAACCACTACTCCATCGTCGACGCGCAGGGCAACGCCGTGGCAGTCACGTACACCCTCAACCTGAGCTTCGGCGTCAAGAAGATCGCCGGCGACACGGGCTTCCTCCTCAACAACGAGCTCGACGACTTCACCGTCAAGCCGGGCGTGCCGAACGCTTACGGGCTCGTGCAGGGCGAGGCCAACGCGGTGGCGCCCGGCAAGACGCCGCTGTCGTCCATGTCACCGACGGTCATAACCAAGGACGGCGACATCTTCATGGTGACAGGCAGCCCGGGCGGCTCGCGCATCATCACGATCACGCTCGAGTCGATCATGAACGTCATCGACCACGGCATGGACGTGCAGGAAGCCATCGACGCGCCGCGCATCCACCACCAGTGGCTGCCCGACGTGCTGTACGTCGAGAAGTTCGCGCTCTCCGCCGACACGCGAGCGCTCCTCGAGGCGATGGGCCACGTCATCCAGGAGGGTGGCAACTGGGGCTCGGCCGAGGCCATCCTCAGGAACCTGACCACCGGCGTGCTGTACGGCGCCAACGACAGCCGCAGGCCGCAGGGGGCGGCGATGGGGTACTGACGACCTTAGGGCCTCCGTCTCCGAGCCTGCCCGCCCGCCCCGACGCGACGTCGGGGCGGGCGCTTCACGCCAGCCGCCTCACGCGCCCAGGTACACGCGCTTCACGGACTCGTCGTTGCGCAGCTCGGCTGCGGGTCCCGCGAGGGCTATGCGCCCGTTCTCGATGACGTAGGCGCGGTGGGCGATGGCCAGGGCCAAGACCGCGTTCTGCTCCACGAGGAGGACGCTCAGCCCGCCCGCGTTCAGGCGCACGAGCGTCTCGGCCACCTCACGAGCCAGTAGCGGCGAGAGACCGAGGGTCGGCTCGTCCAAGAGCAGGAGCTTGGGCCTGCTCATGACGGCCCGGCCGATGGCCAGCATCTGCTGTTCGCCACCCGACAGGCTCCCCGCGAACTGGGAGGTGCGCTCCTCGAGGCGAGGGAACAGGCGGAACACGTGCTCGAGCTCTGAGGCTGACGCGTCCGGCTCGCGGTCGGCGGCCCCCAACAGGAGGTTCTCGAGCACGGTCATCCGCGGGAAGATCTCGCGCCCCTCGGGGCAGTGCGCCAGCCCCCCGCGCACCCTGGCTACCGGGCTCACCCCGGCCAGGTTCCTGCCGAGGAGCTCGATGCGGCCCCCGGTCACGGGCACGAGGCCAGACACGGCGCGCAGGAGCGTGGTCTTCCCCGCCCCGTTCGCGCCGACGAGCGCCACGATCTCGCCGCGGCGCACGGTCAGGCTCGTGCCACGCAGCGCCCTCACGCGGTCGTAGCGCACGTCCAGCTCGCTGACGTCGAGGACGGCCTCCGCCTGCGCCACCGTGGCGGGCGCCGTCACGTCGCTGCCGGCACCGAGGTACGCCTCCACGACGGCCGGCTCGTTGACCACGTCCGCCGGTCGGCCCTCGGCCAACTTCAGCCCGTGGTCCATCACGACTAACCTGTCGCACCCCCGCGCCATGGTCTGCATGTGGTGGTCGATCACGAGGACCGTCACGCCGTCGTCCCGGATGCGGTGGATGAGGTCCATGGCGGCGGACGACTCGCTCTCGTTCATGCCCGCGAACGGCTCGTCGAGCAACAGGAGCTGCGGCTGGGCCGCCAGCGCGAGCGCGATCTCGAGGATGCGCTGCTCGCCGTAGGCCAGGCTGCCCGCGCGGTTCCCCGCCAGCGCACCGAGGCCGACGCGCTCCAGGATCTCGCGAACCCGGCCTTGGACCGCGCTCCGCTCGTTGCCGGGGCTGCCGAACACGCTGCGCCAGATCCCACCACGTTCTCGCAAGTGGCCCGCCACCCGGATGTTGTCAGCGACGCTCAGGTCGCTGAAGACGCGCGTGTGCTGGAACGTCCGCACCATGCCCCGCCGCGCCAGCGCGTGGGGGGCCAGGCCGGTGACGTCCTCGCCCCTGAACCGTACCTTGCCGCCGGACGGCTTCAGGAAGCCCGTCACGACGTTGAAGGTCGTGGTCTTCCCTGCGCCGTTAGGGCCGACGAGGCCCAGGATCTCGCCCTCCTCGACGTGAAAGCTGAGGTCGGCGACGGCGGCGAAGCCGCCGAAGCTGCGCGTGAGCTCCTCGACCTGCAGCACCTCGCGCCCGCTCATCGCCTCCTCCCCCTGAGCGCCTCCGCGGCGCGCTTGACGCCGCCCGCGATGCCCGTCGGCAGGGCGACGATCACCAGGATGAGCACGGTGCCGTGCACGACGTGCGCCAGGGCGGGCGACAGCCCCTTGAGGCCCGAGGAGAGCGCCGTGAGGAACACGGGGCCGATGATGGGCCCGGCGACCGTCCCGGCGCCGCCGAGCAAGTTCATGACGAAGAGGTCGAACGAGTGGACGAACGTGAACGAGTCCGGGCTGATGAACGCCGTGTAATGGGCGTACAGGGAGCCGGCGAGGCCGGCGATCGCCGCCGCGACGGTGAAGGCCGTGAGCTTGACGCGGTAGGTGGCGATGCCGACGCTCTCGGCCAGGTTCTCGTCGCCCTTGACCGCCGTGAGGGCGCGACCGAACCGCGAGCGCCCCAGCCGCCACCTCAGGAGGAGCACGAGCGCGGCGAACGCGAGGACCAGGTAGTAGTAGCCGACCTTGAACACGATCGTCTTGAAGGTGTGGTGCCACCCGAACAGGTCGACCTTCGCGAACGGGATCCCAGTCAGGCCCATGGGCCCGCGTGTCAGGTCGACGAGGTTCGTCATCAAGATGGTGATGATGATCCCGACGATGAACGTGACCACCGAGAAGTAGTGCCCCTTGAGGCGCAGGGCCGGCAGGCCGACGAGGAGGCCGGCGAGGGCGCCGGCGAGCAGCCCTGCGCCGAGCCCGACGGCGAAGGGTTGCCCGGCCTTGACGAGGAGCGCGGAAGCGTAGGCGCCCACGCCCATGAAGGCGGCGTGGCCCAACGAGAGCAGGCCCGCGCCGCCGATGAGCAGGTCGAGGCTGGCGACCAGCACGATGTTGATGCCGATCAACACGAGGAGGTGCCGGGCCGCGATGCTGGTGAAGACGTGCGGTGCCGCGATGGCGAGGGCCGCGACCGCCAGGCCGAGCACCCAGGTCAGGCGCGTGCGCGCGAGATCGGCCCCACCGCGTTCGGCGCTGCCAAGGCGCCCTTCCGCCCGGGACGCTGCCCTCACAACTTCGCCTCGGGCGGCCCGAAGAGGCCCCGTGGCCGCACGAGCAGCACCAGGATCATGAGCACGAACGCCGTGAGCTCCGCGTACTGCGTGTTCACGAGACCGGCCGTGAGGTTCTCGGCCAGGCCGACGATCAGCGCGCCGACGATGGCGCCTGGCACGCTCCCCATGCCTCCGAAGATGACGATCGCGAACGCCTTGATGACGACGATGGCGGCGATGCTCGGGTCGAACGCGTTCACGCCCGAGGCAAGCGTTCCGGCGGCACCGGCCAACGCGCCCGCGAGCAGGAACGCGACGAGCTCGACCTTGAAGGGATCCAGGCCCACCACGAGGGCGCCCCTGCGGTTCTGCGAGACGGCGCGGAGCGCCATGCCGACCGGCGTGAACTTGAGGAAGGCCCAACTGCCTATGACCAGGACGGTGACCGCGAAGGCGATGAACATCTGGTATCCGGTCCAGGTGGCCCCGAACACGTTCAGGCGTACGTTGGCGAACGGCGCCTTGACGAGCCTGAAGTCGGCGCCGAAGAACTGGAGGGCGAGGTTCTGCAAGATGAGCAGCAGGCCGAGCGCCGCGATGAAGGTCGTGGCGCCGCTGAAACGCCTGAGCGGTCGATACACGACGAGGTAGTTGCCGGCGGCCAGGAGGGCGCCGATCACCATGGCGATCGGCAGGGCCAAGAAGAAGGGCACGCCGAACAGGCTGGTGGCGAAGTACGCCGTGTAGGCGCCGAGCATGTAGATGGCGCCCTGGGCGAAGTCGGCTATGTCCAACACGCCGAGGATGAGCGTGAGGCCGAGCGCGACGAGGGCGTACAGGCTGCTCGAGTGCAGCGCGTTGAGCGCGAGCTGTAGGGCCATCTCCAAGGCTCAGTCAACTCCTCGCGCAACGGGGCGCGCCGGGCGCAGCGGGGCGCGCCGGGCGCCCCGGGGCCGACGGCCCGCCGTCCGGCGACCGGACCGTACGGAGTGGCCTCATGACTCCTTGGAGAGCACGCCCGTCTCCGCGAGGTCGTTCCAGACGTCCTGCTTCACGAGGCGGTCGCCCGCGACCTCGAAGCGGTCGACGAACCGGACCCCCGCGAACGCGACGCCGTGCCGGTTCTCGCCGTACAGCGTGCCGCGCACCCAGACCACCGCGGAGCCGGCCGCGGCGCACCCCTCCACGGCCTCGAGGCGCTTGGCGACCCACCGGTACCGACCGGCGGCGCCCGCCACGAGCTCCTCCAAGCGCGCGTAGCGGGCCGCGCCGGGGAAGGTCATCGCGAACCCCTCCCCGAGGGCGCTCGCGGCCGCCTGCAGGTCCCTGCGCTCCATGCTCGCGAGGAACGCGACGGCCACGCGCTGCGCCGGCGGGGCGTCCTCGTTCGCCGCCAACCACTCGCCGGGGGTCGGTCCCTGCGGCTCACTCTTGCTCATGTCGCGGTTCCCTTCAGAAGACCCTGGGCAGTGTCAGTAGCCGCGCCGCCTCGACCGGACGTCCGGTTGGGGCGGCGCGGACCACGGTCGGTTCAACCTAGTTGCAGAGGTCGGCCTCCGTGAGCAGCGCTGGCGCCACGAAAGCGTAGTCGCGGTCGGCCACGAGCAGCAGGCCGTCGTCGTTGAACGTGGCGACCCCGGCCCCGAGGACCGCCTGGCCGCACTGGAGGAAGTGGTAGTCGCCGTAGGAGAGCTCGAAGTCCTCGCCGGAGAGGACCTGGGCCATGACGGCGCTCGGATCGGTGGTGCCCGCACGTTCCATGGCCTGCTTGATGAGCATGATCGTGCCCCAGCCAAGGCCGTGGTTGCGTCCCGGTGCGACGCCGAGTATCCGTTCGCCCGCTTCCAGCATCGCGGTGACGCCCGCCTCCACCGCGGTGCGCTCGAACGTGCGGGCCGCGGTGCCCGTGTCGTCGTACCAGGGGAAGTAGACGCCGCGGACGTTGTCCTCGCCGACCGCGCCGACGACGCTCACGTCCGATACGAGGTCGGAGCCGTAGATCGTCTGCGTGACGCCGAGCTCGTCTGCCTGCAACAGGATACCTATCATCTCCTGGGCCAGGCCGATGGCCACGATGGCGTCGGCGCCCGAGTTCTTGGCCTTGGTGAGGATGGTGCGGTAATCGGCGGCGGCGTAGGCGAAGTACTCCGGGTCCGCCACGAACGAACCGCCCAGGGCCTCCACCGTGGCGCGGAAGTGCTTCATCATGCTGCGGCCGAAGTCGGTGTTCTGCGCCATGGCGAAGAACGTCTTGTGGCCGTTCTCGAGCACGGCGTACTTCGCGAGGGGGACCATCTCGTTCTTCGCCTGCACGCCGAGGCGGGCGGACAGGTTCGCGCCGGCCTCCTCCCGGGCGGTGCCCGTGAGCTCGTCGGCGTACGCGAACGCGATCTGCGGGATCTCGAGGGCGGCCAGGACCGGCATCTCGGCGAGCGCCGAGGAGCTGCAGAACGAACCGCCGACGAAGGAGGCGCCGGCCACCGCTAGGCGGTTGGCCGCGTCGATGGCGCCTTGCGGCGTGCACAGGTCGTCTTCGAACACGAGCTTGAACGTGACGGTCTCGCCGCCCACCTGGAAGCCGCCGGCCTCGTTGATGACCTGCGCGGCGAGCTCGGCGCCGACCTTGCTCTCGTTGCCTTCCTTGGCCGCTCCGCCTGTCAGCGGCAGCGAGAAGCCGATCGTGACTTCTCTCTGGGCCACCCCGAGGAGCAAGAGGTTCATGAGCAGGATGGCTGAGACGCCTAGGACTAGCCTGTTCCTTCTACGGGACGGTTCTCGGACGAACACGATGAGCCTCCTCTTGGCCGCGGCACGACTCCGCGCCGGGGGTTGCCGCGCTTGCTCTGACTGCACAAGCACTCTAGCGACTCGTTTGACAGGCTGTCAATACAACAACATAATGTCCGTATGAATTCTAGTTGGCAGGGCGGCGTTCTTCGTGGCCGCCGAGGCGGACAGGTGGTAGGGGTGGGGAAATGCCGAGCCTGAACCGCGAGAGCCCCCTGCCCTACTACCACCAACTCAAGGCCATCCTCCGTGAGCAGATCATGGACGTCCGCGATTCGCGTGACCCAGTCCTGCTCCCCACCGAGAAGGAGCTGCAGGAGCGCTACCGGGTGTCGCGCTCGGTCGTCCGCCAAGCCATCCAGGAACTAGTGCAGGAGGGCGTGGTGGTCAGGGAGCAGGGAAGAGGCACGTTCGCCCTGCCCCACAAGGTGAGGCACAACCCGCAGCCGGAGAAGGCGCGCTCCTTGGGCCTCTCCGGGTACTTGAAGGAGCACGGCATCGCGTCCAGCACCCACCTCATCCGCCGCGAAGTCACGGCCGCCTCGGCGGAGGCCGCCGCCGCGCTCTGGCTGGCGGAGGGCCAGCAGGTCCTGCGCTTCGAGCGGGCGCGCCTGGCCGGCACGGAGACCATCGGCCTGCAGGCCGTGAGCCTGCCGTTGGACCTGGTCGAGTCGCTCGCCACGTCGCTGGCGGATACCGACCTCCTCTACGGCGCTTCCTCCCTCGACTACCTGCGCGATCGCCTCGGGCTCGAGCTGGGCACGAGCCACCGGACCATCGAGGCCGTCGCGTTGAGCGCCGGCAGCGCCGAGTTCCTCGGCGCCGAGGCGGGCCAGCCGGCCTTACGCGTCAAGCGCACCGTGCACGACGTCCATGGGCGGCCGGTCGAGTACTTCGACGCCGTCTACCGGGGTGACAAGTTCGAGTACTCCCTCGAGTTCGACCACGCATGAGCCCCACGAGTTTCCCGCCGGACCGACCCCTCCCCGGGCGCGTGCGCCTCGTGGAGGTCGGGCTGCGCGACGGGCTGCAGAGCGTGCCGACCGTGCTGCCCACCGGGAGGAAGCTGGCCCTGATCGAGGCGCTGCTCGCCGCGGGCGTGCGAAACGTCCAGGTCGCGTCGTTCGTGAACCCGGCGAGGGTCCCCCAGATGGCGGACGCCGAGGCCGTGTGCGCCGCCCTGCCGGCGCTCGCCGAGCGCTACCCGGGCACGCGCTTCAGCGGCCTCGCGCTCAACCTGCGCGGCGTGGAGCGCCTCGCCGCCGCCGGGCTGGGTGCCGTCGACCTCTCGCTGTCGGCCTCGGACCGGCACTCGTTGCGCAACGCCGGCATGAGCGTGAAAGAGGCCGAGGCGGAGCTGGCGGCCGCCGTCGCCGCCGCCGTCGCGCTCGGGCTCGAAGTGCGGGCGGGCGTGCAGTGCGTGTTCGGTTCGGAACCCGGCGAGGAGATACCCCTGGAACGCGTCGGCCGCCTGGCGGAGGTCCTCCTCGGCGCCGGGGCCCGCGAGCTCGCCCTCGCCGATTCGGCCGGCCTCGCCGACCCCGCGCGCCTCGCCCGGGCCCTCGTCTTCGTGATGCAACGCGTGGGTCCCGTCCCCATCACCTTGCACCTGCACGACACGCGCGGCCTCGGCCTCGCCAACCTCGTGACGGCCCTGCGGCTGGGCGTGAGCAGCTTCGATACTGCGTTCGGCGGCCTCGGCGGCTGCCCGTTCATCCCCGGTGCCGCCGGGAACGTCGCCACGGAGGACGTCCTGAACCTGGTGACGGACCTCGGGATCGCGACGGGGATAGACGCGTCCGCCGTGGTGGGCGTCACGGCGCTCGCGGAGGAGTGGTTGCGGGTGCCGATGCCGAGCCGCGTCTACGGGCTCGCGAAGCTCGGCGCGGCCGCGAGGCGGGCCCCGCTGAACGCGCCTGGCGCGGCCGTGCTGGCGGCCGCGCGCCCGAGAGAAGAGGAGGAGTCCCTTGCCCCTGACCGCGTCTGAGAAGATCCTCTCCAGGAAGGCCGGCGAGGAGGTACGCGCCGGCGACATCGTCGTGGCCGAGGTGGACGGGGCCATGGGCACGGATGCCACGACGCCGTTCGCCATCAAGGCCTTCGAGGGCATGGGGGGCAAGCGCGTGCGGAACCCCGACCGCCTCTCCCTCGTCCTCGACCACGCCTCGCCGGCGCCGAACGAGCGCATCAGCTGGCTTCACTCGCTGATGCGGGAGTTCTCCGTCGCGCAAGGCGTGCGGCTCTACGAGATCGGCGAGGGCATCTGCCATCAGTTGATGGTGGAGAACGGGCACGCCGGTCCAGGCGACGTCTTCATCGGCGCGGACTCGCATACGCCCACCATCGGCGCCCTCGGCGCGTTCGCCGTGGGGGTCGGCTCCACGGACCTGGCCGCGGTCATGCATACGGGCAGGATCTGGCTCAAGGTGCCCCGGAGCATCCGGGTGGAGCTCGGGGGCGCGTTCCGGCCCGGGACGTTCCCGAAGGACGTGATCCTCTACTTGGTCGGCAAGCTCGGCATCGCAGGCGCCACGTACGAGGCCGTGGAGTTCGGCGGCGCCGCCGTCCGCACGCTCTCGCTCGCCGGCCGGATGGTGCTCGGCAACATGGTGGCGGAGATGGGCGCCAAGGCCGCGCTCGTCGACACCGACGGGCTCGAGCTGCCGGAAGCCCTCGCCGGGCGCCGGTTCCCCGACCACCTGCCGGACCCCGGCGCCTCGTACCGGAGGCGGATCACCGTGGACATCGGCGACCTCGGCGCCCAAGTGGCCGTCCCCGACTCGCCGGACAACGTGCGCGACGTGCGTGAGGTCGTCGGAACGCCCATCCAGATGGCCTTCATCGGTTCGTGCACGAACACGCGGCTGGAGGACCTGCACGCCGCCGCGCACGTCCTCCGCGGCAAGCACCTGGCCAAGGGCGTCCGCCTGATCGTCACGACGGCGTCCAGGCGCGTGTTCAACGCCGCCCTGGCCGACGGCACCGTGCAGGCGCTCAGCGAGGCGGGGGCCAGCTTCATAACGTCCGGCTGCGGTCCGTGCGTGGGCACGCACCAGGGGGTCCCCGGCGACGGCGAGAACGTCGTATCGACCACCAACCGCAACTTCCGCGGGCGCATGGGCAACGCCAAGTCGAACATCTACCTCGCCTCCCCGGCCGTGGCGGCGGCCGCGGCGCTGGCCGGCGAGATCGTCGACCCGGCGCCGTTCTTCGAGGCGCCCGCGGCGCCCGCGGGTGCGCACGCATGACGACCGACCTCCACGTGTTGCAGGGCCGAGTGCACGTCGTGGGCGACAACGTCGACACCGATCGCATCATCCCGGGCAAGTACACGAAGACGCTCGACACGAGCGAACTGGCCAGCCACCTGTTCGAGGACTACGATCCCGGGCTGGTCGACCGCCTGCGGCCCGGCGACCTGGTCGCGGCGGGCGACAACTTCGGCTGCGGCTCGAGCCGCGAGCAGGCCCCCATCGCCATCAAGGCCGCCGGGGTCCAGTGCGTCATCGCGCGCTCGTTCGCCAGGATCTTCTTCCGCAACGCGATCAACGTCGGCCTCGCCGTCGCCGAGGTGCCCGAGCTGGACGTCTCCGACCTCGCCGCGGTGCTGGTGGACCTCCGCGGCGGGACCGTGACGGACGTCGCGACGGGCAAGGTCTTCTCCGCAACGCGCATGCCGGCCGTCATGGCGCACATCCTCGCGGCCGGCGGCTTGCAGGCCTACCTCAAGGCGGGCGGCGACTACACGGTGTCGGAGTGAGCTCGGCGGCACCGCTCGCCGGGGTGAGGGTACTCGAGTTCACCCAGGCGGTGCTCGGCCCCACCGCCGGCATGCTCCTCGCCGACATGGGCGCCGACGTGGTGCGCGTCGAGCCCACGCCCAACGGCGATCCCACCCGCTACCTGCGCGGGTTCGGGATGGGCTACTACCCCTACTTCAACCGGAACAAGAAGAGCCTGGTCGTCGACGCGAAGGACCCGCGGGGCCTGGCCGTCATCGAGCGGTTGCTGGAGGGCACCGACGTCCTCATCGAGAACTTCGCGCCCGGCACCATGGACCGGCTCGGGCTCGGGACCGCGCTCACGGCGCGGTTCCCCCGCCTCATCTACTGCAGCCTGAAGGGGTTCCTCCCCGGACCATACGAGGAGCGCACGGCGCTGGACGAGGTCGTGCAGATGATGTCCGGCCTCGCCTACATGACCGGCCCGCGCGGGACGCCGCTGCGCGCCGGCGCCTCGGTCATCGACGAGATGACCGGCGTCTACGGCGCGCTCGGCGTCGTGCTAGCGCTGCGCGAGCGCGACCGGACCGGCCAAGGTCAGGTCGTGAAGTCGGCCCTCTTCGAGACGGCGGCCTTCGTTATGGGCCACCACCTCGCGTACTCGCTGGCATCCGGCGAGGCCGTGCCGCCCATGCCGGACCGCGTGAGCGCGTGGGCCGTCTACCATCAGTTCCTCACGGCCGACGGCAGCCCGATCTTCGTGGGCGTGACGTCCGACAAGCAGTGGCTGCGCTTCTGCGCCGCCTTCGGCTACCCCGACCTCGCCTCGGACGTTCGCCTCACGACGAACAACGACCGCATCCGCGAGCGCGACTGGCTGCTCCCGCTCCTTCGCGAGCGCATCGGGCGGCTGACGCTCGCGGACGCCGTCGCGGGCTGCGAGGCAGCCGGCCTCCCGTTCTCTCCCGTGGCCCGGCCCGAGGACCTCCTCACGGACGAACAGCTCCGGGCGGGCGGCAGCTTACTGGAGACGACCTTCCCCTCCGGAACGACGGGCCCCCTCCCTGCGCTCCCGCTCGTGATGGACGGGGAGCGCTGGGGCAAGCGCCTGGACCCGCCCCTGCTGGGGGAGCACACGCGGGAGATCCTGCTAGCGGCGGGCTTCTCCGCCGAGCACGTCGCCGAACTCGTGGAGGCAGGCGTCGTGAGAGCCATGCCGAGCGGCCCTCCGACCTAACGCGCCCGACACCAGACCCTTCATGGAGGTAGAGATGAGCAACGACCGACCGTACGACCTGATCGTCAAGAACGTCCGCCTCGCCAGGCCCGGTCACTCGGGCACCCCCGTCACGGACATCGCCATCGCGGGCGGCAAGTTCGCCAAGGTCGCGCCGGGCCTGGACGTCGACTCCGCCTCCGAGGTCGTGGACGGGCACGGGCTGCTGGCCTTCCCCGGGCTGGTCGACGGGCACATGCACGTCGGGATCTACTCGCCCTTACGCGACGACGCGGTGACCGAGAGCAAGGCCGCCGCGATGGGCGGCGTCACGAGCGCCCTGACGTACTTCCGCACCGGCGACTACTACCTGAACCGGGGCGGGCCGTACGCGGAGTTCTACCCGGAGGTCCTCGCCCAGTCCGAGGGGCGCTACTGGGTCGATTACGGTTATCACCTGGCGCCGATCAACCGACGCCACATCGACGAGATGCCCATGCTCCTCGACCGGTTCGGGGTGTCGTCCTTCAAGATCTTCATGTTCTATGGTGGCCACGGCCTCCACGGGCGCTCGTCGACGCAACGGAACTTCCTGCACCTCGAGGAGGGCGAGAGCTACGACTTCGCGCACTTCGAGTTCATCATGCGCAAGCTCTCGCAGATGATCGCGGACGATCCCGCGCGCGGCTCGCAGGTCTCCCTGAGCCTGCACTGCGAGATCGCGGACATCCTCAACGCCTACACGGCCATCGTCGAACGCGACGGCAAACTCAAGGGCCTGCACGCCTACAACGCCGCCAGGCCGCCGCACTCCGAAGGCCTCGCCGTCTTCATCGCCTCGTACCTGGCTTACGAGACGGCCCTCGCCAACGTCAACCTCCTCCACCTGAGCAGCCGCAAGGCGCTCGAGGCGGCGCTGATGATGGAGAGCCTCTTCCCCCACATCTCCTTCAAGAAGGAGGTCACCATCGGGCACCTCCTCCTGGACATCGACAGCCCGGCCGGCGCGTACGCCAAGGTGAACCCGCCGATCAGGCCGCGTGCGGACGTGGAGTACCTGTGGGAGAAGGTCCTCTCCGGCGAGGTCGACTGGATCGTCAGCGACCACGCCTGTTGCAAGGCCGAGGTCAAGGTCTCCTCGGAGCACCCGGACGACATCTGGCTCTCCAAGTCGGGGTTCGGCGGCACCGAGTACCTGCTGTCCGGCTTGTACAGCGAAGGGACGAAGCGGGGGCTGTCGCCCAACCGGATGGCCGAGTTGACGAGCCTGAACCCGGCCAGGCGCTACGGCCTCGGCAGCAAGGGTGACGTGGCCGAGGGCCTCGACGCCGACCTCGTGCTCCTCGACCCCGGCGAGACGTTCGTCGTGCGAGCGGCGGACTCGGAGTCCGGTCAGGGGTACACGCCGTTCGAGGGCCAGGAACTCACGGGGCGCGTGAAGCGCACCCTCGTGCGCGGCAACACCGTGTACCTGAACGGGGAGATCGTCGGACCGGCCACGGGCAAGTACCTGTCCCGGCCGAGCTGAGACGCCGCGGCCGCCTCGCGAGCCGCCAGGGGAGCGGGTGGCTCGGCCCCGTGGGTGCCGGACACCCGCCCTGCCGGTCCGGCGGCTCAGCGCACGAAGACCAACGACCCCTCGCTGCCGCTGAGGACGAGCTTGCCGTCGGTGGTCAGCTCGTAACGGTCTATGCCCGTCAGCGTGGTGAAGAAGCTCTGCTCCTGGTCCATGGCGCCGTCGCAGTACATCATGGTCGCGCCCGGTTGCGCGAAGCCGATGGCGCCGTCGAGCCCGAACGTCACCGCCGCGAAGTAGCTGTTGCAACCCGTCTTGCCGCCGGCGCGGCCGGCCAGGATGCTGAGGGTCGCGGGAGCGTCTTCGAGGGCCGGGGTACCGCCGACGCCGAACGATTCGAGCTTCCACTCGACGTTCGTGATGGGGCTGCTCGCATCGATGGTCTGCACCGCCACGCGCTCCTTGCCGACCAGGTGGAAACCGGCGTCATCGTGCGTGAACGTGGCCTGCGTCGCGAAGACCTCGTCGCCGTCGGCCTCGAAGGCGCCGAGGAGCACCGAGTCGTCGTCACACGTGTAGTTGGCGCGCTCGCCGTCGAAAGCGATGGTCGCCCCCTCGCCGGCATGCAGGCAGACGGTGCCGTCCTCCAACGTCACGCCGCGCGCTTCGATGGAGACGAGCCCGTCCGAGAACACGTTCTGCGGATCGTTCGGGTCGTAGGTGACGCGCGTCACCAGGCCGAGGCCATCGCCCAGTTGCAGCCCGCCCACCAGTGCGACGCCGTCGCTGCAGAAGTGGCTCACGCGACCGTTGGCGAGGCTCGGGTTCAGCTCGGGGCTGACGATCTTGCAGGTGTCGCCGTCCGGCAGGACGATGTCGACGCCCCTGGCGCCGGCCAAGCCGCCGAGGGCCGCCACCAGGAGCGTTGCCGTCATCACCAAGTTACGAAGCGCTATGCGCATGTTCGCCTCCTAAGGAGCTCGCGGCGCCGTGCGCGCTCACGCGCAGCGCACCGGGCTCTACGCTCATCAAGCTAAGACGCCACGGTGAGGCGCGGCCGCTGGCTCGGTTCAGCGAACGTTCATGGCTTCCGGAGCGCTCACGGCCCCTGGAACGTTCGTGACTTCTGGAGCACTCGCGGCTCTTCCGGTCAGTCGGTGAACGCGAGCAGCGCCGTGACGGGGCGGTGATCGGACGCCGCCTGCCATGCCATGACCTTCACCGAGAGGGTCGTGAGGCCCCGCGAGTGGAACACGTAGTCGATCCTGAGGAGCCAGTCCGGGAGTGCGGGTCGCGGCAGCGCTCCGCCGAGCGAGCCGTCGAGCGCGGTGTCGGAGCCCGCGGCCCCGGAGCGTGTGGTGTCGGGGCGGGCAGCCGCGCCGCTCTGGCCGCCGCCGCGGAAGGTGCTGCCGAACCCGAAGCCCCGGTTGCGCCAGGCGTCGAGCAGCTCGCTCGTGATCACGCGGTAGGCGCCGCTGCGCTCGGTGGTGTTGAAGTCACCCATGGCGACGACCGGCACGTCGGCGTCGCGCACCAGCGCGACGAGCGCGGCGGCGACCGCCTCCCGCGACTCGACGGCTCTGGCTATCTCCGCCGGCCATATCTGCGGGAACCTTGGGGTGGAGAGGTTGTGGACGTTGACGACGAGCAGGTCGCCGCGCGGGTGGTGGACGATGGCGACCTGAGGGTTGCGGGCGGCCGGGCCGCCGAGGTCCGCCGCCACGGGCTCGAGCGGGTACGCGGAGAAGATGCCGAGGCTTCCCCAGTCGCCGCACGGCGGGCAGGGCGCCAGGTCGACGTACGGGTGCGTGCCGGCCAAACGCCCGGCCAGCTCCTCGCCTACACCCTCGTTGAGTTCCTGCAGGGCCACGACGTGCGCGCCGGAGGCGAGTATGGCTGCCTCCAGCTCGCTCGCGTCATGGTTGCCCGCTTTGACGTTGAACGTCATCACCGAGACCGTCGCTGCCTGCTCGACCACGGCGGGCCCGTCGGCGCGCGACGGGAAGTACGTGCCCGTCCACAGGTAGGCGGCGACGGCGAGGGGGAGCAGGCCGGCCAGGGCGAGCCGCTTCCGCCGCAGCAACCAGGCGACCAGCATCGCTACGGGCACGGGAATGAAGAGGACGGGCGCCAGCGAGTTGGCGACGAACAACCACCACCAGCGATCGGCGAACGCGAGGTAGAGGGCGAACCAGAGGGTCGGAACGCATACGGCGAGGCAGGCGAGGGTCGTCAGGCACGCGTTCGCGAGGGGGCGTAGACGGTCGCCTGACATCGCCGCAGCCTAACGCGTCGGATGATGAGGGGGAGATCGGGCCTCGGCGCTGGACGGCGAGGGGAGACCGGACTCTCGGGCCGGGTGGTGGGGAGCCGCACACGGTCGCGAGGCCGACCCTATTGTAATCGGAACGATTCCGGGTTAGGTTGTGGGTGTGCGAGAACCCGAGCGACCGAACACGGGGGCCGGCCCCGCCGCCCCGGCAGGGGAGGGCCCCTCCCAGGCCAGGTCCGCTTCCGAGCGGTTGCTCGACGAGTTGGCGGCGGAGCGCGGGCGGAACCGCCTGGCCGCCGTGTTCACGGGTCTCACGGGGCTTGGCCTGGCCGTCGCCGTGCTGGCGGTGGTGATCGGGCGCGCTCACGGGGGCCGGGGCGCCGGCTGGCTCGCCGACTACGTCGGTGTCGGCGGCGCGGCCGGCCTCGTAGCGGCGGTCGGGCTGGCCGTCGCCTTCCTGGCCGGCGGAGTGCCGGCAGCAGCCGCGGCCCTCGCCGAGCTGACGCGCGAGCGCAAGTTCGACATCGACCTCCTCATGGTGCTCGCCGCGGTGGCGGCGGCACTCGTGGGCGAACCCCGCGACGGCGCCGTGCTGCTCTTCCTCTTCAGCCTCGCAGGCACGCTCGAGGACCACGCCTTCACCAACACGAAGGGGGCCGTCGCCGCGCTCATGAAGCTGAAGCCTGAGACGGCCACGCTCCTGGAGGGCGACGAGCTGCGCGTGGTGCCGTCGGACTCGGTCCCCATCGGCGCGCGCCTGCTCGTGCGACCGGGCGAGCGCGTGCCCCTCGACGGCGTACTGGAGCGCGGCGCGTCGAGCGTCGACCAGTCGCCCATCACGGGCGAGTCCGTTCCCGTCGACAAAGCCGTCGGCGACGCCTTGTTCGCCGGCAGCATCAACGGCTACGGCGCGCTCGAGGTGCGGGTCACGAAGGACGCGTCCAGCTCGACCCTGGCTCGCATGATCGAGCTCGTCACCGCGGCCAGGGCCAGTCGCTCGCCCAGTCAACGTTTCAGCGACTGGTTCGGCCAGCGCTATACGGTGCTCGTCATCGTCGGGACGGCGCTCGCGCTCGGCGCGTTCCTCCTCTCCGGCACCGACCCGCACGCGGCGTTCTACAAGGCCGCCACCCTCCTCGTGGTGGCGAGCCCGTGCGCCATCGTGATCAGCGTGCCGGCCGCCGTCCTCTCGGCGCTAGCGCGCGCGGCTCGCATGGGCGTGCTCTTCAAGGGCGGCGGAGCCCTCGAGCGGTTCGGCGCCGTTACCACCATCGCGTTCGACAAGACGGGCACCCTCACCGAGGGACGCATGCACGTGACGGACGTCGTGGCTTTCGGCCAGAGCGAGGACGCCGCCCTCGCCGCCGCCGCGGCCATCGAGGCCGCCTCCGACCACCCGCTCGCCAAGGCGCTCTGTAGGGCGGCCGACAGCCGCGGGCTCGCCGGTCCGACCGCCTCTGACGTGGTCGCCGTGCCCGGCAAGGGCGTGGTAGGGAAGCTGGCCGGCACACCGTACTGGGTGGGCAACCGCAAGCTGGCAGCCGAGCTCGGTGTCGGGCTGGCGGAAGAGGCCGCCGCCCTGGCGCGGCTCGAGAGCGCGGGGAAGACGGTGGTCATCCTGGGCGACGCGCAGCGCGTCACCGGGCTCTTCGGCATGGCTGACGTCGTGCGGCCGAGCGCCGCGCGCGCCCTGTCGCAGCTCGCCCGGGCCGGGGTGAGGCGCTTCGCGATGCTCACCGGCGACCATGCGGCCGTGGCGCTCGACGTGGGGCGCACGCTCGGGCTGCGGCCCGAAGAGGTGCGCGCCGACCTCCTGCCGGACGAGAAGGTCACGGTCGTCGGCGAGCTTGGGGCGAGCGGCACGGTGGCGTTCGTCGGCGACGGCGTCAACGACGCGGCCGCCCTCGCGACCGCCGACGTGGGCGTGGCGATGGGGGTGGCCGGCAGCGACGCCGCCCTGGAGGCAGCCGATGTCGCCCTGCTCTCCGACGACCTCTCGCGGCTCCCCGAGGCGTTCGAGCTCGCGAAGCGCGCCAACGGCGTCATCCGCCAGAACCTCGCCTTCGCGCTGGGGATCATGGTCCTGATGGTCATCATCACGCTCTTCTCCCACCTTCCTCTGCCCCTCGGGGTCATCGGGCACGAGGGGGGCACCATCCTGGTGGTGGCCAACGGCTTGCGCCTGCTGGGCTTCACGCCGCGGGCGCACAAGGACGCCGACCGCCCGGCGACCGCACTCTCGACCAGCGTGAGCTGACGGCAGGCGGGGCGTGAGCCTGGGCCGGGCGAGCGCCTAGACCCGGTCGGCTCCGACCAACTCGCGTGACCTGCACGTAACGCCCGAGCCCTAGCCTCTTCCGAAGGAGGGAGAGGGTATGGGCAGGGCAGCACGCAGCGGAAGCCGGCCGGCGGTCGCCGATCGGCACGGCGAACGGCAAAGCGCGGCGCCCCGGCATTGGGCCCTAGCCGCGAGGTCGCGGCGCTCGCTCGCGCTCATCCTCACCACCCTGGCGGCGGCGGCCGTGCTGACGTTGCCTACGGCACTCGGCGCCCACGCCAGCCGCGCCTGGAACGCCGCGCCATACGCTCTCGACTCGGTACCCGTCGTCTTGCAGTCGCAGCGCAACGACTGCGGACCGGCCGTCGTCGCCACGCTCGCCGCCTGGTCCGGGCGGCGACTAGAGCTGGCCTCGGTCGTCGCTTCCGCGCGGCTCGGTCCCGACGGCCTCAGCCTGGGCGAGTTCGCTCGTCTCGCCGACCGCTTCGGCTTCCCAGGCACGTGGTACCGGGTCGGCCGGGCCGACCTGGCGGGGCTCCCCACGCCGTTCGTCGCCCACATGACCGTCGCCGGCTCCGCGCCGCTCGGTCACCTCGTCGCCGTGCGCGCCGTCACGCGCGGCGCGGTTACGGTGGCCGACCCCGCCGTGGGCGCGTACGTGCTCCCCATCGACGCCTTCACGCGCCGCTTCAGCGGCCGCGTGTTCCTGCTCGGGGCGCTCTAAGTGTCGGTCCCGTCCTCAGCGTGGCCGCGCGCCGCAGCGTCGACGGCTTCAGCCTGGCGCGCTCCCGCCACCGGGGCGGGGCCGTACGTCTCCTGCCTGGCGGGCATGGTCCTGCTGGCAGCCGCCTCGCGGCCATGGTCCGTTTCGCCGGCCCTGGCCTGGGTGGCCTTCATGCCGACCTTCCACCTGGTGCGCGCCATGGCCGCGCGCCGGCGCTTCATGCTCGCGGCGGCTTGCGGCGCGCTCACCGCTCTCGGCGTCACCTCGGTGGCTTACGAAGCGGCCCTGGCCCTCTCGGCGCCCGCGTACCTGGCCGTCGTCATCACGGCCGCGCTGCCGTTCGGCGCCGCCTGCGGGGCGGCGGCGGTCGTGGTCGCGCGCTCGAGGGGCGGCGCTCGTCGCCTCGCTTGGCTCGTCCCGCCCGTCTTCTGGTGTTGCGCCGAGCTGGCGACTCGCCAAGAGTGGCTGGCGGGCGCCTGGGCGCCGTCCCTCGCCGTGATCGGCTACTCCCAGGCGGAGACGCCCGCCGTCCACCTTGCGCGCCTCGGCTCGGTGACCGCCGTGAGCCTGGCGGTCCTGCTCGCGAACGCGCTGGCACTAGAGGTGGTGCGCGGGGTCATAACGGGCACTCGCCTTCACGGCCGGGCGCCTCGAGCGGCCGCCGCGGCCCTTCCGCCCGTCGCCGGCCTCGGGCTCATCTGCCTGGTCGTCTGGTCGGTCGCCACGGGGGCGCCGGCCGCCGCGCCGCCGGGCGGGCGGGGCGACACGCGCATCGTGGTGGTGCAACCCAACCTGCCGGCCGCCGCCCGTGCCGCCGCCGCGGCCGACGAGGTCCTCGCGGCCGAACTCTTGGTGGCCCTGGCCACCCTCTCCAGGTCGGCGGGCGCAGGCAGTGCGACCGTCACCGTTTGGCCGGAGGGGGTCTGGCCGGGCCGCCTCGCCCATGCCGCCGCGCGCGCCGCTTCCGGGGTGCCGCTCACCGGCGACCAGCGCCTGGCCCTGGTCGGGCTGGCGCCGCTGCTCATGGGCGCGGCGTCGCGCGACGAGGATGCCGGCACTTACGGCAACTCGGCTTTCGCGCTCATCGACTCTGAACTCATCCATGTCGCCGACAAGCGCCGCCTCGTGCCGTTCGCCGAAGCCGGCCTCGCGGCCGGGGCGGCCCCCGGTGCCGCCGATCTCGGCGGCGTGCTGGTCGCCCCGGTGATCTGTTACGACGTCGCGTTCCCAGCCACGGTGCGCGCAGCCGCGCGTGGCGGGGCCGAGCTGCTCGCCGTCATCACGGACGACACGTTCGCGGCCGGCGGCGACGTTCCTCTTCAACACCTACGCGTCGCGCGTCTGCGCGCGGTCGAGAACGGCGTCTGGTTGGCCTTCGCCTCGAACGGCGGCCCGAGCGCCATCATCGACCCGGCCGGGCGGGTGGTCGAGCGCTCCGCCCCTGGCGTGGCCACCACGCTCGGCGCGACCGCGAGGCTTAGGGCCGGCTCCACGCCGTACACGCGGTACGGGGACTGGGCCGGGGTGCTCACCTGCCTAACAGCGCTGGGCTTGGTGGGCGCCGCGAGGCGTGAAGGGGGTGGATATCGCCGATCGCCTTCCGCCTGAAGCACCTCGACACTTCCACCGGAGGAAACGTGAAACGCCTCAAACTATGGTCCGCTAGCACGCTGCTGCTCATGCTCCTGAGCATGTCGCTCGGGTCCGCGCACGCCGCCGTTCCGCTCGGCATGGGCGAGCTGGACGCCGTGACGGCCGGCCTCTGCAACAACTGTCCGCCTGACGAGGCACCGAACGAGCCGCCCGCACCGCCGAAGCTCCTCGGCTACTCGTGGGAGATCGTGAGCTCCAGCACCGGGAAGCCCACTCAGACGAGCTACTCGCTGGAACGCGACTTCGCCAACCCCTCCTCCGTGCCGGTCACCTATACGTACGTCATCGACGAGGAGTGCAGGATGACCCTGACCAGCGGCGGCGCGGGCATCTCGGCGGCTCTCAGCTTGTCCGTCGGTTTCAGCCGGGTCTGCTCCAACCCGACGACGGCTCAGCTCACGGTCCCACCCAACAAGCGGATCAAGCTCTACAAGGGCAACATGCGTGTGACCACGACGTACGTGGCGCACAAGTTCGCCCAGTACAGCGACGGCAGCTCGCAGGACACCGGCGTTGCCGACCGTGGCACGACCAATAAGACCTACATGAAGTACACGACGATGGACGGCGCGCTCTGATCGGCAGGTGGGTGGTGGGCGTGCTCGCGCTCACCACCCACCACCAAGCTTCGAGAGAGGAGAACCATGAGACAAGCAAGTTATCGCGCGAGGCTCCTGAGTCCCCGTCACGGACGCGCTTGGCGCGGCCTCGCAGGCATGCGGCCCGGCGCCCGTGCGTCCGGCAGGGTAGCGGCCGCGTACGGCAGCTTGGCACGCGCGCGGCCGAGCGGCTTCCGCCATGCGGTGGCGCTCGTCTGCCTGGTCACGTTCGGCCTGGCCGCCTTCGGTCGGTCCGCGGCGGAGGCGGGGCCCGACCTCGTGCCTGTCGTCGGCATCCACTTCGAGGACCTGGCCCCGGGCTCCGACGGCGGCGTCACGATCGCCGTCGCTAACCCGCGCCTTGTGGCGGCGGACTCCGTGGCGGCCGCGTCCGACTCCGACTGCCTGGACGTGGCGGAACCCACCAACACCCGCTTCGAGGTCTGGCGCGTTCCGGCGAAGCTCACGCGCCTGGAGCCTTGCAGCGCGAGCGTTACCGTCGCTGCGACGTTCGGAGCGGAGACGTGGCTCGGCACGGTGCTCGTCGCCCTCTACCCGCTCGCCGGCGCCTCGCCCCTCGGCCCGGGCTCGGGGCTCGAGCTCACGGTCGCCTCGGGAACCGATGCGCGCGAGGACGGCGGTGACGCGCCGGGGCGCAAGTTCGACGAGCTGACCTTGGTAAACGGCTCTGACCTGACGGTACGGTTCATGGGCCTGAGCCGGAACCCCGCTCGCGACGAGCTCCTAGGCAGCCCTTTCCTGCGCGCGGAAGAGCGGGGCGCGCGCCTCAGACAGCCCCTGCCGGACGACCGCATCCCGCGCGCCGGAATCGCCATCCCACCCGGCGGTCGGCTCACAGTGGGCATAGAAGCCACGGCCAACGGCCGCCTGACGGGCAGCCCAACGGCCGTCACGCTCGGCCTGTTGCCCATCGTCTCCATCGGCGAGGTGAGCTACTACCTCGAGACGGGCCTCGTGACGTCGTTCTCATGGCCAGACGGTCGTTGAACCGCGCCAAGCGCGCCGCACGCACCGCCCTGCTACTCGCCGTGCTCGCCCCCGGTACCGTGGCGGTCGCGCAAGGAGCGGTTCTCGAACCCCTCCTCGCCGCGTACGAGGCCCGTTACGCGCCACCCGCGTTCCTGACCCAGCAGGCGAACGACCTGGCGACCTCGGCGCTCGCCAACGGACTGGCGCAGCTCCCTGAGTTGAGCGTCACCGAATCGGTCGCCTGGCGCGACTTCTCCAGCGTCGAGGTGAACCTTGGGGTGAGCGCGTCGCTACCCCTATACCGGCTCCGCATGGAGCCGGAAGCCGCCCTGCTCGCCGAACGACGGTCCGCGTTCACGGCGTTCGCGACGGCGACGGCGACGGCGGCACGGGCGGAGTTCGTGCGCGACGTCCTCTCACTCGCCCTCGTGACGGAACTGGCCGCCGCCGCTACGGCGGCCTTGACCGAGTTCGAGCGGTACTGGCGGCCGCCGGCGACCCATGCCGACGCCCTTCTGCTGCACCCGACGGAACGCGAGCTGCTCATCATCCATCAGACGGTTGTCGGGCTTGAACGTTTCGCCGCCGCCAACGCGACGGAACTGTGGCGCAGGCTGGAGCGCACCCACGGCGTGCCCGCGACCGCCTTGAGCCTGCCGACGTTCGCTGAGCTGAAGGCCGCCATCGTCACGGATCCCCCGAGCCTGGCGGCATGTCTGGCGAACGGGCCGGAGGCTCTCACCGCTGCCTCGCTGCACCGCCAGCGCGCCTTGGAGCGGGCGTTGGCCTCCACGGCAGGCGTCGAGGTCGGGCTGTTCGCCCGGGCCGACTACCGCGGCCGGTTCTCGAGCGCCTCCGGTGGCGGCGCGGTGAACGCGTCCATAGGGTTGGAGGCGCGCATCCCGCTGCCCAGCGACTGGCCCGCCTCCGGCGAGTTGACCGGCAGGGTGAGTCCGACCGGCGCCGAGCAGGCGTTCCGGTTGACTTGGCCGGCCGCCGCGACGACCGGTTCGCTCGGATCGACGGATGACGAGCGGTTGGACGATCTCGAGCTTGCCGACTCCCTCGAGTACCTCACGGCCACAGTGACAGCGCTACTCCGCTCCTACGAGTCCGCAGCAACCGGAGTGGACGCAGCGGAGTTGACGCTCCTCTGGTTAGTACGGGATCGCCTGCCTGGCGTAGCCGATCTCGAGGAGGCGCGCGGCGCCGCGCGAGCAGTCGAGGATCCGGTACTTGCCATGCACGTCGTGAACGCCCGCGCCGAACTCGCGTTCGCGGAAGCGGAGCTCGCCGGCCTCGCGCTCGACCTCCAGGTCGCGTGCGGAACGGGACGGCTCGGCTCGTGGCCGGAAGCGCCCGGTCCGTGAGTACGCGCCGGCGCGCGCTCGTCGGCGGCCGGCGGCGGAGCCGGCGGATCGCCTGGGTCGCCGGGAGCCTGCTCGCGGCCGTGCTCGCCGGGGGCATGCTCGCGTTCGCCGAGGTCTGGACGGGGGCCGCCACCCTCCCCGCCTGGGCGCCGCCGGCGCCGTACCGGCTGGGCCGCGCACTAGCGACACTGCCGTTCGCAGGATCGCCCGCCTGGACGTGGGTCCGCCGCCACGTGGTCGGCGTCTCGCGCTGGCCGACGGCTGTCGCACCTTGGTCCAACACCGGCGTGCCACACGAGTCGGCGCTGGGTCCTGGCGCCTACCTCGGTTGGAGCGACGGCGTTCGGGGCAGCGTCACGTTCCATGGGCACGCCTGTAGCGCTTCCGATCCTCTCGTGGCCTTGACGCTGATCCTCGGCGACACGCGAGTCGAGCTCGAGCGGGGCGCCGTGGTCGTCAGCGACGACGACGTCGGCATCGGTTACCGCCTCCCCCTCACGACCGTGACGGCTCCTCTACCGCCCGGAGAGTACTCGGCGGTCGCCGCGGCGCGCTGCCGTTCCGGCGAGGAGACCTTGCACCAACTCGGCGCGGTGCGCATCGTGGCGCTGCCGGCCGACAACGCCGGCATCGCCGTCAGCGCCTCGTCCACGCCATCGGGCGGCGTTCCGGCCGTGCTGTCCGTCCTCAACCTCGGCCTCCGGCCCGCGCGGTTGACGCGCGTGGAGTACGCGCCGGCAGTGGCCGCGACCGGCCGGGTCATCGCCGGGGCCGGCAGCGTCGAACAGGTGGCTCGGTGGCGAGCGAGCCTGTTCGGAAGCGGTCCCGCTGTTCTCGACCCCCCATCGCTCGACGCCTGGCCTACGGGTACCTCGCAGACCGACCCGACCGCGACCGGCCGCGCGGCTACCGACGGTGGTCCGGAACCGTCGGCACCCGACCAAGCGCTCCGCGTCCGCCCGGCGGCGAGCCTCGACTTGACCCTCGAGCCCGATCAAGCGGCCCTCATCGTCGTGACGGCCGCATCGTTGTACCCGACCAGGCCGAGCAGGCCCGTGCTCTTCCGGCCGCTCGTCCTGTACGAGACCGCCGCTGGCGAGCCGGGCGGTGTGCTCGAGCGCGACCGCCTGGCCGTCGGATGGACGGGGCCGTGACGCCGCGGCCGTGGCCGCGACAACGGCAAGCCCGCCCCGCCGTGTGCTAGCATCGGCATTTGCCGCGTGAACGCATCGGGCATGCCCGGGCACGCGTGGTGGCGAGCCAACGTTGGGTAGGGCGAGCGCGGGCCGTATCACGGTCTGTCGCGTCGTGTGTCTACCCGTAAGGAAGGAGGTGCACATGCCGAACGAAGCAGCGAAGTACGATCTCAACGTCATCCTCGACCCTAGCCTCAGCGAGCAGCAGGTCCAGGCCGAGAAGGACGCCGTGGCGCTCCATGTGGAGCGCGCGGGAGGCGAGGTCCTCCAACTCGACGAATGGGGCATGCGCCGTCTGGCGTACCCGATCCGCAAGGGCAACGAGGGCTACTACCTCATCTATCGCCTACGCTTGAGCGGCGAAACCCCCAAGACCATCGAAGCTGCGTTACGCCAACGCGATAACGTCATGCGAGTCCTGGTCGTCCGGGAACGCCCGGAGTGGAAGACGAAGAAGGAGCCGAAGGCCGAAGGCAAGGCCAGCGCCGCCGCCTAAGCCGAGAGAACCTGTTGACGAGCGGTTGGAGAGTCGCCCATGGCACGTGGCATGAACACAGTTCTACTAGTCGGCACGCTGGTTCAAAGACCGGAGCTGCGCTACACCCCTGGCGGGTTGGCCATCTTGGAGATGAACCTGGCCGGCAACGATCACGTCATTGGGGAGGACGACAGACCCCGCGAGCTGGCCTGGTACCACAGGGTCACGCTGTTCGGCGCCCAGGCGGAGACGATGGCTGAACAGTTGCAGGAAGGCGCCCACGTGTTCGTGGAAGGCCGCCTCAACTACCGCACTTGGGACGCCCAGGACGGCCAGAAGCGCACCGCGCTCGACGTCAACGCCCAGCGCGTCGACGTCGTCACGGTCGGCGTGCGTACGGGTGAGCCAACGGTCATCGACGCGCGCGGTCAGCATCGCCTCAAGGACGCCCTCAACCAGGTGCTCATCGTGGGCAACCTGACCCGCGACGCCGAGCTGCGCACCACCCCCTCGGGGGCGTCGGTGACGCGCTTCGGCGTGGCCGTCAACGAGCGCTTCAAGGGGCGCGGCGGGGACGATCAGGAGCGCACCGCCTTCGTCGACGTCACCGTGTGGCGCGACCTGGCGGAGGGCTGCGAGTCGCTTCGCAAGGGCGACGCGGTCTTCGTCGTCGGTCGTCTCGTCAACGACTCTTGGACGGACAAGGAAGGCAATCGCAGGTTCACGACGCGCCTCGAAGGTCAGCGCGTCGAGTTCCTCACTCGCGGTCCCGGCAGCGGTGGAGCCGGAACCCGTCCGGAGCGCACAGTCGCTACGGGCGCCCAGGCGAGGCCGTCGAAGCTGGATATCGACGAGGAGTTTCCACCAGAAGAGGATCTACCCTTCTAGATGGCAAGAGAAGCACGAGAAAAGGGCGGCGATCGCCGCCGGCGTGGAGGCGGCCGCCGCGGCCGCAGGCCACGCGTCTGCCCGTTCTGCGCGGGTGAGTACGAGATCATGGATTACCACGACGGCAGGGTGCTGAGGCGCTTCATCTCGGACACCGCCAAGATCCTGCCCCGTCGCCGCACCGGCGTGTGCGCCAAGCATCAGCGTCGGCTCGCCACCACCATCAAGCGTGCGCGTATGCTCGCGATCATCCCGATCACAGAGAAGCTGGTGCGGAAATGAACGTGATCCTGCTGGAGCCCGTCGAGAAGCTGGGCGAAGCAGGCGACATCGTCCGCGTCAAGGACGGTTACGCCCGGAACTTCCTGGTTCCGCAGGGCTTGGCGCTGCCGGCGACCAAGTCGAACCAGGCCGAGCTCCAGGCGCGCCTGGCTCAGCGCGCTCGCCAGTTGGCGGAGCGCAAGTCCGACGCCGAACGCCTCGCCGCCATGCTCGGCGACGCCAAGGTGGAGATCCGCGTCAAGGCCGGCGAAGGCCGGATCTACGGCTCGGTCGGCAACCGCGACATCGTGGACGCCCTCAAGGCCGCCTACGACGTAGAGATCGACCGTCGCAAGGTCCTCCTCGCCGAGCCCATCAAGGTGACGGGCGAGCATTCGGTGCCCTACCGCCCGCACCCGGAGGTCACCATCGACCTCAAGGTGCTGGTCGTAGCCGAAGGCGAAGCCTGAGGACCGGGCTAGCCCGCCCTAGTAACTGAAGAGCAGCGGCCGGTGAGTCACCGGCCGCTGCTCTCGTTGGGAGGTCGGGTGGCTCGTTCGGGACCGGAGCACGCGCTCGAGCTCGCGGCCCTCGAGAGCCGGCACCGGCGCGTGTACCGCCGATCGGCGGCGGAGTTCGGCGTGCTGCGCCCGACCATCATGGGCATCCAGCGCTTCTGGTCAGCGGTTTCGCTCCACGCGGATGAGGTTCGTGGTGCCGCGCATGCCGAACGGCACGCCGGCCGTGATGATGAAGCGGTCGTCGCGCCCGATGAGCTGTGTCGCCTCGATGCCGCGTTTGGCCACGACCACCATCTCGTCCGTGTTGTGGATGTCGTCGCTCAAGTAGGGAACGACGCTCCAAGCGACCATCATCTGCCGGAGGGCCCGCGGGTTCGGGGTTATGGCCAGGACGGGGGTGGGGGGCCGGTTGCGCGACACTCGCAGCGCGGTGTTCCCGCTCGACGTGAACGTGACTATGAGCCGCGCGTCGAGGTTGTAAGCCATCTCGACGGCGGCCAGCGCCACGGCGTCGGCCGTGGAGGCGTCCGCCGTAGGTACGAGCTGACGCATGGCGTCGCGATACTCCGGCGAGGCCTCCACGGCCCTGGCGATGCGGTCCATCATGCGCACGGCTTCGACCGGATAGGCGCCTACCGCCGTCTCGGCGGAGAGCATCACCGCGTCCGTACCGTCGAAGATGGCGTTCGCCACGTCCGACGCCTCCGCCCTCGTTGGCGTCGGGTTGGTGATCATGGACTCGAGCATCTGCGTAGCCGTGATGACCGGCTTGCCCGCTTGCATGCACTCGCGGATGAGCTGCTTCTGAATGAGCGGAACGCGTTCGGCCGGCATCTCGACCCCGAGGTCGCCTCTAGCCACCATGATGCCGTCGACTTCCTGCAGTATCTCGCTGAACCGCTCGACGGCGCTCGGCTTCTCGATCTTGGCCATGAGCCGCGCCTGCGAGCCGGCACGGGCGAGGTAATGCCGAGCCAGGAGCAGGTCGTCGCGGGTCCGGACGAAGCTCATCGCGACCCAGTCGACGTCCAGTTCCGCCCCGAAGCGGAGGTCCTCGACGTCCTTGTCGGTCAGGGCGGGGATGCTGAGGTGCGCGCCCGGGATGTTGATGCCCTTGTTGTTGCTGAGCACGCCCCCTACTTCGACCTCCGTATGGATGTCATCGTCCTGGAGCCCCATGACGCGCAGCTCGAGGCGACCGTCGTCCAGCAGGAGCGTGTCGCCTATCTTGAGGTCGTTGACGAGGTTCGTGTACGTGACGCCGACCCGCGTCCCGTCGCCCGGGCTCGAGTCGCCACAGGTGAGGGTGAACTTCTGGCCGGGGACGAGGGTGATGTGGTCGTCCTTGAAACGGGCCACGCGGATCTTCGGGCCCTGAAGGTCCTGCAGGATGCCAACGGACACCCCCAGCGCGTCGGCCGTGCTCCGGATGGTGTCCACCGTCGTGCGGTGAACTTCCTGCGCCCCGTGCGAGAAGTTGAGGCGGAACACGTTGACCCCGGCCTCAAGCAGGCGTCTGATCACCTCGGGCGAGTTCGAGACGGGACCCAGGGTAGCGACGATCTTGGTGCAGCGCCCTGCCCTCATCGCTTGAACGCTGCCTTGCCGAGGTAGCGCGCCGCGTCGCCAAGCTCGCTCTCGATGGTCAGCAGGCGGTTGTACTTGGCGATGCGATCGGACCGACTGGCCGAGCCCGTCTTGATCTGGCCGGCGTTGACGGCTACCGCCAGGTCGGCGATGAAGGCGTCCTCTGTCTCCCCGGAGCGGTGGCTCACGACGTTACGGTAACCGTAGGTCTTAGCGAGTTCCATGGCGTCCATGGACTCGGTGAGCGTGCCTATCTGGTTCACCTTCACGAGGATGGCGTTCCCTACGGCCTCGTCTATGCCGCGCTGAAGCCGGGCGCTGTTGGTGACGAACAGGTCGTCGCCGACGAGCTGCACCCGGCTGCCGGCAGCCTCGGTGAGCTTCGCCCAGCCGGCCCAGTCGTCCTCGGCGAGGCCGTCCTCTATCGAGACGATGGGGTACCGGTCGAGCCAGGCGAGCCAGTAGGCGATCATGCCGTCCGAGTCGAACTCACGGTCCTCGGCCTTGAGGACGTAACGTCCGTCGACGAAGAACTCCGTGCTGGCCGGGTCGAGGGCGATGCCTATCTCGTCACCAGGCGTGTAACCGGCCTTCTCGATGGCCTCGAGGAGGACCTCTATCGCCTCCCTGTTGCTCTTCAGGTCGGGCGCGAAGCCGCCCTCGTCACCGACGTTGGTGTCGTAGCCGCGCTTGGAGAGGACCTTCTTCAGGCTGTGGAACGTCTCCACCCCGGCGCGCAGCGCGCTGCCGAACGTTGAGAAACCGAGCGGCACGAGCATGAACTCCTGCATGTCGACCGCGTTGTCGGCGTGCTTGCCGCCGTTGATGACGTTCATCAGGGGGACGGGGAGCACACGGCCGTTCGGGCCGCCCAGGTAGCGGTACAGGGGCAACTCGACGGCCCCCGCGGCCGCGCGCGCAGTGGCAAGTGACACCGCGAGGATCGCGTTGGCGCCCAGCTCGGACTTGTTCGCGGTGCCGTCGAGCTCGCACATCGCGCGGTCGACGGCCGCCTGCTCGAGGGCGTCGTAGCCGATCAGCTCGGGAGCGATGCGCTCGTTGACGTTCTGAACGGCCTTCAGGACGCCCTTACCCGCGTAACGGCCACCGCCGTCGCGCAGTTCGACGACCTCGTGAGCTCCGGTGCTGGCGCCGGACGGCACTAGCGCGGTCCCTGACGCGCCGCTGGTAAGGGTCACCGTGGCTGCCACGGTCGGGTTACCGCGCGAGTCGAGCACCTCGAGCGCGCGCACGTCTTCGATGATCGTCATCGTTCCTCCTGGAACAGGTCTACGAGGTCCTGAGCGGCACGACCATGGCGAGGTAGCTGTTGTCGCCCAGGTCCGTGACAACGCTCGGAGCGGAGTTGGAGCCGGAGAAGCTCAGACGAACCTCGCCGTCCGCAGGGGAGAGCGCGTCCGTGAGGTACTTGCTGTTGTAAGCCAACGCGATCTCCGGGTCCGTGCCTTCCTGCAGCACGGGCAGCGCTTCTTGGCTACGACCGAAGCTGCCCTCGGCCGTGATGCGCAGCTCGCCGCCCTTCACGAACAGATCGACGCGATTGTTCGTCGTCTTGTCGGCCATGAGCGCGACCCGCGCGACGGCCTCGGCGAGGCGACCGGCCTCCAAAGTGATGCTGACGGGAAAGGTCTTGGGGATGACACGCTCGTAGTCGGGGAAGGTCCCGTCCATGAGCTTGAGGTTCAGAGAGTAGTTACCGTGCTGGACGGAAAGCTGAGCGGGTTCGAGCGCCAGCTTCACCTCCCCGTCACTGAGCACCCTCAGGAGCTCGTCCACGCTACGGGCTGGGACGATGACCTCGGAAAGCAAGCCAGTGCTCTCCTTGAGGTCGTAATAGGCGAGCCGGAAGCCGTCCGTCGCCACTGCCCGCATGCGACCGTCGGCCAGCTCCAGCTTCACGCCCCGGAAGACCGCTTGGAAGTCAGCTACAGAGGCGGCGTACTTCACGGCCGAGAGCGCCCTGGCGAGCTGCGCGGCATCGATGCTGCCACCGAACTGCGCACCGAAGTTCAGCACCGGTGCCGACGATGGAGACATGAGCTGCAGCTTCGTCGAGTAGGAGCCAGAGCTTATCTGCATCTCGTCGTCGCCCAGGTCGAGCTGGACGTCCTCGCCCGGCAGGGCCCTTACCACTTGGCTGAAGACGTGCCCAACAACGGCGTAGCTGCCCCTACCCGGGGCGTCTACGGCGAAGCGCGCGCGGATATCTACGTCCATGTTCGACCCGCTGAGCTCCATACCGTCCTCAGTGACGTCTATGCGCAGCAAGCTCAGCCCAGGGTTGCTTGACCGGCTGGGGACTATGCGTTCGACGCGTGCGAGCGTGTCGGCTAGGCTCTTCTTCGGGACGAGCACCTTCATGCGACTCTCCTGGGTTCCTTCTCCGCGTGCGCCTCGCTTGGTTTCACCGGGGTTTCTCTCATCGGCCACCTTCGCGAGGACTGCCGGGTTGGTGTAAACCGGTTGCCTCCAGGTTGCCGAAGGCTAACTCCCGGTGTCAGAGCATACCCTGGTAAGCCCTTCCTGGCGAGGTTTCCATGCGCTCTAGCCTAGGTTTGGCACTTGACGCGGAACGGGCTCGTTCCCTCCCTAAGGCCTCTTACTAGGCTTCAACCTAGATAGAGATCATACAAGTACTCCTAGTAGGGCCTGTGGAGACTGTGGATAACCGCTTGTCGAGCGTCGGGCACGGGATCCGGGCTGTGGAGCAAACTGTGGACGATCGAGGACCGCCTGTGGAACGGCGCTCAGCTCCTCCACCGCTTTCAACAGTCGGACGCGATCCGAGGCTCTCCACAGGCGGGTCGACAGCTTCTCTACAACGTTATCCCCAGGGTTATCCACAGGTCCTGAATGGACTAACCCACTAGGACGAACCCAGAAGGAAGACAGTGGACGGACGCCTGGTTGGGTGGGCTCCGACGCTCTTTCCTCGCGCGTCAACCAGCTCCGACGGCTCGCGTACAAGCTCCGGAGCGCGCGCGGTCCGCTTGTCGGCAGCGGTCAGACGAACGACTCGCGTAGGCTACGCACGGCTCGGCTGAGGTCGCCCTCCTCCTGGATGACGCCCTCGATCTTCTGCACCGCGTACATCACGGTCGAATGGTCGCGGTCGGCGAAGTACTGCCCGATCTCGGGGTAGGAGTGCGTGGTCAACTCGCGAATCAGGTACATGGCGACCTGACGCGGTACCACGAGTTCCTGGCGCCGGCCTTTGCCGCGCACGTCGTCCGGCTTCACGCCGAAGTGGTCGGCGGTTCGCTTGAGGATGTCTGGCATCGTCAGGTTCATGTCGCCTGGTGCGAAGACGTCGGAAAGGGCGCGTGCGACGGTCTGGCGGTTGAGGGGCGCCTGGTTCATCGATGCGTAGACGATGGCCCGGACCAGGGCCCCCTCGAGCTCGCGGATGTTCGAGGTCACATGCCTCGCTATGTAATCGATGACCTCGGCCGGCACCTTGACACCCCGGTACTCGGCGTTCATCCCGAGGATGGCGATGCGCGTCTCCAACTCCGGAGCTTGGATGTCAGTTATCAGTCCCCACTCGAACCGGCTCCTGAGCCGCTTCTCCAGGGTCGGGATGTCCTTGGGCGGTCGATCGGAGGACACTATCAGCTGCTTACCCGATTCGTAGAGTGCGTTGAACGTGTGGAAGAACTCCTCTTGCGTGCGCTCCTTGCCGGCGATGAACTGGATGTCGTCGATCAGGAGCAGGTCAACGGTGCGATAGCGGTCGCGGAACTGCGTCATCCGGCGCTCGGCGATGGCGGTGATCAGGTCGTTGGTGAACGCCTCGGTGGTCACGTACTCGATCTGGAGGTCCGGCCGCGATTCGAACACGGCATGCCCGACGGCGTGCATGAGGTGGGTCTTGCCGAGGCCCGACTCCCCGTACAGGAAGAGGGGGTTGTAAGCGCGACCAGGCGCCTCGACCACCGCCCGGGCGGCCGCATGGGCGAGGTTGTTGTTGGGTCCGACGACGAAGTGCGAGAAGACGTACTTCGGGTTCAGCTTGGGGCGACGGGTCTCGGCGGAGCTAGCCGGCGTCTCGGGTGCGGGCGGCGCGCTGAACATGTCCCGTTGCTCGATGACCTGGTTGCCGATCACCTGGAACACGACCCGGGGCGGTTCGACACCGAGGTCGCGGAGTGCCGCTTCGATGACGCCGCTGTAGTTCGATCTGAGCCAGTCGCGGGCGAAGGAGTGGGGCACGCCGAGGACGAACGCGCCATCCTCGATGCCGTGCGGACTCACCTGGCTGAACCATGTGCGGAACTCGACCTCGGGGATCTCGGCGCGGATGCGCGCGATGACGTCGTCCCACATCCCCTGTGCCTTGCCCGCCATCGCAAACCTTCCCCTTCCTGATAGACCCTGCGAGACGCCGATTCTGCCACTGCCCGCTGCCTAGGGGCAAGTCCACGAACCTCGTCAACCACCTCACGGCGTGTGCGCACTCCTGCTGGAGGACGGTCGTCTCGAACCGCACGCCACGAGGCTCGAGGACGATGACATCCGCACCGAGGACGCCGAGTAGACCGACTCACGCGGCGCGGGAAGGAGCCGGGCATCGAGACCAACCCGGCGCGTAGAGCGACGGGCCCCGCGTGACAGCTGGTTCGTACGGTTTACGAGGCTGGCCTGGTGCTCGTTAGCCGACCACTCGTCCTGAACCGCGCGCATGCTCGGAGGCCGGGCCGTCGCGGGCGCCTTTGACCGAGCCAGTCTATCAGACGCTTCCCGCCTCCAGACTCGTCGCGCGGGCCGCACGACGAGGACCGGCGAACGGTCGCATCCGCCGGGCCGACGCTAGGCACAGGGATCGACTGCGACGACGACGCATGGGCCCGACCGCTATACTCGTGGACGCTTACGAGCCGCGACAGCGGTCGCCCGCACGGTGCCGGTCCAGCCCGTCGTCGAGTGCGGGTGTCGAGGACGAAGGAGGGCAGGATGCGGCAGGAGTTCGATGTGGTCGTCGTCGGGGGCGGGCATGCGGGTATCGAGGCGACCATCGCGGCTGCCCGGCTCGGCGCACGAACGGCGCTGGTCATCCCTAACCCCGACAAGATCGGCGTCATGCCGTGTAACCCGGCGATCGGTGGGCCAGGGAAGTCGCAACTAGTCTTCGAGCTGCAAGCCCTTGGCGGCGTTATGGGGCGGCTGGCGGACGAGACGGCCATCCATACGCGCATGCTCAACGCCTCGAAGGGGGCGGCGGTGCAGTCGCTGCGTGTCCAGAACGAACGCGACGGGTACGCCGCCGCCGCCAGGAGCCTGGTGGAGAGCGAGCCGCACGTGATCATCGTCCGTGCCGAGGTGGCCGAGTTGCTCACCGACGGGACCGCAGTGACCGGCGTGCTGACGACCGACGGGCGAACGTTGGCCGCGCCCGCCGTCGTGCTCTGCACGGGAACGTTCCTGGCGGGCGTAGTCTGGTACGGGAAGCGGCAACGCCCGGCGGGTCGGCAGGGCGAGGCCCCCGCGCGGCACCTCTCCGCGTCGCTGCGCGCTACGGGCCACGACCTGGTCCGCCTCAAGACCGGCACGCCGCCGCGCATCCGCGCTGACTCCGTCGACCTGAGCGTCCTTCAGGAGGTCCCTTCCGACGATCCGCCAGGCACGTTCAGTGGCGTGCCCGGTCCGCGCATGACGAGCACACCGACGTGGTTGACGCGCACCACCCCCGAGACGCACGCGCTCATCCAGGAGCACCTGCTCGAGTCGGCGATGTACGGGGGCGAGATCGACGCCACGGGACCCAGGTACTGTCCGTCGATCGAAGACAAGGTCGTGCGCTTCTCCGACAAGGACCACCACCTGCTGTTCGTCGAGCCGGACGGGCTGGATACCAGCGAACTTTACCTTCAGGGCTTGTCCAGCTCCCTGCCTCCGAACGTGCAGGACGAGTTGATCCTTACGTTGCCCGGCTTCGAGCGCGCCGTGATCCACCGGTACGCATACGCTGTGGAGTACGACGCCCTCGACCCGGCGCAGCTCGACGTCACGCTCATGTCTCGCAAGCTGCGCGGGCTGTTCTCGGCGGGTCAGATCAACGGCACGAGCGGCTACGAGGAGGCGGCGGCGCAGGGGCTCATCGCCGGGGTCAACGCCGCTCGGTACGCGGGGGGCGCCGAGAGGGTTACGGTCCTCAGGGACCAGGGGTACATCGGAGTGATGCTCGACGACCTCGTTCGCTGGGGGATCGCCGAGCCGTACCGGATGATGACGTCGCGCAACGAGCACCGGCTTCTACATAGACAGGACAACGCCAACGAGCGCCTGATGAGCGTCGGTCACGAGTGGGGCCTCGTCCCCGACGAGGTTCTCGCCGGGCAGCGCGCCTCGGAGGGGCGGGTGAGCCGCGAGGTGCAGCGACTCGCGCGCGTGCGGCACTGTGGCGACCTTGCCGTCACCATGCTCTGCCGCCCGGGCACGGTGTACGAGGACGTGGTCGCGCTCGTAGGCGTGGCGGCCGACGCGCTGACACCCGGCGAGGTCGAGCGGGTCGTCACCCAGGTGCGGTACGCCTCGTACATAGAGCGGGCCAAACAACAGAGCGACGGGCAGGCGGCTTACGAGCGGATGAGCCTCGAAGGGGTGGACTTCGGCGCGGTGGCCAGCCTGTCGACCGAGGGTATGCAAGCGCTCCGCCGAGCGGCTCCCGCTTCCTTGGGCGCCGCGCAACGGGTGCGCGGCGTCAGGGCCAGCGACGTGGCCGCGCTCCTCGTTCACCTGAAGGTGCATCGTCATGGCGGGTCTGATAGGCGAGCGTCCCCAAGGTAAGCTGCGTACCGCGCCTCCTCCTGTCGAGCCGCCTCGGCCGACGATGGGTCCCTGGAACTGTTTCACGTGAAACATTCGCGATTGATGCCGTCCTGGAGCGGGGTTCCCTGCTTCGATAGGCCTGAAGACGACAGGATCTTGGTCGCGTCCCAGCGCGGCAGAGCCTTAGCCACCGCGAGGCGGTGGTCGTACCGGGAGAAGACCGTATGAAGGATGCCGGCACCACGCTCCGGCGGTACCGGGACCTGGTCACCCGCTACCATGCCACCCTCGACCTCATGTCCGAACGCGGGCTGGCGGAACTCGACCGCTTCATCGAGGAGGGCCAGCGCTTCGCGGCCCTCCTCGAGCGCCTGGTTGGCGCCGACGCGACCGTGGTGGACATCGGTTCCGGAGCGGGCCTGCCGGGCGTAGTCATCGCCGCCTGTCTCCCCGAAGCCACCGTCCACCTCGTCGAGCGCCGGCGACGGCGCGTCGCGTTCCTAGAGTTGGCGGTGGCCACCCTTGGGCTCGGGAACGCGCGGGTCTTCGGGGGGGACGTGCGCCTCATGACCGGCGTGGCCGCGAACGCGGTTACCGCGCAGGCCGTAGCGCGCCTGGCCGAGCTTGCGGAGCTGTCGGCCGGCGTGCGCGCGGACCCGGCCTGGCTGATCACGCGTCGCGGCGAGGGTTGGCGCGAGGGCGCCCAGGCGCTCCTCGGCACCGTCGGTGCCGCCACGCGCACAGGAGCCGACCCGACCGCTGGCGACCCGCCCGAGAGCGGCCCGACCGAGAGCGGCCCGACCGCGAGTGCCACGGCAGCAGCCGAGGTCGTGGAGGAGCCGCTGGAACACCGTGGTAGCCTCGTCGCACTCAAGCTCCTCGGAGGCGCGGCGTGCCGATCATCGGCGTGATCAACCAGAAGGGGGGCGTCGGAAAGACCACGACCGCGGTCAACCTGTCGGCCGCCCTCGCGGAGCGGCGCCGGATCCTCCTCGCCGACCTGGACCCCCAGGCCAACGCGACCAGCGGCGTCGGCATCGGCGCTCCGGAGCTGACGCTCTACGACGTCATCGCGGGACGCTCGTCCGCCCGGCAGGCCGTCATCGCCACGAGCACGGAGAACCTCCACGTGCTCGCCGCCTCGGCGGACCTGGCCGGAGTCCAGGTCGAGGTCGATGCCGGCCGCGAGAACATGCGGCTCCTGGCTAGGGGTCTGACGGGCGTGCGCCCGAACTACGACTTCATAATCGTGGACGCCCCGCCGTCGATGGGCGTCCTCACCCTGAACGCCCTCGCAGCCGCCGACCTCTTGATCATCCCCCTGCAGAGCGAGTACTACGCGCTCGAAGGCATCGCGTCGATGATGGATACGGTCGAGCGCGTCCGAGGCTCCGTCAACCCCGACCTGCGCATCCTCGGCATCGTCCTGACCATGTACGACAGCCGCACGCGGCTGTCGCAGGAAGTGGAAGAGAACGTCAGGAAGCACTTCGGTGACCTGGTGTTCAAGACCATCATCCC
This sequence comes from Deinococcota bacterium, assembly GCA_963170125.1. Lineage (GTDB taxonomy): Bacteria > Deinococcota > Deinococci > Deinococcales > Trueperaceae > JAAYYF01. The sequence continues at coordinate 13,203 of CAUJFI010000173.1, read as the reverse complement.
CCGCACCGTGCGGTTGGCGGAGGCGCCTTCTTACGGACGCTCCGTGCTCGAGTACGCACCCACCTCCCAAGGGGCGTTAGCCTACCGAGAACTGGCCGAGGAGGTCATCGAGCGTGTCAGCGAAGCCTACTAGAGGTCTTGGTCGCGGTCTGGACGCCTTGCTGCCCAAGGTGGAGAAGGGCGGCGTCCAGCAGCTCTTGGTGGCGCAGCTGCGGCCCTCGCCGTTCCAACCCCGTCAGAAGATGGACGAGGCGGGCATCGCGGAGTTGGCCGACTCCATAGCCCGCAAGGGCGTGCTGCAGCCCATCGTGGCGCGGCCGGTGGACGGCGGCTACGAGATCGTCGCCGGCGAGAGGCGCTTCCGGGCGGCGCAGCGGGCGGGCCTCACGAGCGTCCCGGCGACGGTACGCGAGCTGAGCGACCAGGAGACGTTGGAGATCGCCGTCGTCGAGAACCTGCAGCGCGAAGACCTCAACCCCATGGACGAAGCGCGCGCGTTCAAGCTCCTGCTCGACTTCGGCATGAACCAGGAGCGCGTGTCCGAGGCCGTCGGCAAGAGCAGAAGCACGATCGCCAACGCGCTGAGGCTGCTCGCGTTGCCGGCGGAGGCCCAGGCCGCGCTCGAGTCAGGCAACATCTCGGCTGGGCATGCCAGGGCGATCCTCGCGCAGCCCGAGCCCGACAGGCCCTGGGCCCTTGGCGAGATCGTGCGGCGCGGGTTGACCGTTCGCGAGGCGGAGGGGCTCAAGCGCCCGACGGCGCGCTCCGTCCAGCGCAAGACCGCTGGGCGCTACGCCCGCCTGGAGGAGGACCTCAGTCGTTTCGCGGGGACGCGCGTACGGATAGCGGGGAGCGGGAAGAAGGGGCGCATAGAGCTCCATTTCCATGGTGAAGACGAGCTCCAGCGCATCCTGGAACTGCTGGGTTACGCGAGCTAGGGTTCGGCGTGGGTGCGCTGTCGCGGTGGCCGGCGATCGTGAATCCCGGAGGCCCGTCGGTTCGTGTCGCGCCTCGGGAAGGCGGCCGCCGCACCGCTGTCCCGGGCCCTGATCCCCTAAGGTCCTGACCACCGAAACCCTGGTCACGGTTCGCCGTTCTGGCCGCGGGCGGCTGCTTTTTGCCGGTGATACTATGGCGCCGACGTTCCGGTCGGCACGGCGCGCTCGCCGCGGCGCGTGCTGCCCGCATGAGACGCGAAGCCGTGCCCGGCAACCTGCCTAGCGGGGCGTTGGGCCGAGTCCGAACAGAGGTGAAGTGGATGAAGCAACCCGTACGCGTGGCAGTCACCGGTGCCGCAGGCCAGATCGGTTACGCCTTGCTGTTCCGCATCGCAGCCGGCGACATGCTGGGTAAGGACCAGCCCGTCATACTGCAACTCCTCGAGATCACGCCGGCGTTGAAGGCCCTGGCGGGCGTCGTGATGGAACTCGACGACTGCGCCTTCCCGCTGCTGCACGGCGTCGTGGCGACGGACGACCCGAACGTGGCGTTCAAGGACGCCGACTACGCCCTGTTGGTCGGCTCCCGCCCCCGCGGCCCCGGCATGGAACGCAAGGACCTGCTGCAGGCCAACGGCGCGATCTTCACCGTGCAAGGCAAGGCGCTCAACGACCATGCGGCGCGCGGCGTGAAGGTCCTCGTGGTCGGCAACCCCGCCAACACGAACTGCCTCATCGCCCTGAAGAACGCCCCCGACTTGGCGCCGGAACAGTTCTCCGCCATGACCCGCCTCGACCACAACCGGGCGCTCAGCCAGCTCGCGGCGCGTACCGGCGCGAAGGTCTCGGACGTGCGGAAGATGATCATCTGGGGTAACCACTCCAACACGCAGGTGCCCGACGTCGACCACGCGACGGTCGGCGGCGAGCCTGCCGCCGGCCTCGTCACCGACGCCTGGGTGGCGGAGGAGTTCGTCCCCACCGTCCAGAAGCGCGGAGCCGCGATCATCGACGCCCGGGGGGCGTCCAGCGCGGCATCGGCAGCCAACGCGGCCGTCGACCACATGCGCACCTGGGCCTTGGGTACCCCGGAGGGCGACTGGGTCAGCATGGGGATCTTGAGTGACGGCGCCTACGGCGTGGCGAAGGACATCGTGTACTCCTACCCGGTCACCGTGCGAGGCGGCAAGGTGGCCGTAGTAACCGGCCTCTCCGTAAGCGCCGCGGTGCGGAGCAAGATGGAAGCGACCGAGCGGGAGCTGCTGGAAGAGCGCGCCGCCGTGGAGGACCTGCTCTAGGGACGGTCGACCCCGTGGGCGGTGGCGGCGGGCTGCCCACTGGGTTATTCTCGGACCGTGGAGGCCAAGAAACGTAGCAACAAGTCGGAGTCGTTCCGACATGCTATCCTTGATGGCAACCGAGCGGGCGTGACGGGCCCGTCAGAGAGGCTACGTAGCTAGATGCGCCACGAGGGCGATGAACGAAGGGCGGGGCGACCCGCCGGTCACCACGAGCACGCCGACCATAAGGTGACGGTCGACGGCGCGCGCGACGTGCTGAAGGACCACGGCATGCGCTACAGCCGGCCGCGGGAGATTATCCTCACCTACTTGCTCGAGAAGGACCGGCACGTGAGCGCTGAAAGCCTCTACCTCGACCTGAAGGGGCGCGGCGAGGAGTTGAGTCTCTCGACTGTGTACCTGAACCTCTCGGCGCTCGCCGGCGCCGGACTCGTGCGCGAGTTCAGGGGAGCCACCGGGCAGGCCCTCTACGACAGCAACGTCACGCCGCACTACCACGTCGTCTGCGCCGATACTGGCGAAGTGCGAGACGTGCCGGCTCCGCTCGTGAACGGCGTCCCACTCGGGCGCTTCCTCAAGGAGTACGTCGAGCGCGAGACTGGCTGGACGGTAGACGAGCCCCGCTTCAGCCTCACGGGCAAGCCCCCGGTAGGCCGAGCGGGCGGCGCTTCCGAAGACTGACCGTTACAGACCGCCATGCCAGGCCTCGGGTCCAACGCAGACGACGGAGCCGCCCGGGAGCCGGTCGGCGGCGGGGCGCCTGCCGCGTTGGTCTTGCGGGAGCTGACCAGCCACGCCGATCTCCATGAGGTCGAACGCATCCAGCGCGAGGTCTGGGGGCTCGACGACCTGGAGGTCGTGCCCAACTCGCAGCTCCGGGCGGCGCTTCACGCCGGGGGGCAGCTCGGCGGCGCCTTCCTACAAGGCGCGCTCGTCGGCTTCTCCTACGGTTTCCTCGCCTCGCCCCACGGTCGCCTGATGGTCGGGCCCGGCCTTCACTCGCACATGGTGGCGGTCAGGCCGCGCGCGCGCGGCCTTGGGGTCGGTCAAGCGCTCAAATGGCAGCAACGCTCCTGGTGCCTGGAGCGGGGCATCGAATGGATGACCTGGACGTTCGACCCGCTGCAGGCGCGTAACGCGAACCTGAACCTCCGTCATCTCGGGGCGCTCGGCGTCGACTACCTCGTGGACTTCTACGGTCCGATGGGCGGGCCCCTAGGCGGTGGAAGGAGCGATCGCCTCCTCGCGCTCTGGTTGCTCGCCGGACAGAGGTCGACGGCAATCGTCGAGGGTGGCCGCCCGCCCGAACCGCCAGTTGGCGCTCGGTCCGTGGTTCCTGCCCGCCAGCGCCTGGCGGCCTGGGCCGTCCGGGCCGCTTCGAGCGACGGCGACGCCGAACCCGTGGTCGAGCTCTCCGGGGAGCCGCTTGCCCGGACCGCCGAGACCGGCGCCAGGGTGATGGTGTCCGCTCCGCCGGGGGCCGGGGGCGTGGCAGCGCCGGAGCGCGCCAGGCGCTGGCAGGACGCGTTCGTCCGGACCGTGGTGCCCCTGCTGGAAGCCGGTTACGCAGCTGTCGACTTCGCGGCCGGCGCGTACGTCCTGGAACCAGTCGACGACAGATGCGAAGCCGGACCTACCAATCTATAAAGGTGGACTTGACAATCTATAAACTACCGCCTATCATCTTGCCAAGGAGACGAGATGATGAACGCGTACCTCGATCAGCGCCACACCCTAGACCGTGTTTCACGACTGCGTAACGAGGCCGCGAACGACCGCCTCGTCCGCTCCGCCCGCGCGCCCGGCTCGAGCGCAAGCCTGCGTGCGCTCTGCGCCAAGTGGCTCCACGCCTCGGCTACCCGGTTGGACGCCGTCAGCCGCCGCCTGGACCCGAAGGGCCAAGGCGGGCGCGCGACGCTGGCGGACGCCGGCACGTTCGACGACCTACGCCGCGCCGCCTGAGCCGCAGCCAGGCGGCGCGGCGCCAGGAACACAGCCGCCAGGAACACAGCCGCCAGGGACAGACGGGACGGGACCGCACCAAGGGCGACGGGCCAGCCGCGGAGTACGGACGCCGGACCGGTAGATTGGCGAGATGCAATCACCAGCGGAGAAGCGCGAAGTGGCGGACCCGCGCCGACCCGACCCGCACGACGTCAGGATCCTCGACGGCCCAGCCGAGCCCAAGCAGACCCCACGTAAGCGAACCAAGGACAGGAGCACAGATGGACGAGATCGCCCGAGTCGAGCAGATGGTCGCGGAAGGCCTCATAACCGCGGAGGAAGGTGAGCGCCTCAAGGCGGTGCTGCGCTCCGTCCAAGAGGCTGACGAACTAGAGGCCACGCACGCGGCGCCTGACGGCGGCGACGGCCAGGACGCTCGACTCGTGACCTCGCCCCCGAGTGGCGACCAGGCGCCCGCGCTCGTGCCGCCCGCACCCATGCCGACGACGCCCCTCACGACGCCCCTCACGACGCCCCTGCCAACGCCCCCCGTGACGACACCGTCAACGCCCACCACCCCGCAACGGGCGACCCCGCCATCCGCAGCCGTGCCGCCCGTGCCGCCCACGCCGGCTCCCAACGCGCCGACGACGGCGGTGCCGGCGGAGCCCGCGGCGCCTAGCGCGACCGACGGCGCGCGCGGCGCCGGCCAGCAGGCGCGCGGCCGGGCCGCCAAGACGGACGACCCGGCTGACGGGGCCTCCGCCCCGGCGGGTACGCGGTGGGTGCGCGTGGACGTCGTAGCCGGCGACCTCGACGTTCACGTCGACCCCGGCCTCAGCGAGCCGAAGGTCACGTCGGACTCGGGCGAGGCGACCTTGGAGGCGACCGATTACGGCTACCGCGTCGCGCTGGGCGGTAAGGGCGATGGGTCCTTCCTGCGCAACCTCGAGGGCCCGCTAGCGGGGCTGCTGGCCGGCAGGGGCCGGCCCGGAGACGTGAAGCTCACCCTGCCTGCCGGTTTCGGCATCGACCTGGTCATGACGACTGGAGACGTCGACCTCCACGGGGTGCCTTACCTTCGCGGGAGCCTCTCGGCCGGTGACCTCGACGCCTACGGGCTGGAGGGGATCGACCTCTCGAGCCTGGCTGGCGATGTGTCGGTGAGCCTGCGGGCGAGCAGTGGTCGGCACCGGATCCTCAACACCGCCGGGGAGCTCAAGGTCGTGCTCCTGCCCGGCTCGGACGTGACGGTCAAGGGCGACGTCTCGATAGGCGAGGTGAAGGCCGGGCCCGAGTTCACCACCGGCCGCAGGCTGATGAGCGGGACGGTGACCGGCACCCTCGGAACCGGGATCGCCAGGCTCGACCTCAAGGTCACGGCCGGCACCATCAAGCTCCAGACCGGAACGGACGACCGTGGCTGACTCCGACACCCGCAAGCGCATCCTCGACATGCTGGCGGCCGGCCGCATCACCGCAGACGCCGCGGCCGAGCTCCTGAAGGCGGTGTCTACCTCGGGGCCGAGGCTTCCCTCCCCACCGCCCGTGCCTACGCCCCCGCCGGCGCCCCAGGGCGGCGGTGCCCGGATGCTCCGCATCCTCGTCGACGCCCCCCAGACCGGCAACGGCGGCAAGGTCCGCGTGAACGTGCCGCTCGCCCTAGCCAAGTACGCCATGCGGTTCATCCCGCGTGACACGACGGAGGATCTGAGCGACCAAGGCATCGACCTGGCGCAGTTGTTGCAGAACCTCGGCGACGACCTGCCCCAGGGGCGGTTGGTTGACATCGAAGCGGAAGACGACTCCGGCGACGCGAAGATCGCGGTGATCGTCGAGGTCGTGTGAGACCGGGCGCGTACGGTCCCGGCCTGCGCCCCGACCGCCCATTGGCCGAACAGGAGCACAACGGATGAAGATCCTCCCTATGCCGACCGCTTGCCCGGTGACGGGCGAGCCCCTCCTCGTGACGCGCCTGGAATGCGACGCCAGCGGCGTCGTCATCGAAGGGCGCTTCACCCCCAACGAGTTCGCCCTGCTGCAGGCCGACCACCTCGAGTTCTTGCGCATCTTCGTCAAGGTGCGGGGGAACCTCAAGGAGGTCGAGCGGGTGCTGGGCCTGAGCTACCCGACGGTGCGGCTCCGCTTCGAGAAGCTCCTCCTGGCGTTAGGTTACGAGGTCGCCGACGATATCCTCGAGGAGCGCACAGGCATCCTCGACCGGCTCGAGGCCGGGGACATCGACGCCGAGGAAGCCGCGAGGAGGCTCAACGCCTTGGCGCGTAAGGGCTAGTCGAGGGGAGCCGCCGCCACCGGCGGAGACGACGCCCTGGCTAGGTGTTCCGGAACTAGGCGCCGCGCGCCCTGCTTCGCATCGCGACACTCAAGAAGTCTTAGCGGCCTCCGGTATACTGGCGACCGCATGACCGACTACTACGCCGTCCTGGAAGTCTCGCGGGACGCAGACAGCAAGACCATCAAGGCCTCGTACCGCAGGCTCGCCATGAGCTACCACCCGGACCGCAACCCCGGCGACAAGGCCGTCGAGGAGAAGTTCAAGGCGATCAACGAGGCGTACGCCGTGCTCTCGGACGAGACGCGGCGCTCACGCTACGATCGCTTCGGCACCGTCGACGACAACGCGGTCTTCGGCAGCGACATCTTCGACATCTTCGCTTCCGTCTTCGGCACCAACGTGGCCAACATGTCCGGCGGACGCGGCAGGGCCGGCGGCCAACCGGGCGAGGACCTGGAGGCGCAGCTCCGCATAACCCTCGAGGAGGCCCGCGAAGGGGCCACCGTCGAGGTGGAGGTGGAGCGGCTGCGCGCCTGCCACCACTGCCACGGGGAGCGGGCCGAGCCTGGCTCGGCCGGCAAGTCGACCTGCCCGCGCTGCGGCGGGGCCGGTCAGGTCCGCGTGCAGGCGCAGTCGATCTTCGGCGCCGTCATCACGGCGCGCACGTGCCCGGACTGCCACGGTGACGGTCACGTCATCCCGACGCCGTGCAAGGTCTGCAACGGTCGCGGCCGCGAACGGGGCACCGACACGGTCGGTGTCACCCTTCCCAAGGGCATCGACGGCGGTTACCGCCTGCGCGTTCCGCGCGAAGGGAACGTCGGCGTGGACGGCGGCCAGTCGGGTGACCTGTACGTGTACATCGAGATGCGGCAACACCCCTTCCTCGAGCGGGCCGGCGACGACCTCCACTACACCCTCGAGGTGGGCATGGCGCAGGCGGCGCTCGGGGCCACGTTCGACGTGCCGACCCTCGAGGGTCGGGAGCGCCTCACCGTGCCGGCCGGCACCCAGCCGGGCAGCGCGTTCCGGTTGCGCGGCAATGGCATGCCGCGCCTCAGGCAGACCGGCAACGGCGACCAGGTCGTGGAGGTCAAGGTGGTCGTCCCCACCAAGCTCACCGCGGAAGCGCGCGAGCACCTCGCCGCCTACGCCGGAGCGGTTGACGAGACGGTCGAGGAGCAGGAGACGGTCGCAGATAAGGTGCGCGACTTCTTCGCCGGCAAGGGCAAGGGCAAACGGCGGGGGCGCGGCCAGGCGCGCGCCGACGACCAGGCGGGCGGAGCGGTCGACGCTCCCGGTGGTGGAGGCGCCCAAGGCGGCCGCGAGGAAGGCCAAGCGACCAAGCCCGATGGGCGGGGGTCGCAGGCGAGCGCCTGAGGCCCGGCCCTGGCCCCGGGTACCGCTTCCGCCGCGCGCCGATCTAACCGCGCCGGTCGACACCACGCTTACAGCCCGTCGATGACCTCGAGCAACCACGCTAGCAGGCGCCCGAAGGCGCCCTCCCCCGTTGCCTCGATGCGCAACGCCGCCGCCTCGGCGGGCGAGCGGAACCACGTGAGCTGGCGCTTGGCGTAGCGGACGGTCGCTAGCTCGACGGCCGCGCGGGCCTCGACCGCGCCCGCCTCCCCCCGCAAGTGGCTCGCCACCTCCTTGTAGCCGATCGCCTGGAGGGCGGTGGGCTGCTCGGGGTACCTGCGCAGCAGCTCGGCCACCTCCGCCACCAGGCCGCCTTCGAACATGGCCGCCGTGCGCTGGGCGATGCGCGGGCGCAGCTCGGTCATCGGTGGCAGGAGCTGGGCCGTGGAGTACGAGTACCTGGGCCGCAGCCGGGGGAACGCGCTCGGGGGCCTGCCGGTGGCGCGGAGCACCTCCAGGCTGCGCACGATCCGGCGGGGGTTCCCGGCCGCCCGCGCCGCGTCGACCGGGGCCGCCGCCCACAGCTCCGCATCGAGATCACGGAGGCGGCCGGCCGCCACGGCCTCCCACAGGGGGGCCTGCGCCCCCTGGTCGGCGGGGGGCACCGTCGGGAGGCCGTCCCGCAGGGCCCTGAGGTAGAAGCCCGTACCGCCGGTCACGAGGGGGACGCCGCCGCGCGCCAGGACCGTCTGGATCGCCGCCTCCGCCAGGCGCACGTATTGCGCCACGGAGAACGGCTCGGACGGGTCGACGACGTCGAGCAGGTGGTGCCTCACCGCCGCCCGCTCCGGGGCCGTCGGCTTGGCGGTGCCCACGTCCATGCCCCGGTAGACCTGCATGGCGTCCGCCGAGACGATCTCGACGCGCGCGCCTGCGCCCGGCGCGACCCCGCCGGGCGCGGCCACCTTGGCGGCGGGCAGTGCGCCGGCCAGGGTGAGAGCCAGGCGCATGGCGGACGCGCTCTTGCCCGAGGCCGTCGGACCGGCGAGCACCGGGATGACCGGGCGTGGCGCGTCTGTCGCTATCGCATGGACGTCGGAACCCATGCCCCAACGCTAACAAGCGGCTCAAAGTCCGGTGCTAGACTCGCGCCATGAGCATCGAGAAGTTCGGTACGGCCGGAGACGTCCAGGAGCTGCTCGCGGTCAGGGACCACATCGAGGCCCTCGTCGAACAGGCGAACGCGAAGCAGGCCAACCTACCGAAGGCGGACTTCCTCGACCGTGGCGATGCTTTCCAGCTCCACCTCGAGGTGCCGGGTATCGACCAGGCGGACCTCGAGATCGCGGTGGAGGACGGCGAGCTCCTGGTGGCGGGGCTGCGCGAGCCGCCGCTCTTCGACGGCCGCATGCTCTTCGCGGAGCGCGGCGTCGGGCCCTTCCAGCGCTCCTTCGCGCTGCCGAGCCCCGTGAACAAGGACCTCGCCACCGCGCACTTGGCGGGAGGCGTCCTCACCGTCACGCTCCCCAAGCTCGTCGAGAGCTAGGCGGCCGGCGTCACTCCAGGTCGACGTCGAGCTCGCCGCTGACGTTGCCCAGGACCACGACGTCGTTGCTGTCGAGGTAGTAGAGCAGGCGGTTCCCGCTCAGTACGTCCGCGCCCTTCACGCTGCGGGCCGGGTTGCCGGTGAGGATGGCCGTGCCGGCCTCCTCGTCGAGCTCGAGCCGGTCGCCGGTGGTCGTGCGGTCTTCGCTGACGACGCTCACGTTGCCCGTCAGGGTCGCGCGCTGGGCGCCGACCGCGAACTCCATGGCGTCCGCGGTGGCGCGCAGCGGGTCCTCCCCCTCGCCGGCAGCCCGTTCGAGCGCGATGGGGCCGCTCATCTCCCCCGTGTCCGCCTCGCGGTCGAGGAAGAAGCGCGTTCCCGTCACGCTCGTCTTGCCCTGCACGAGGCGCACGGTCGGTCCCCCGGCGGGCGAGCGCTCGTCGATGCAGCCCGGCCGCGAGAACGTCACGCCGTCGCCGGTCAACTCCAGCGTCTCCTCCCCCGCCGCGGCCTCGGCGCCGTCCGGCGTCGTGATGACGGCGAGCCTGGACGTGAGGACCGCGTCCTCGACGCGCGTCTCCACGGTGCCCGGCGCCGGCGCGTACACGATGGTCGTGCGCTCACCTTCCGAGCAGTTGCGGTTGTTGCCGATGGTGCGCGCGCCGTCCGCCGCGAGCCCCCGGTTGGTCACCACGAGCTCGGCGTCGTCGCGCTTTATGGAGAAGGTCGTGCTCGTCTGGGCCAGCACGGTGCCGGCCGCCGCGAGCGTCACCAACAGCGCGAGGAGCGGTGCGCGGTGCGAAGGCGGCGGCCGGCACCACGACCGGTGCCGGGAAGCCCGGTGCCGGTTCGGCGCCACGCGCGGCCCCGCCGACGCGCGCGGCCCTCGCGCCTCGCGGTTCACTCCGTGCCCGCTGGCCCTTCACCGCCGTCCGGCGTGAGTGGGTGTTCCGTCAGGGCGAAGGTGGCAGCGTCGTAGGCGCTCGGCACCGAGGCGTCGATGGCCTCGAAGAAGTCGTACTCGACGTCCTGCTGGATGCGGTCGGTGACGAGCGTGGTGCCGGAGTCGGCGTCGAGCGCCCGCGCCGGCGCGTCCGGGGTGCCGATGACCTCGGCGATTCCCGAGTTGTCGTCGAAGAAGACCTCGTTGCCCGTGCTCGTGATGGCGCCGTCGACCACGGTCACGTTGCCGCGCGCGTAGAGGAGCTTGGAGCCCGTCAGCACGCGGATCTCGTCGGCCGTGATCACGGTCGTCCCGCCGTCGTCGTCGAGGCGGGTGATACGCGCTTGCGCCCCGGCGCTCGTGAGGACGGCAAGCTCGCGCCCTTCCTCGTAGATGAGCTCGCTCGCCTCGGCCGACTGCTTGCCGTTCCGGAGCGCGACGTTGCCGCTGCTCGTGGAGCGGTCCGTGTCGACGTCGAACGCGACGCTATCGGCCGCGATCCGCACCTCGTCGTCGCCCCCGGCCTCCGGCGCCACGATCACCTCGGCGCGTCCGGCGAGGACGCCTAGGCCCGTCGCCTCGCTGTACTCGAGGCCCGGTCCCGTGGCCGTTAGTCGGCCGCGCTCGACGCGCACGCCGTCCGTGAAGGCCGCGACGCGCTCGCCCCCACGGGTGATGGACTCGCCCGCCGGCGCGCTCAACACCGCGCGGTGGCCGAAGATGCTCAGGGTCGAGACCGTGGCCGTGATGCCGAATGGTTCGGGGTGCTCGTAGACGATCGGCCCGGAGCGCAGGTTCCCGCTCTGCGTGCCGCCGGAGCCGTCGATGGTGATGATGCGCTTGCTCGCGGCCTCCTGGGCCCCGTCTTGCGCCAAGGCCTGGACGGCGAGGCCGGCCGCTAGGGCCGCGAGTAGGAGCGCGGTACGTTTGTGACGGCTGATCACTGGTGCCTCCCGGGCGAGTCGACTATGAACTGGGCGTAACCGACCGTTCCGGGGCCGCCCGCCTCGAACTCCGTGAAATCGAAACTGATGCGCATGTCCTCGAAGACGCTCTCGCCCAGGTCCTTGCCGGTCATGACCGCGCGCGGGACCTCGAAGCGCCCCGCCCGCTGGTCGATGAACACCGTGCGTGAGCCCTTGGAACTCATGTCGAGGTCAAGGTCGTCGGCTATGAGGTGAGCGTGCATGTGGTCGCCGCGCAGGTTGTCCGCCCGGTCGATGGTGACGCTCTCCGCCGTGAGGGTGAAGTCCGTCTCCCCCGCGAGCACGCGGCGGCCGTCCGAGACCTCGTCCAGGGTCGTCTCCTGACGATCCGGCGCGTAGGAGGCGGTCGGGGCGGAGAAGTACCAGACCGCGTCCGGGTCGGACTGGGGGAAGAGCGTGAGGTCGACCGAGCTCAGCTGGATGAGCGCGCTAGGGATGGTCGGCTGGGCTTGCGGTGACAGCGCCAGGACGACGAGGCCAGCGACCACCACGGCGAAAGCTAACGCTGCCCAGCGCACCATACGGCGAGACTACCAACGCGCGCGACTGAGAAAGGTGACCACGGCGATAACCGAAGGCTTAGCGAAGCGGGCTCGCGGGCGGCAGCGTACGCGGGGCAGCCCACGACACGCCTGGCCTCGACCGGACGGGCACGGCACCAGGCTTGGCGGTCGCAGCGCTCCGGAGCTTCGTCGGCCTCGACCTCCGCGGGAGGCGAACGGCGACGTCAGTCGAAGATGACGGCCACCACGCGGTAGACGGCGGCGCCGACGGGCATCTGCACCGTGACGTCGTCGCCGACGCGGCGTCCGACCAGGCTCTGCCCGAGCGGCGACTCGTCGCTGACGCGCCCCTCCAGGATGTCGGCCTCGTGCGTGCCGACGAGGTGGAACACGACGCTCTCGCCGTCCTGCGACCGCAGCGTGAGCGAGGCTCCGAGGCGCGCGACGGCCTCGCCGCCGTCCTCGTGCTCGACGACCACGGCGCGGTGGACGAGCTCCTCGAGGTCGGCGATGCGGGCCTCGTTGGCGCTCTGCAGCAGCCGGGCCTCGTCGTAAGCGGCGCTCTCGCGCAGGTCGCCGTCCGCTAGGGCGGCGCCCATGTAGTCGGCGAGCTCCTGCCGCTTGTCTTCCTTCAAGTAGCGAAGCTCTTCCTTGAGCTTCTCGAGCCCGCGCGCGGTCATCTGGATGGGTTCCTTGGACACTGTGCTCCTCACCTGGCGGGGGTAGGCTCCCGCTCCCGAACGCCACCCACGGCGGGCCTGGCGGCAAGCGAGTCGGCGGAACCGTGGGGGCCGCCGGGCAACGTCCGCTGGGGATTATATGCCGGGGGGCGGGGAGTACGTGAGTGGAGGGCGCCACAGAGCAGCTCGGCCGCCGCCCACGCTCGTTCGTCCTCCGCCGCCCGCCCGGTGGGCGCTAGCATGCGCGCGTGGTGCGGACCGGGTTCGGGCAGAGCGTTGGTGGGTCGCCCGCGAGTGGCCTCGCGGGCGCGCCGGTGGGCACGCCGGTCGTTCCCGGCGCACGGACGGGTGGCGTGGTGCCCGGTCGCCAAGACGCCGCCCGCTCGGTCGCCCGCGAGCTCGTCCTCCGCCACGGTTGGAACACGACGGTCTACCAGGTCCTCAACCCCGACATCCGGCACTGGTTCACGCCCGCGGGCGACGCGCTGGTCGGCTACGTGCGGCACGCGGGCGTGAGGGTGGTGGCCGGGGCGCCCGTCTGCCACTACGACCGCCTCGCCGAGATTGCCAGGGCGTTCGAGGACGACGGTCGGGCGCGCGGCCTGCGCACGTGCTACTTCTCCGTCGAGCCGCGCTGGCTCGAGCTCGTGAGGCGGCGCTCGGAGGTCGCGCTCATCGGCGCGCAGCCCGTGTGGGACGCCGCGACG
>CAUJFI010000172.1 GCA_963170125.1 Deinococcota bacterium | reverse complement strand
GGGCGAGGAGCTGCTCGGCAAAGCCAACATGTCGGAGTGGGCCAACTTCCGGTCCACGCGCTCCATCTCCGGCTGGAGCGGCCGCGGTGGGCAGTGCCGCAACCCGTACGCCTTGGACCGCAACCCGAGCGGCTCATCGAGCGGGTCGGGCGCCGCCGCGGCCGCCAGCCTCTGCGCCGCGGCGGTGGGCACGGAGACGGACGGGTCGATCGTCAGCCCTGCTTCTCACAGCGGCGTGGTCGGCTTCAAGCCCACCGTCGGGCTGGTCTCCCGTGCCGGCATCATCCCCATCGCCCACAGCCAAGACACGGCGGGTCCTATGGCTCGGACGGTCGCGGACGCGGTGCTCCTGCTGGCGGGCATGCAGGGGCCAGACCCGCGCGATCCCGCTACCGCGGGCATCCCGAGCGGGGCCTTGGTCGACGCTGCCGAGGTCCTGCGGCCGGCTGGGCTGCAAGGCGCGCGTTTGGGCGTCGTGAGGAACCTAGTCGTCGGCCATCCCGAGCTGGGGCGTGCGTTCGATGCGCTCCTCGGCGTCCTGCGGGCTGCCGGCGCGGAGGTCGTGGACGGCCTCGAGATGCCAAGGGTCGGGGAGTGGGGAACCGCCGAGCGGGAGGTCCTCCTTTACGAGTTCAAGCACGGCTTGAACGCCTACCTCGCCGGCCTGCCCGACCGCGGGCAGCCCCGTACGCTCCACGAGGTCATCGAGTTCAACGTGGCCAACGCCGAGCGCTCCATGCCGCTCTTCGGGCAGGAGCTCCTCGTGGCTGCGGAGGCCAAGGGGCCACTCGGCGATGCCGCCTACTTGGAGGCGCTCGCCAGTGGCCGGCACATGTGCCGCGAGGAGGGCATCGACGCCCTGCTGACCGAGCACGGCCTGGACGCGCTGATCTCTCCGACCACGAACGTCGCCAACCTCATCGACCACGTGCACGGCGATGTCAGGCGTTCCGGTGGGTCGGCGACCGGCCCGGCGGCCGTCGCGGGCTACCCGCACGTGACCGTGCCGGCGGGCACGGTGCACGGCCTACCCTGGGGCCTGTCCATCTTCAGCACCGCGTGGCGAGACGCGCAGGTGCTGCGCTACGCCTACGCGTTCGAACAGGCTTCCCGTGCGCGGCGGCCGCCGCGACTCCTTGCCACCGTGGAGCTACGGGTGCGGACGGTCGTCTAGGGCGCCCGCGTGGCGCCCCGGCAGCCGGCGGGACGTGGGCGCCTGTTCCCGACGGCCGACGCAACGTCCGCGTGGACGACGCCAGGTTGAGCACAGGCCCTAGCATGAGAGCGCGCGGCGGGCGCCAACGCGCGATCCTCGCTGACCGCCGCGCGGAGAGGTGACGAAGCATGGCTGACGAACCCCTGTACCCGACCGCGACCCGGGAACTGCGCCTCCAACGGCACGAGCTGGCGCCCGACATCGCGGACGCCTTCGCCGAGTTCAGCAAGGCCGTCTTCAAGCCGGGGGCGCTCGATGCCAAGACCAAGCAGCTCCTGGCCGTGGCCGTTGCGCACGTCACGCAGTGTCCGTACTGCATACGCGGACATACGAAAGCGGCGTTGAACGCGGGCGCGTCGCGCGCAGAGATCATGGAGGCCATCTGGGTGGCCGCAGAGATGCGGGCTGGTGGGGCGTACGCCCACTCCAACCTGGCGCTGGATGTCATGAACGCGGCTGCCGAGGGCGCCTGAGGGCGTAGCCGGCGGGGCGCGCTAGTCTCTCCTAATGCGACCGAACCCGTCTGGCGACCGGCCTGTGATGAACGACGGCCTCACGCGGCCCCTCCGGCCGCACCTGTGGCTGCTCGATCCGGAAGTGGCCCACCTCAACCACGGCTCGTATGGCGCCGTGCCAAGACCCGTGCTGGAGGCGCAGCGCCGCGCGGCCGAGGCCGTAGAGCGCAGCCCGGAGCGGTTCTACCGAGCCGACCTGACGGCCGCCATCGACGCGGTGCGCGGGCGCGTGGCCGAGTTCCTCGCCACCGACCCGGACGGCCTCGTGCTCGTGCAGAACGCTACGGAGGCGGTGCAGGTCGTGCTGAGTAGCTTGGCGCTCGAGCCGCTGGCCGAGATCGTCTACACGGACCATACCTACCCGTGGGTGAAGGCCGCTATCGAGCGCGCGTGCGACGAGCGCGGCGTGGTGCCCCGCTGCGTCGCGCTGCCGAACCGTAGCGAGCTGGCGGACGGGTCGGCGCCAGGCCAGTCGGACGGCCTGAGCGAGGCAGAGTTCGCCGCCGCGCTCGTCACCACGCTCAAGGGTGCGCTGAACGAGCGCACGGCGCTAGTGGTCCTGGACCAGATCACCTCGGCCTCCGCCCTGAGGTTGCCGGTCGAGGCGGTGTGTGCCGCGCTGGGGGACGAGGTCCCCATCCTCATCGACGGCGCGCACGCCCCCGGCCTGATCGACGCGCCGGTGCCCAAGGGCGCCGCCTTCTGGCTCGGCAACCTGCACAAGTGGGCGTTCGCTGCTCGCACCGCTGCCGCGCTCGTCGTGGCGCCGCCCTGGCGCGAACGCGTGCGGCCGCTCGTGGCCAGCGCCGGTGCGGCGCGCGGTTTCACGGGCTCGTTCAGCTACTTAGGGACGCAGGACCCTACGGCCTACCTGGCGCTCCCTGCGGCGCTCGCCTTCCCCGCCGACCACCTAGGCATGACGTTCGGGCGGCTCCGGGAGCGCAACACGGCAGTGCTAGAGCTCGGCCTGGCGCGGCTGCGCGACGCCCTCGGGTTGCGGCTGCCGCCCGGCAACGGCCTGCCCATGCGCGCGGTGCCGCTCGGTCGGGCCGGGAGCGACGCGGAGGCGGGGGAGCTGGGCGCCCGTCTGCGCGAGAAGGGGGTCGAGGTGGCGACGACCTCGCCCGGCGGACAGCTGCACTTGCGCCTCTCCGTGCAGGCTTACGTTGGGGTGGAGGAGTTCGCTAGGCTGGCCGCGGCGTTGGCAGCGGTCGTGTAGCTGGGTCGTCGGTCGTATGACCAAGGTCGGTCGGGCCCCGCTATGCCGCCCCTGCCCCCGCACCCTGCGGCAGGACGACGGTGAACACGGCCCCACCTTGCGGGTGGTTGGCGGCGTCGAGCCGGCCGCCGTGGCTCTCGGCGATGGCTTTGGCGATGGCGAGGCCTAGCCCGGAACCCGCTTCGTGGCGAGTGCGCGAGGGGTCGCCGCGGTAGAAGCGCTCCAGTACACGCTCCTCGTCGCCTGGAGGCAGTCCTGGACCGTGGTCGCGCACGGCGATGCGCAAGTGGTCGCCTTCCCGCTCGGCGCTCACGGTGATAGCCCCAGGCGTGGCGTAGCGGAGCGCGTTCTCGAGCAAGTTGCCAAGCACGCGAGCGATGCGGTCCGGGTCGAAGGTGGCGCTCAGGTCCTCCGGTATTGGGTCTAAGTCTAGGGTGGCGCCGGCTTCGGCGGCGCGACCGGCGAGGCTGTCCAGCAGCGTGCGCAGGTAGTCCACCACCTTCACCGTTCGCGGCGTCAGCTCCAGGTGGCCACTCTCAGCGGTCGAGAGGGTTCGGAGGTCGTCGACGAGGCGGGATAGCAGCATGACCTCGCGGTGCAGGCGCGCGAGCCCCGCGTCGTCTAGGGGGCGCACGCGGTCCTGCATGGCCTCCACCTCGCTGCGGAGGACGGCGAGCGGGGTGCGAAGGTCGTGGGCTATGTCCGCGACCATGCCGCGCCGCCACTCCTCCTGCCGCTCCAGGCCGCCTACGAGGGCGTTGAACGCTCCGGTGAGGCTGCGGAGCTCGTCATGATCGGGCGGTAGGGCGAGCCTCAACCCGGGCTCGCCGGCGGCGAGGCGCCGGGCACCCCGTTCGAGCGCCACCAGCGGCCGGGTCAGGCGGCGCGTCAGGAACCCTGCCATGGTCGTTGCCAGTAGGAAGGCCAGGAAGCCGGCCAGCATGGCGGTGCGAGCCACCGTGCGGAAAGCGTTGCGGGCCGTACCGGGGGGGCCACCACCCGTCGTGTGGTCGGCGGACCGGTCTTGGAAACCCGGCTCGCTCGCCGGCGTCTGCGCGAACAGGTCGCGTTGCGCGTTGAGCACGGCCCCGAGGGTGAGCCAGGCGGTGAGCGCCACGGCGGCGAGCGCCACGAACGCGAACGTCACTGTGAGGCGGCGGCGCAGGCCCCAGTGACGCCGGTGCGCTCGCCAGCCGGGGTGATGCCTCGGCCACCGCTGCCCAGGGTGGCGTCGGCCCCAGCCGGTTCCGGCGTGCCACTCGTCCCACGGGGGGCCGGGAGGGCGTTGGCGGCTCACCGCCGATCTCGCAGGCGATAGCCGACGCCCCTGACGGTCTCGACCATCTCGCCGCACGTTCCGAGCTTGCGGCGGAGGTTCTTGACGTGCGCGTCGACGGCACGTTCGTCGGCGAAGCTCTCCCTGGCACCCATGCTCGCGAGCAGCTCCGCCCTGCGCTTCACGCGGCCCGGTTCGCGCGCGAGCTCGGCCAGCAGGCGGAGCTCACTCGTCGTGAGGTCGAGCCGCTCGCCGGCGCACTCGACCACGTAGGCACCGAGGTCGACACTCAGCTCGCCTACCGTGAACCGGTCAGGGGCGGCCATGGTGCCGGACGCTCGACGCAGCACGGCCTTGACGCGCGCCACGACCTCGCGCGGGCTGTACGGCTTGACGACGTAGTCGTCCGCGCCGATGCCGAGGCCGACGAGCTTGTCGACCTCCGCGTCGCGGGCGGTCAGCATGATGATGGGCACGGACGATTCGCCGCGGATGCGCCGGGCGACCTCGAGCCCGTCCACGCCGGGGAGCATCAGGTCGAGGAGGACCAGGTCGGGGCGCGCGGCTCGCCACAGCTCGAGCCCACGCGCGCCGTCGAACGCGCTCTCGACCCGGTAACCCTCGCCCTTGAGGTAATCGGTGAGGATGCCCACCAGGTTGCGCTCGTCTTCGATGATGAGCACCGTGCCCGTTGCCATCGTCTCCACTCTAGCCGCACCCGACGGGGCTCCCAAGGGTGTGCCGGCCGCGCGGCGTGGCGGGTCGAGCATCTCGGCGCTGGCCGCTGAGATGCTCGACCCGGTCCCGTGTCGGCTAGGCCTGTGCCAGCGCCCGCTTGATCGCCTCGAGGTCTTCGAGTCCGATCTCACCCTTCGCGAAGCGCATGCGCGCCATGTTCAGCGCCTTGTCGAACCGGGGCCGGCCCTCGCCGTAGTGCGCGAGGCCGCGCTTCAGGGTCTCGAACTCCTGCGGGGTCACCTCGCCGTTGGCCAGGCGCTCGCGAGCCGTCTGCCAAGCCTGGTCATGCCCGGGCCCGCGCGCGTCGGACGCTCGGAACCGTGCGTCCGACGGTCCCCACCTGAACCCAGGGGCCTCGTCTTCGGCGCGTTCCCAGCGCCTGCCGGGCCACCCCCCGCGCCAGCCACCGCGCACCACCGTCTTGATGAGGAACACGATGAAGAGGAAGAACAGCAGGGTGCCGACGAGGTTCAAGAACCCCAGCCCGAACCCCAAGCCGGCTCCGTGGCCGAATCCGAATGCGTACGCCATCGACGATCAACTCCTTCCGCCAGTCGGGCCGCTCGGCCCCTGGTCTGGAGCGAGGTTAGGGCGGGGCCCATGAAGGCCGGGGGTTCGCGGTGTGAACGTCGTGTGAAGGACAGCTCGCTGTAGAAGGAGGTGCGTCAATCGGCGCGGGGACGTCAGTGCGGAGCGCTCCCCCACGGTTCTGGGCTGAGGCCGGGCCGGCCGCGGCTCCTTGACAAGCCCTGCCACCGTCCGAATACTGAACCGAATGGTTCAGTATCAACCCCAAGCCCCCATCCACGAGACGTTCGCCGCCCTGGCGGACCCGACCCGCATCGCGTTCCTCGAGAGGTTGGGTCGTGCCGATGCGACCATCACCGAACTCGCGGACCGGGCCGGCATCTCGCTCTCGGGAGCGAGGAAGCACGTCAGGGTTCTGGAAGACGTCGGGCTCGTCAGCACCCGCAAGCAGGGCAGGGCGCGCGTCTGCACGCTCGGACCGCGCCGGCTGGAGCGCGAGGCCGCGTGGCTCGAGGGTTACCGGCGCACGCTCGAGGAGCGCTTCGACCATCTCGCCAAGTTGCTGGACCGCCTGAAGGAGGAGTCATGACCGCGCAAGGAAAGAGCTACAAGCACACGGCCACGATCATCGACGAGCGCACCATCCGCGTGGAGCGCGTCTTCGACGCCCCGCGCGACCTCGTGTGGCGCGCCTACTCCGAGCCCGAGCTGGTGGCGCAGTGGTGGGGCCGCGGCAACAGTGTGGACATCGAGAAGTTCGAGTTCAGGAAGGGTGGCCACTGGCGCTTCGTCGAGCATCACGAAGGCGGCTCGGACGGCTTCGAGGGCCGCTTCCGCGAGATCGAGCCGAAGACGCTCATCTCGCAGACGTTCGAGTGGGACGGCATACCGGGTCACCCCAGCATCGACACCGTGGAGCTCAGCGACGAGAACGGCGGGCGCGCCACGAAGATCTTGGCCACCTCGCACTTCTTCAACCAGGAGGAGCGCGACGGCATGGCCGTGGCCGGAGCCGAGGCGGGGATGGCCCAGAGCTACGCAGCGTTGGACGCCTTGCTGGAGAGGATGACCTAGGCGCTTGGGGCGCCACTGGTGAGAGTCCTAGGGCCCGAACGGGCTGTCGCGCGTTGCCAACTGGGCTAACGGCACGGCCACTACGTGCTCACCCGGCGCGTCACGTCGCTCGCCGGAGGGACGTGAACCGACGCTAGTCGAGCGCCGGTCCTTGATCCGGGAGTGCCACCCTCACGTCGCCGCCCACGAGGACAGCCTCGCCACGCACCCACAACCGCACGGGTCTGCCCTCCAGGAGCTGGAAGCGAACGGCCGCGCGTGAGAGTTTCACGTGAAACAGCGAGCCGCGCCACCCCAGCCTGAACTCGAGCGTGCTCCACCCCGCCGGCAGGCGCGGGTCGAAGCGCAACTCGCCCGCGTCGTCGCGCAGGCCGCCGAAGCCGCACACGAGCGCCAACCAGGTCCCGCCCATCGCGGCCACGTGGACGCCGTCCGCCGTGTTCGCGTGCAGGTTCGCCAGGTCCGTCCATAGCATCCGCCTGAAGTGGCGGTAGGCGCGCCGCTGGTAGCCGACCTCGGCGGCCATGATCGACTGCACGGCGGCCGATAGGGTCGAGTCGCCCGTCGTCAGCGGGTCGTAGTACTCGAAGTCCCGGCGCTTCTGCTCGGCCGAGAAGCGGCTGCTCAGGAGGAACTCGGCCAGCACGAGGTCCGTCTGCTTGAGGACCTGGTGCCGGTAGATGACCAACGGGTGGTAGTGGAGCAGGAGCGGGCGCTTCTCGCGCGGGGTGGCCGCGAGGTCCCAGCGCTGCCGGCTCAAGAACTCGGCGTCCTGGGCGTTGACGCCGAGCCGCTCGTCGAACGGCAGGGCCATCGCGGCGGCGGCCCTGCGCCACTCGCCGACCTCGGCCGGCGTCGTGCCGAGCAGGCCGGGCCTTCGGTCGACCGCGGCCGCTGCACGCTCCAGGTTGAGCCGCGCCATGGCGTTCGTGTAGAAGTTGTCGTTCACTACGGCGCTGTACTCGTCCGGGCCGGTCACGGAGTGGAGGTGGAAGCGTCCGTCGCGTTCGGAGAAGAAACCGAGCGAGCGCCACATGCGGGCCGTCTCGACGAGGATCTCCGCGCCCGGCCCAAGCAGGAACTCCTCGTCCCCGGTGACGCTGGCGTAATGGAGCAAGGCGTAAGCGACGTCGGCGTCGATGTGGTACTGCGCCGTCCCGGCCGGGTAGTAGGCGGAAGCTTCCTCCCCGTCGATGGTGCGCCAGGCGAAGAGGGCGCCGGCCAGGCTCATGACCGCGGCGCGGCGGCGGGCGGCGGGGAGCAGCGCGTGGCGCAGTTCCAGCGTCGA
Source organism: Deinococcota bacterium (assembly GCA_963170125.1). Lineage (GTDB taxonomy): Bacteria > Deinococcota > Deinococci > Deinococcales > Trueperaceae > JAAYYF01. The sequence goes on along the minus strand of CAUJFI010000172.1, from coordinate 32,169 downwards.
GCGCGCGGCCGCGGGCATGGCGTACGCCAGGAACGGGAGGACGAAGACCTCCGTGTCCCAGAAGTAGTGCCCCGAGTAGCCGCTGCCGCTCACGCCCTTCGCGCTCACGCCCCGCCCGTCCGCGCGCGCCGCGGCCTGGGCGAGCTGGAAGACGTTCCACCGGATGGCCTGCTGAAGTGCCGGCTGCGCGGCGGAGGCCCGGCTCGGCGCGCGGCCCGGTTCGGTCGTGGTAGCCGGTACAGCTGCGGCGTCATCCGGGGCCCGCGTCCCGTGGCCGTCGTCGCCTCGTTCCGCCGAGGGCCCTGTACGCACCCGGACGTCGGCGCGCGCCCAGAACTCGGCGCACCAGGCCCGCTGCTCCGCGGCGACGGCCTCCGCTCCCGGCACCTCGTCCATGAGCCGGCCAGCAGCCGACAGCAGCTCGTCGCCGCCGAGCCCCACGCCGTCCAGGTAGACGGCCTTCTTCACGACGGTCACGCTCTCGCCCGCCGGTAGGTCGAAAGCGAACCGGGTCACGCTTCGGTCAGGGTGGACGGTCGTCTCGCCCGCCGGCGTGTGCTCGACCAACGCCGCTACCCCCAACCGCGACCGGCGCGTCTCGAACGCGAGGCCGACGCGGTCCCCTCCGAGCGTCTGGGCCGTCGGCACGAGCACGCGGCCCGCGAGCTCGTCGCTCCTACGGGGGTCGAGGCCCGCGGCCCGGCGGCGCGCGGCGAACTCCCCCTCGCCGTCCTGCCGGTTCACGAGTAGCGACTCGAGCTCCACGTGCGCGGGCGCGTCCAGCGGCGTGACCCGGTAGGTGATGAGCGCCAGGTTGCGGCGCGTGAACGACACGAGCCTGGTGGAGGCGACCTCCAGGCGCCTGCCGGCGGCGGTCCGCCAGACGAGGCGCCGCCGCAGCGTCCCGGAACTTAGGTCGAGGCTGCGCTCGTACTCCTCCAAGTCGGCGGTAGCAAGATCGAGGCGCTCGCCATCGGCACTCAGGCGGATCGTCTTGGCGTCCGGCACGTTGACGATCGTCTGACCGGCCGTCGCGAAGCCGTACGCCGCCTCCGGATACTCGATCTCCCAGGCCTCGAAGAAGCCGTTGATGAAGGTGCCGTGTTCGTGCGCCGGTCCGCCCTCCTCGGAGTTGCCGCGCAGACCGAGGTAGCCGTTGCCGAGGGCGAACAGCGTCTCGCCGACGCCGTCGACTCCGGCGAGCGGCCGCTTCTCGACGAGGCGCCACTCGTGCGCCGGCCAACGCTCACGGTCGACGCCCCCGCCGGTCACCCGCTCGGCGAGGGGAGCGAGGTCCGCCACCACGATGTCGGCGCCGGCCTCACGGAGTGCGGCAGCGGAGGCACCCGTGCCTACCCCGCTGCCCGCCGCGCCGCCGCCGCCCACGCCGACGACGAGGCCGAAGCCGCCGGCCCGGCCTGCCGCCACGCCCGAGATGGCGTCCTCGATCACGACGGTGTGCGCCGGCTCGACGCCGAGGACGGCGGCGGCGTGCAGGAAAGCGTCGGGCGCCGGCTTCGAGGCGAGCGAGAGCTCCGCCGCCTCGATCCCGCCCACCACGAGCGGGAAACGCTCGGTGAGCCCGGCCGCCGCGAGCACCGTTCGCGCGTTACGCGATCCGGACACCACGGCCACCGTCACGCCGGCGGCGATCAAGGCATCGACGAGCGCGACCGCCCCGGGGAAGGGCACCACGCCTTCCTCGTCGAGCACCCGCTGGAACGCCGCGTTCTTGCGGTTCCCAAGACCGCACACGGTCTCGGCCTCGGGCGGGTCCTCCGGCGCTCCCCTCGGCAAGCTCAACCCCCTGGAGGCGAGGAGCGCCGCGACGCCGTCGTAGCGCTGGCGGCCGTCAAGGTGCTCTAAGTAGTCGCTCTCCTGATATGGCGCCGCACCGCGGCTCGCGAGGTAGGGCGCGAACAGCTCGCGCCACGCCGCCCGGTGCACCTCGGCCGTCGGCGTGAGCACGCCGTCGAGGTCGAACAGGACCGCGTCGTGAAGACCCAGGTCCGGGATGTCGGTCACGGTTCGCAGGATACCCGCGGTGCGGGGGTCCAGGCCCGCAAGCGCAGCTCCATCCCGCGCACACCAGGCCGGGCCGGAAGAGCAGTAGTCTCAAGCGATGCGGCGCTTCCTCAGGAGACTGTTCGGCGCGGTGCTGGTGGCAGTCGCCGCCGCGCTCGTGGTCGGCAAGCTCTGGCTCGTCAGCGGCGGCCCGTACCTCGAGGCGCTCCCCCTGTACCCGTACTGCGCCGAGGCCGGTGCCGCCCTCCAAGACGGGCGTCCTCAGGACGCGCTGGAGCTGGCGGAGGCCGGCGGTTGCGACCAGGAGGCGGTGGCGGCGCGGGCGGAGTGGAACCGGTTCGGCGCCGTGGTCGGGCGGTGCGCGCAAGGCATCTGGACGGGGCGCGGCGAGGACGGCTACGGCATCGGTTGCGCCATGGCCAGCGACCTCGTCGTCCTGGGCGACGTCCGCGACCTGATCAGGCAGGGCGTCACGTGGATCCAGGGCGGGCAGACCGACCCGGTGCTCGTGGCCTTGTCCGCCGCCGGCGTGGCGCTCACCTTCACGCCGCAGATCGGAGCGGGCGCCTCGCTGTTCAAGTCGGCGCGGCGGGCCGGCTCCATCGGCGAGCCCCTCGCCAGGAGCGTGGTGAAGCTGGCGGGCGAGCGGGCGTGGAAGCCGCTCGCCGGCATGCTCGGCGACGCCGGCCGCATCGGGCGGAAGCTCCCCATCGGCCGGGCCACCAAGGCCCTGGCGTACGCGGACGATGCCGACGACCTCGCCGCGATCGCCCGCTTCGTCGAGGCCGCCCCGAACCCGCTCCTCGGGCTCAAGTGGGGCGGGAAAGGCGTCGCGCGCCTGGCGGACGATGGGCTCTACGCTCAGGCGGCGCTGAGGGGTCCGGCCGGCATCCAACTCGCGTTGGAACGCGGCGGCAAGGCGCTTCTGGCCAGGCAGCCGCTCATGGTGTTCGCCGCCAAGACGCTCTACGTCAACGGTGACCGCCTGCTGCCGCTCGTCCTCGGGGTGCTCGCGTGGCCTTGGGTGTGGGGCATCGCCGCCGCCATCGTGCTCGTGGGGTCGGTGCTCGTGGCTTCCGGTCGCAGGCGGGGGCTGCGGCGGGGGAGCAGGGAGGCGGTTGCCTAGGTGCATACTCGCTTGACGATCGCTGCGGTAACGGAGGGTCGACAGCTACGCTCCCCGGGTCAAGCGGGTGCGTAGAGGTCTTCGAGGGTCCAGAGGATGACGCGCTTGCCACTGCCCTTGGCATACTTGGCGAAGCTTGGATCGAACCCGCCTGCCGCCGCGTACAGCAGCGGGGAGCCTTCCTCCAGCGCCGAGTGGGCCCACGCCTGACCGGCGTGCGCCGCTCGCGTAAGCATGTCCAGATGGGCGTAATGGACGTCGGCGCCGATCGGCGTCTCGTTCCACTTGATGCTGCCGGTCAGCGTTCCAGAGCTTAGGAGGGGGGCGACGACATCGATCTCGAGCCCGCGACCAGCGCGGTCCATCCCTTGCCAAGTCCCCCACTCCTTCACGATGGGCAACTCGTGCGCCAGGCCGAGGCGACCGTACGCCTGCCTGACGATGGACTCGAACTCGAAGCCCATGTAGCTCGGGAGCGAGTTACGGATGGCTTCCGCCCAGACGAGCGCCGGATCCTCGCGTTCGAGCGCGGAACTGTTAGGTTGCACGAAGCGTTGATAGAAGCGCAGGGCAGGGTCGTTGACGCCGTAACGGACAGGGCTGTTGACCTTGGCTCCGATGTTCCTGCTGGACCTCAAGTAGCCGAGCCCCACCAGCCTGTCGAGCTTGTCGCGTAGCCCCGTGTCGTTCGTCAACCCGGCTTGCTGCGCGATCTCGTTGCGCAAGGTGGCGCCGCGGGCTACGGCGCGCAGGATGGCGTTGTAAGTAGATACGTCCCTCAGGCCCTCTTCCTGATCCAACGCCGTTTCGACCAACAGCCGGACCTCACCTCGCGGGGATAGCAGCTGCCTGATGATGTTGCTCTCCAGCGGCTCGGAGGTCGCTAGGGTGGAGAGGTAGCGCGGCGTGCCGCCGAACACGCCGTACACGGTCGCTCGGTCGCGCAGGGCTTCATATGGGGCTAGCTCGCCTGCATACCAGTAATCGAGTGGGGCTAGTTGGTGCTGCCAGTTGAAGCGCCCATAGAGCGGTGCGCCTCCCGCTGCTAGGCCACGCATCGTCCCGACGGCCGATCCTGCAAGGACCATCAGGAACGGTTTCGGCGGTCGCGGTCGCTCCCAGGCGGCGTTCAGCTCGGAGGCCACCCTAGCGAGCCCGGTGTCATCTTCGGCGAGGTACTGGAACTCGTCCAGCACGACCGCGAGCGGCTCGCTCGTCTTCAGGTCCAGCAGCAGATTGAACACGGTCCGCCAAGTGGGGAAGTCCTCGGCGGGGAGGTCCTGACCCGTGAAGCGCTCCAGGTCCGCGAGCAACTGCCGGCGGTTGAGCTCGGGGGAAGTTCGTGACGCGGTGAACAAGAAGCACTGGTTCGGTGGCCAGATGTGGGTCAGTAACCAGGTCTTCCCAACGCGCCTGCGCCCCGTGAGCAGAGCCAATTTCGGCGCGCCAGCGCTCAGCAACGCTCGCAGTTCCGCGGCTTCCAACTCGCGGTCTACCAGCGCTTCTGGGTCTAGGTAGCGTCCGACCATGCCTGCAACCATACTTGCATACAAGTACGATTGCAGGCAACTACGATCGAGGGGAGCCGGAGATGGCTTGACTCCACGCGCTACCGCTCCTGCCCGAAGAGCGCCCCCGAGAACCGTTGCGCGAACTGCTGCGCCATGGCGTAGATGGCGTCGGCGTAGGGCGGCTCGTAGAGCCCGTCGAGCGTCTGCCGGAACAGCACCAGCCAATCGTCGAAACGCTCGGGCGCCATGCCGGGAACGCCGATGTGCGCGCCTAGCGGGTAACCGCTGTAGCGTCCGCTCCTGAGCAGCACGCTCGACCAGAAGTCCTTCATCTGGGACATGTGCCGGTCCCAGCGCCCTTCCAGACGCGGGTTGAAGACGGGTCCGAGGGTCGGATGCTTCTGCACCGCGGCGTAGAAGCGCTCGACGAGGATGGCTATGTTCTCGTCGGTGACGTTGCTATGCAGTTCGTTGGCCGTGGCAACGGCGACGTCGCTCATGCTGGGAGCGTAGCACCGGGTCGTCGCCGGCCAGGGGCCGCGGTGAACCGGAAGCGGGCGATCCGCCGCCGCTACGTCAAGCCAACATCAAGAACAGCTTCTCGAACTCGTCGAGCGTGAGCTTGTCACCCTGGTCCGGAGCCTCCGGCCCAGCCAGACACTCCTGCATGGCATTGCTGATCAACACGACCCCGGCGCGGTCGAGCGCCTTGGACACGGCGGCGAGCTGGGTTACGACGTCGCGGCACGGCTTGCCCTCGTCCACCGCCGCTATGACGGCGGCCAACTGCCCCTGCGCGCGTCGGAGCCGGTGGACGATCCTGAGCCGCGCCTCGGGGTCCCTCGCGCTCACGCGCTCGCCCCTGCGGCGGCCTCCGACTTCTCGGCCTGGGCGGCCACTTCCGCGTGGACTTCCGCCATGTTCAGGCCGCGCACGGCCGTGATGACCTGCTCGAGCTGCGCGCCGTTCAGCGCTCCCGGCTGGGCGAACACGAGCACGTTCTCCCTGAAGGCCATCAGGGTCGGGATGGACATGATGCGGAAGGCGGCGGCGAGCTCCTGCTGTGCCTCGGTGTCGACCTTGCCGAACACCACGTCCTGATGGGTCTCGGAAGCCTTCTCGAACACGGGCGCGAACGCGCGGCACGGGCCGCACCACGACGCCCAGAAGTCGAGGAAGACGATGTCGTTGCCAGCGATGGTCTCGTTGAAGTTGGTGGCGGTGATCTCTCTGGAAGCCATGGGCGCAGCATACCCCTAGGGGTTTGATGGTCACGTGTCCTGCGCGGCGCGTCGGCGTCCACGGCCGGTCACCTGCCGACGCCGCGACTCCGCGAGCCGACAGCGCGGGGCTACCTGAGCGCTACGGACGCCAGCGCCAGGTCCACCTCGGCTTCGGCCAGGGTCTGCCCTTCCCAACGGAAGCGCACGAGCCAGACGGACTCCCCGATCTGCTCCGCCTCGGAGACCCAGCCGTCGAGCCCGCGCACGGCCGCCGCCACGCGCGCGTCCGTGAAGGCGAGGGCCGCGGCGGCCGAGCCCCGCATGGACCGCCATTCGTCCACCGAGACGAGCGCCGGGACCTCGATCTCGACGACGCGCAGGTCCTCGAGCGAGCGTGCCCACTCGTTGGCCGAGCGCAGGGTGACGACGAGTGACTCAGGGCCCCGCTCCACGTACACGGTCCACGTGTCACGAGAGTCGTCGTAGCCGACCCAGGTCCAGTCGTTGTCGTCCACATCGCCCGCGAAAGCGCTGAACTCGCTGTCGTTGCGCAGGAAGCCGAGTAGCACTTCCTGGAGCGCTTCGTAGGACTCGTCGGCGATACCGAAACTCGAATCCCAGGCGAACACGCGCTCGTCGGCGAGCCTGACCTGCGCCCAGCCGAGCGGAGAACCGTCCGCCGCGAAGAAGTCGACACGCCAGAGCCCGTAGCGGTCCTGGGAGCCGTACGCGCTCGCCGTCCAGCCGGCGTGCTCGGCCAGGCCGGTGGCGAACATCGGCTGGCCGGCCGCGATGGCGATGGCGCGCTGCGCGTCTGCGCTGCCGTCCTGTGCGACCGTCACGGCACCGAGCCATAGCGCGACCAGCGCACAGAGGCTCGTGGCGAGCCGCGCGACGGTCATCCGCGACATGACGCCGGTTCGTCTAGCGCCGGGCTCGTCATGCCGGGGGCCGCCCATCACGCCCCCGGCCGCACGATGCCGCGGTAGTTCGCCCGGTAGCCGGGGAAGACGCTCTCTACTGAAGGGTTCTGCAGGCGCTGCACGAGGATCTCCGAGAGCACGTCGCGGAAGTCGGTCGTGATGGCCAGGTCGCCGTCGTCGAGGGCCCCGGGCGCCAGCGACGGCCATACCGTGTGGACCCCGCCGCGCACGCCCCCGCCCATGACGAGCATGGAACCGCCCCGCCCGTGGTCGGTCCCGCCACTGGCGTTCTCCTCCAGCTTGCGACCGAACTCGCTCATGGTCACGACCGTCAGGCGGTTGGAGCGATCCGCCACGTCCTCGTAGAAGGCTGCGAGCCCGGCACCCAGTTCCGCGAGCAGGTCGGCGAACTGGCCCTCTACGCCGCCCTGCTCCTCGTGGGTGTCCCAGCCGCCGAGGTCGACGCATGCGACCTCAAGGCCGACGTCCGCGCGGATGAGCTGGGCCACTTGCCTGAGCGCCTCCCCGAAGCTCGTCTCCGGGTACCCGAGCGAGCCCGAGTTGCCCCGCTCCAAGCCGCCGTCCGCCGCGATGCGCCTGAGGTCGCGCATCGTGCTGAACACGCTCTCGGCCTCACGCTCGAACGCCGAGCCCGCCCCGACGCTCCGGTAGAGCTCGCGCAGTCCGCCCTCGAGCTCGGGCCTGAGGTGATCGGGGACGCTCAGCTCGAAACCGTCCAACGACTCGAGCGCTAGGGACGCCTGCGGCCCCTGCAGGGACGACGGCAGAAGCGTGCCCATTGCCACCGCCCGGAAGGGCGAGTCGTTCGTCCACGGGACGGACTGCAGGTGGCGCGTGAGCCAGCCGGTCTCCGTGACGCGCACTCCCGGCGTGCCGCGCTCCATGTACTCCATGGCGTCGAAGTGCGAGCGCGACGGGTCGGGCGAACCGGCGGCGTGGACGACGGCGAGGTGACCGGCGCGGTAGACGTCCTGCAGACGCCCCAACGCGGGGTGGAAGCCGAAGAAGCCGTCGAGGTCGAGCACCCGACCCTCGGGCACGGCGGTCTGCGACCGCCGGTCGTAGAAGGCGGCGCCCTCGCCGACGGGGACGATGGCCGCCAGGCTGTCCATGCCGCCCCGCAGGAAGACGACGACCAGGGTGTCGACCTCGCGCGGCGTCTGGGCGAACGCCACGAACGGCAGGTTCGGGAAGAGCGGTCTGGAGAGGAGCAGCGCGCCGGTCCCGACCATGCCCTTCAGGAAGGTGCGGCGGCTGACGCCGCGCTGCTCGAAGGTGCGGTACTCGGTGCAGCCGGAGGCGTGGGCGGCGGGCGGCGGCGTGATGATGCGACGGGACATGGGATCTCCTCGAGTCCTGAGGGCTCAGGTGAGTTGGAACGCGGGGGATGCCAACACCAGGCCTACGAGGGAAGGCAGACGCTCATCGCGGAACTCCTGCGTCACACGCTGGGTGGGGCGCGGGTCGCCGAGCGCGGCCAGGAGCGTCGTGCGCGTGCCTCGGTCGAGTGCCTGGCCGACCAACCGCAACCACGTGGCGTCGACGAGCTCCCCGATCGTGGCGGCGTCAGGGATCACGGCGCTCAGGTCCAGGGTGATGGCCCCGTCCGTCCACCCTTGACTGGCGTACGCCAGCACCATCGCGGCGTTCCAGCGCTGGAGGAGGCCGTTGACGTTGAACCACGGGTCAGCGCTGCCGGGGTAGCCGTTCGGGGGGAACCAGTTGTATGGGAGGTGGCCCATCCGCTCCAGTGTCCAGGTGACGGCCCACTGGTCGCGCACCTCCACGCCGGGGCTCAGCGCCCGCAGCATCGCGACGAGGGCCTCCATGGGGCGGCGGAACTTGGTGCCCCGGGCGGCACGGAAGCCCTCCGACGTGAAGAGCGTGCGCAGCACGGCCCGGATGTCGCCGTCGGTCGCCAGGAAGGTGGCCGTGACGGCGGCGACGAGCTCCTCCGGCGGATCGTCCGAGACGAAACGCCGGCACAGCTTCCCGCTCACGAACCGCGCCGTCGACGGATGGGTGGCGAGGATGTCGAGGACTTGCAGACCGTCCTCGATGCCGCGCCCGCCGGCGATCCTATGGCCGAGCACGACCTTCTCCCCGTCGTCGTGACGGTTGCGGTCGAAGACGAAGGCGCCGCGCCACTCCTGATCCAACGTCCAACCGGTGAAGCAGCGCGCCACCTCGACGACGTCCTGCTGCGTGTAGCCGCCGTCGACGCCGAGCGTGTGCAGCTCCATGACCTCCCGGGCGTAGTTCTCGTTCGGGTGGTCGCGGTTGCTGAAGGTGTTGTCCAGGTAGATGAGCATGCCAGGGCTGCGCGCCGAGGCGATGAGGAGGTCGCGGAAGCGCCCGAGGGCGTGGCTCCTTGCCACCTCCCGGTCGTCGACGACCTTCTCGGGGACCAAGTCGGGCAGTGGCACGTTGAAGTGGTCGGTCCAGAACTCGACCATCTTCTCGAAGAGTTGGCGCTCGCTGTACACGGCCCGGAACAGGCGCCCCCAGATGACCTGGTGGTAGACGGCGCCGTAATCCTCGTCCAGGGCGCGGCGCAGCCCGCGCACGTCCTCGAGGAGCACGGGATGCTCGGTCAGGAAGCGGTCGACGATGGGGTCGGCTACGGCCGCGTGGTCGAGCTGCCACTCCACGTAGCCGGCCTCACCGAGCTCGCGCACGCGCTCGAGGTCGCGAGGCCTTGCCCCCCAAGTGAGGCGGTTGGCGAGGTGCAGGTCGGCGTCGACCGAGGGCGACGGTTCGAGGTGCATGGTCAATAATCGGCTCTACGGGGAATGGGCGCATGAGAGGTTCTTAACGTAATGAGCTCGAGCGAGCCCGCAGACGCCATGCACAGGATTTGCCTTGTCGAAGACGAACCCATGCTGGCCGCGCACCTGGAGCGCTACGGCTACGAGGTCGTCCTGGCGCGGCGCTTCGACGACCTCAAGGTGCCGCGATGCCAAGGTCGTGCAGGCGCGTTGAGAGTGCGAAGGCGACGTTCCGGTTCCCCTTATCGATGTGGTGAGTGAGCGCGTCGGCGGAGAGTCCGGTTGCTTTGCTGGACGCAGTGGTGAGGATGCGCTTACTACTCCGTGCTCAATGAAGGCGGTGCAGACCATGCCGCTGCTAGTTCCTGTCCGGCGCATATGTGCCCGGCACCACCCATAAGTAAGACGCTCATTCGTAACAGGCTTACTCCACAGGTCCTTCTTCGACGTTTGTGGAATCGAACAGGGGAGCCACTGCCGACGTAGTAGCGAGGGCCGATTTCCGGGGTGTTGAGGGGAACCGTGCGCCAGGGCCGTACTTCACAGCGGTGCCGCGACGCTGCTCCGATGTCCTGACGAGGATCTTCCGATTCACTAGCTTCCTAAGGACATCTCGAGCCGCATACACATCGACGTCCAACATCCGTTGTACGGCCGCACTGTTAATAGTGCCGTACTCGCGTACGTGGTCTCTTACCTTGCGGTCGATGTCAGCCTGGGGTCTCGATTGATAGGCCAACGCCGGCCCAAGCGCCGCCACGGCTTCGCTCCTCAGGCGGTAGTCCGGATGCTTGCGCCCATGGGTTCTCGGCGTTGGTTCGAGGAGTTGTGCCGATCCTTGCGCGAGTCGCATCAGCACGGCTTGGGCCGCTTCAGGACCGCGTTGAATCGTGCCGGCAAGCTGTTTCGCGTTGACGGTCCGCCGGCTGGCAAGGGTAGCAACCACGAGCAGAGTATCGGTGTCATCTTGCTCGTTTGCCGGCAGGGTTGAAATGAACTTCGTGATGCGTGAGTTTGGAGGCCCGCCCAGGAAGCGGACCGTTGTCTCGGGCTGATCTCCCGCGGCGACTTCAACTATTGGTACGCTTCGGCCACTTCGAATCATCTCCTTGTACATTCGGTCTATGCCCTGACCCCAGCGTTCCGCCAGCCCGCACGCACGCATGGCTTCTGCGAGCTTCGGGAACCTAGGCTTGGGCGGGTGCGTGAGGATGTTCGCAGGGGATATCCCTGAAACAAGTGGCCCCGGCGACCTCACGTCAAGGAGTTGGGGGGAGTGTTCCACGTACACCGGTTGTCGATCCCTATGGTCACCGTGAGTCAGCGCGTTAGCTATTGCCTCCCTCACCGCAACCACCGGGTAGTCTTGAATCTGCAACTGCTGACCACTTGGAAGACTAACCGGGGTCGTGCCGATTCTTGCTTCGATGGTCGAGAGGGTTTCGGTGAATGCAACGAGTAGTGGAGTTTGCCAGCGACGCCCCGCCTTGACCTCGCCGCCGGCCGTTTCCCTGTACTGATACACCAAGAGTTCGGTTTGGTCGCCGGTCTTGGGTCGACACAAGAGAAGCTCTCCAGCGCGCGTCAGAGTGCCCGACGAGGTTGAAAGCGCTAGCAACGTTAGCAGGTCGGACAGGGCTGTACCGCTAACGTCTCTAGGGTTTGAGGGGGAGGTACGGAGCATCGATCTGAGGAGCAACTCTGCGGCGTCGTCGACATCCTCAATGGGCCTTCCGCTTTCGCCCTCACTCCAGTCCGTTCCTCTGCGCTCTTCGTGCAAGCGAGCTAGCTCGCCTGTTGACATGGGAACACATGTGTCTTCGAGTCGGCGCTTTGGGGCCTGGCCGTCGGCCAAGTACACGTCTAGGCCCTCCTGAACAGTGATCTCCAGAAGACGCGTGCCTCTGTATATGAACTCTTTGACGATGACGTCGAGGCCAGGTTTCGTCTTCTGATATATGCGCTGCCTTACCCAAGCTGGCTCCAAATCAGTTCCTACGAGGGCTCCGATACCGCGCTCGTCGTCTTTAACTCCTACGACTATCTTGCCTCCTGCGGCGTTAGCGAAGCATGCGGCAGTGGCCGCTAGTATTGAGGCGGTCTCCTCGCGAGAGCGGCCCTGACGCTTGAAATCAAGGCCTTGGTGCTCGTGTTTGTCGGCGCGTGTACCTGCAACGATTTTGTCGAGTGCGTCGTTTGAGTCCACCACCGCATCCTTTGGGGCGCGCGCCAACTTGCGCTTCCCCCAAAGTAAGCCAAAGCCGTCCGCGATGCAAGTCAGGCTTCACGGCTAGTAACCGTTGTGAGAAGCGACCCTAGCCTCTATACACCTCCGGTCGACACCAGGTGGACGCGGTGTTTCGAAGTTGATGGTAGTACGTCGACCCCAAGAGGCCACGGCGCACGCCACGCTGTAACCTCATGACCCAGAGCGAGCCCGCAGACGCCATGCACCGTATCTACCTTGTCGAGGACGAACCGAAGCTAGCCACCATGCTGGCCGCGCACCTGGAGCGCTACGGCTACGAGGTCGTCATCGCGCGGCGTTTCGACGACCTCAAGAACGAGTTCCTTGCCTCCGGCGCCGGCCTGGTGCTCCTCGACGTGAACCTGCCCTGGTACGACGGCTTCTACTGGTGCCGCCAGATCAGGACGGCGTCCAACGCGCCCGTGATCTTCATCTCGGCGCGCTCCAGCGGGATGGACCAGGTTCTGGCGATAGACAACGGCGGCGACGACTACATCGTCAAACCGTTCAACCTCGAGGTCGTCACGGCCAAGGTGCGCGGCGCCCTGCGGCGTGCCTACGGCGAGTACGCGCACGCGGGCGAGCAGACCGTGACCTCCACCGCCGGGCTCACCTTCGACCCGCTGCGCATGGTCGCTGCTTTCGGGGGCCGCCAGGTGGAACTGAGCCGGAACGAGGGTCAGCTCCTCGAGGTCTTGCTCAGGGCTACCGGCAAGGTCGTCGGCAGGGAGGCGCTCCTGGAGGCGCTATGGGACGACGCGGCGTTCGTAGACGACAACACGCTCACGGTCAACGTGAACCGGCTGCGCAAGAAGCTGGCCGAGTTCGGCCTCGGTGATGCCGTCCGGACCGTGCGGGGCTCCGGCTACGCGCTCCAGCTCCCGGGGAGCGACGCGTGAGGCCCCTCGACTACCTACTCGACCGCCTGCCGCTCATACTCGGCTTCTCGGCGGCCCTGATCTTCCTCCTCCTGGTCGTGCACCTGGCGGTCGCCCCGCTGCGCTTGGTCGACGCCGCGTACATCCTGTTGCTCGGCGCCGTGAGCGCGTCCGTCTGCCTGGTCGTCGATCACCAGCGGCACCGCGCGTTCAGCCTGGGCGTCGTGCGTCGGCTTGCGCGCGGCCCCTCCGCCGGGGAGGAGCGCGCCGGTAACGAGCGCGCCTTGGGCGGCTTCGAGCTCGTCCAGCTCCCGCCGGCGAAGTCGCGCGAGCAGCGCGCGCTCGCCGAGCTGCTCGCCAACTCGCAGCGAGACGCGCTCGAAGCGCTGCAACGCCATCGGCGCAGCGCCGAGGAGCATCGGGCGTTCGTCGACCTCTGGGTGCATCACATGAAGACGCCGCTCTCCGTGCTGGAGCTGACGGTCCAGCAGCGTGAGCCCCAGGGCGAGTGGCGGAGCGTGGGGGAGGAGGTCGACGAGCTCGGGCGTGGCCTCGACCTGATGCTGACCGCCTCCCGCCTGGAGCGCTTCGAGTTCGACCTCAACCCAGTGACAGTGGACTTGGTGGACGTCGTCCGCGCGAGCGTGAACGAGCTGCGGCGGACCTGGATCCGTAGCGGCGTCTTCCCGAGCGTCGAGGCTCCGCCGGGCACCGTCGCGGTCGAGACGGACCCGAAGTGGCTGCAGGTCGTGCTGCGCCAGCTCCTCACCAACGCGATGAAGTACAGCGAAGCGGGCCAGAAGGCACGGGTCGTCGTCAGGGCGTCGGGCGGCGGCGCGGCGAGCGTGAGCGTCGTCGACGAAGGGCTCGGCATCCCCCCTGAGGACCTGCCGCGCGTCTTCGACAGGTTCTTCACGGGCGCCAACGGCAGGCGCACGAAGGCGTCGACCGGCATGGGGCTCTTCCTGGCCGCCGAGGTCTGCAGGCGCCTCGGGCACGAGCTGACGGTGGAGTCGCGCGTCGGCGAGGGCTCTGCTTTCACCGTCGAGCTGAGACCGGAGGGACTCCACCGGTTGCGCTGAGGGGTGCTCGGCGAGGACGTCGAACGGGAGCCCGCCGCGTCGCTAACGCGTGGTCGCCGCAGGCGGGTGACGACGCCGTAAGGTTGCGAGAGCAGGCGTAAGGTTCGGCGCTGGCAGGCGCCGGCGGCGCGCGGCTAGGCTCCTCCCGTAACGGGAGGTAAGGCTTCAGATGTCACGCACCGCAAGCGCTACGACGAACGAACGATCGGCCGTCCTGGAGGCGGTCGGCCTCACCAAGGTCTACGGCTCCACCAGCGGCGCGGTTCACACCGCGCTCGACGGCTTCGACCTGCGCATCCAGGCGGGCGAGTTCCTCGGCGTGATGGGGCCGTCCGGGAGCGGCAAGACGACCTTGCTGAACCTGCTCGCCACCATCGACTCGCCCACCGCTGGCAGCCTGCGCATCGCCGGCGCCGATCCGACCGGCATGCGGCCGACCGCGCTCGCGCTCTTCCGCCGCCGCCGGCTCGGCTTCGTGTTCCAGGAGTTCAACCTCCTGGACTCCTTGAGCGTGCGCGAGAACATCCTCCTGCCGCTCGTCCTGGACAACGTGAAGGTGAACGAGATGGAGCGCCGCCTGCGGGAGGTGACGGAGCGCCTCGGCATCGGTGCCCTACTCGAGCGCCGCCCGTACGAGATCTCCGGCGGCCAGCAGCAGCGCGTGGCCATCGCCCGCGCCATCATCGCCGGCCCTGACCTCGTCCTGGCCGACGAGCTGACCGGCAACCTCGACTCCAAGAGCGCGCTCGACGTCATGCGCATACTGCAGGGCTTGAACGACGACGGCGTCACGGTCGTCATGGTCACCCACGACCCGTTCGCGGCGAGCTTCTGCAAGCGCATCGAGTTCATCAAGGACGGCAGGCGCTTCGGGGAGCTGGTGCGGGGCGGCAACCGCCAGGCTTTCTTCCAACAGGTCCTGGACACGCTCAGCGTGATGGGAGGCGTTGCCGATGACGTTCAGGCAGCTCGCGTTTAGCAACATCCGCGGCAGCGCCCTCCGCTACGCGGCCTTCTTCCTCAGCAGCACGTTCTCCGTCGCCCTGTTCTTCGTCTACGCGCAGTTCATCATGCACCCCGACGTGACGGGCGGCTACATCTACGGCGGCGACGGCACGCGCGTGGTGCTCCTCGTGTGCGAGGTGCTGGTGGCCGTCTTCGCGTTCTTCTTCGTGCTCTACTCTAGCGGCGCGTTCCTGCGCGCCCGCAACCAGGAGTTCGGGTTGCTCACGCTCATGGGCACGACGCGCGGCCAGCTCAGGCGGCTCATCTGGTTGGAGAACACCATCCTCTCCCTCGCGGCCATCGCCCTGGGCATCTGCCTGGGGCTCCTGTTCTCGCGCCTGTTCCTGCTAGGCATCAGCCGCGTCCTCGACCTGAGCGAGCCCATCAGGTTCCTCTTCGTGCCCGACGCCATCCTGATGACGGCCGCGAGCTTCTTCGCCCTGTTCCAGCTCGTCACCTTCGTCGGCAGCTTCAGGCTCGGCCGGCAGGAGGTCGTCGAGCTCATGCGGGCAGCCCGCAAGCCGCGCGCCTTGCCTCGGGCTTCCGCTGCGCTCGCCATCCTCGGCGCCGCGCTCGTGATCGCCGGTTACGCGGTCGCTCTTTCCGTCGAGGGGGCCGGTGTCGTCGTCGCGTTCCTGCCTGTCGTGGCGGTCGTCGTGCTCGGCACCTTCCTGCTCCTCACGCACGGCAGCGTGAAGGTCCTGCATATGTTGCGCGGCGCGCGCGCCGGTTATCTGAAGGGGACGCGCATGCTCGTCGTGTCACAGCTCCTCTTCCGGGTGCGCGACAACGCCCGGCTCCTCGCGACCATCGCGACCCTGAGCGCCGTCGTGCTGGCCGCCGCCGGGTCGTTCTACGTGATCAACCGCGGCATCGAGGAAGGCCTGGCTGGCATGTACCCCCAAGAGCTGGCGTTCATCGAGGGAGCGCCGGAGAGGCCGGGCCTGAGTCCGTCCGAGCTGGATGCCATCCTCGCCCGTAACGCCGTCGCCCCAGCGATCCGGGCTTCCGTTCGGGTGCACGAGTTGGGGTTCCGCGGGCCGGACGCCGCCGCCGGGTGGCTCGTACTGGTGGGCGCGAGCGACTACGCCGACTTCGCGAGCGCGGCAGGGTTCGAGGTCGGGGCCGAGAGCGGCGCCACGTCGCTGCGCATGGATAGCGGAACGGCGGTCCTCGGCGACGGCGGTGTGGCTGCCGTCCGGGTGGCGCCGCCCGTCACCATGCCCCCGAGCCTGTTCGGCGACTGGTACGTGCTCCAGGACTCCGAGCTGGCGCGCCTGCCCACCGCAGGGCGCGAGTACGCCCCCGCCACGTTGTGGCTGTACGACTGGCCCGAGGGTGCCGGCGGTAGGTGGCTCGAGGCGGAGCTGCAGCGCGTGACCATGGACGAGGCGCAGCGGCCGGAGGTCGAAGCCCGCTTCCTCGGTGTGCGTCAGTTCAGGCAGACGCTCGGGCTCTCGATGTTCGCCGGCGTGTTCGTCTCGCTCCTCTTCTTCATCGGGGCCGGCAGCCTCATCTACTTCAAGCTGTTCACGGAGCTGGGCGAGGACCGGCGGCTACACGGGCGCCTGCGGCGCCTCGGCGTCACGCCGGGCGAGTCGGCGCGGGTCGTCACCGCCCAGATCGCGGTCATCTACCTGTTGCCCTTCGCGCTGGGAGCGCTCCATGCAGGCTTCGCGCTCGACGCGCTCGGCAGCCTCCTCATGCAGGACGTCACGCGGTACACCCTCGTGGTCATCGGCCTCTTCGCCGCCGTCCAGGGCGCGTTCTTCCTGCTCACGCGCTGGACCTACCTGCGCGCGCTCAGGCCAGCGGGGTGAACGGGCGGCGCGGGTCTTCCGTATGGCACGTGCCGGGGGTGGAGGTCACAGCTCGGGTACGCGCCGGCGGCATCGCCCTCGCCCTCGCGTGGCATGACCCATTCTCTCAAATTCTCGTGAACGGAGAGCCTCCACAAAACCCAGGGCGCTTCAATATCCACTTCCCATTCTGGAGGAGCGATGGCTCCCTTCTCTCACGAGAAAGTCGCAGAGCCACCCAATTTACAGAGCTTACGGGGCGCTATCTGGCCGCCCGCAAGAGTCCGCAACACGAACGGTCGCTTGCGGGATAACAGCGCCTCAGGCAGCCTCTAGTAACTTCCGCGTGTAAGGACTGCTGAATTCCCGCGCCCGCAGCTGCTCCCGCGTGAGCACCTCGACCGCGCGAGAGTCTTGCATCACCATCAGCCGGTCGCACATGTGCGAGATGACCGCCAGGTTGTGACTCACGATGAGGAACGTCAGGTCTAGCTCTGCACGGAGGTCTTCGAGCAGGTTGAGGATCTCAGCCTGAACCGACACGTCAAGCGCCGAGGTGGGCTCGTCGAGCAGCAACACTTTGGGCTGCAGTGCGAGCGCGCGCGCGATTGCCACGCGCTGCCTCTGCCCTCCCGAGAGCTCGTGCGGGTAGCGCGACCGGAACGATGCGTCCAAGCCGATCAGCCTGAGCAGCTCGTCCACCCGTTCCTCAATGCCTGCCATCTTCTGGATGCGCATCGGCTCGGCTATTGCCCGCCCGACGGTGAAGCGCGGGTGCAGGGAGGCGTACGGGTCCTGGAACACCATCTGCACGCGCTGCGCCAGCTCGCGCGTGGGCGTCGACTTAGCGTCGTAGCCGTCGATTGTGATCTCGCCGGACCAGTCCGACGTCAAGCCGACGGCCGTGCGCAGTATCGTCGACTTGCCGGACCCGCTCTCGCCGACCAGGCCGAAGCTCTCCCCTGGCCGCACGTGCAAGCTGACGTCGGCCACGGCTACAGCGTCGCCGAAGCGGACCGTCACGTTCCTGACGTCGATCATGACGTGAGCCACTCGGGGTCGCGGCGCAGGACGGGCAGGCGCCCGGGCGGCCCGTCGACGCTCGGCATGCACGCGATGAGCCCCCGCGTGTACGGGTGCTGAGCCTCCGCCAGCTTGCCGGCCGGCAGCGTCTCCAGGACGCGGCCCGCGTACATGATGATGACGCGGTCGCAGAAGCGACTCACTAGGCGCAAGTCGTGACTGATGAGCATCAAGCCCATGCCGCGCTCACCTACTGCCTCGTCGAGGATGGACATCACCTGGTCCTGCACGGTGACGTCCAGCGCGGAGGTCGGTTCGTCGGCGATGAGCAACGCGGGTTGCCGCACGACCATCATCGCGATCATCACGCGCTGACCCATGCCGCCGGAGACCTCGTGCGGGTACTGCTTGAAGACGCGCTCCGGGTTGCGGATCTGCACGGCCTCCAGCGTCTCGAGCGCCTTCAGCCGCGCGGCCCGGCGGGACACGCGCGGGTCGCCGATGCGGATGCTCTCCACGATCTGCGTGCCGACCCGCAGCACCGGGTTCAGCGAGAACTTCGGGTCCTGGAGGATCATTCCCATCCGTTCGCCGCGCAGTTTGCGCCGGGTCCGAGTGCTCACGCGGGTCAGGTCGATGCCGTCGAACTCCATGCGGTCGACGCTCAAGCGGGCGTGCCCCGGCAGTACGCCCATCAGGGCCCTAGCCGTCAGGCTCTTACCTGAGCCGCTCTCGCCGACGATGCCTAAGCGCTCGCGGCCGAACTCGAACGACACGCCCCGCACGGCCTCCACCGGGCCCGCGTCCCGCTCGAACGCGATCCGCAGGTTCTCGATGCTCACGAGCGGCGCGGCGCTCATCGTCTCTGCCTCAGGTGCGGGTCCAGGAGGTCGCGTAACGCGTCGCCCAACAGGTTGAAGGCGAGGCTGACGATGAAGATCGCGAAGCCGGGCGCGGTGGCGACCCACCACTGGTCGAAGATGAACTTACGACCCGTGGAGATCAT
This sequence comes from Deinococcota bacterium, assembly GCA_963170125.1. Classification (GTDB taxonomy): domain Bacteria; phylum Deinococcota; class Deinococci; order Deinococcales; family Trueperaceae; genus JAAYYF01. The sequence goes on along the minus strand of CAUJFI010000172.1, from coordinate 13,531 downwards.
CGCGCCCCACTCTGGCAGGGGCGGCTGGGCGCCCAGGCCGATGAAGCCCAAGCCCGCGGCGGTGAGGATGATGCCGGCCATGTCGAACGTCATGCGCACGATTACGGAACTCGTGCACATGGGCACGATGTGGAGCATCATGATGCGCCACTCGGACGCACCGGCCAGGCGCACAGCGTTCACGTAATCCGTGTTGCGGATGAGGAGCGTCTCCGCCCGCGCCAGGCGCGCGTACGGCGGCCACGCCGTGAGCGTTATGGCGAGCGCCGCGTTGACTATGCCGGGCCCGAGCGCGGCTACGAACGCGAGCGCGAGGAGGAGTTTCGGCACCGCGAGGAACACGTCGGTGACGCGCATGAAGACGCGGTCGATCATGCCGCCGTAGTTACCGGCGATGACGCCGATGAGGAGCCCTATCGGCGCGGAGGTAACCACCACGAGCACGACGATGAAGAGCGTCAGGCGGGAGCCGTAGATGATGCGGGAGTAGATGTCGCGCCCGAGCTCGTCAGCCCCCAACCAGTAAGTCGCCGACGGGGCAGCCAGGCGCTCGGGCAGGGAGATAGCGTAAGGGTCGTGCGTGGCCAGCATCGGGGCGAAGATCGCGCAGAAGACCAGCGCCAGCACGATGACCAACCCCATTACGCCCAGCGGCTTGCGGGAGAAGCGGCGCACGAAGCTCCGCCACTCGCGCGCCCGCGCTTGACGCATGCTGGTCGGCGCTGCGGCGACCTCCGTCACGCCTTACCGTCCTGCGAACGCGGGTCGGCGATGCGGTACAGGAGGTCCGAGAACGTGTTGAGAAGCACGAAGACTGTTCCGACGAGGATGGTGCCGCCCAAGACCGCGTTCATGTCGGCGGCCAACAGCGACGAGAACAGGTAGTTGCCGATGCCTGGCCAACCGAAGATGGTCTCGATGAGGACCGAGCCCTCGAGGAGCCCACCGTAACTGAGCGCGATGACGGTGATGAGGGGGATGGCGGCGTTACGGAGCGCGTGGTACATCACGACGCTCACCTCGCGCGCGCCCTTGAGCCTGGCCGTGAGAACGTACTCGTGGTTGAGCTCCTGGAGCATCACGGATCGCGTCATGCGCGATATGTAGGCGAGGCTGTAGTAACCGAGGAGCAGGGCCGGGAGCGCCATGTGGCTGATGGCGTTCCGGAATATCTCCTTCTCGCCCGCGAGGAGACTATCGATGAGAATCGCGCCCGTCACGTTCGGGACGACACCCTGGAAGAACACGTCCACCCGACCTGGGCCCGACACCCAGTTGAGCAAGTAATAGAAGACGAACAGGGCCACTAAGCCCAACCAGAAGATAGGTACGGAGTAACCGACGAGGCCCACTAGCCTGAGGACGTGATCGGGCCACTTGTCGTGCCAGTAAGCCGACGCCACCCCCATGGGCACGCCGAAGAAGATGCCGATGAGCAAACCGATGGTGGCGAGTTCAAGTGTCGCCGGGAAGAAGCCCAGGAGGTCTTTGAGGACTGGGCGCGTGGTGGAGAAGGAGACCCCGAAGTCGCCCCTGACCAGTTGCGAGAGGTAGTTACCGAATTGAACGAGCAGCGGCTTGTCTAGGCCTAGCTCTAAGTAAACGCGTTGGTAGACGGCCTCGGGCGCTTTCTCCCCGACGATCTTGAGGACCGGGTCGATGGGCACGACGCGGCCGATCAGGAACGTGAGTAGCACGAGCCCGAAGAGCGTGACGGCGAGCGACAGGAGGAACCCTACTACCCCCCGCAACCGTTTCAAGACGCGAGGCTTCCGCATGTTCGGACCTAAACCGAAAGCCGGCCCAGGGCGTTAGCCCCGGGCCGGCCGCCGTGGGTCAGGTCACTCCTTGGTGACGCCGCCGTAGCTGTCGTCCGCGAAGGTGAGGCCCAGCACGAGGCCGTGCACGTTCGAGCGGATGGCGACGCGGCGCACTTCCTGGAACATGAAGAGGAAGGGCGAGGTGTCAGTATGCACGCGCTGAAGCTCCTCGTACATCTCGCCGCGCTTGACAGTGTCCTGCTCGCGCACGGCCTCCATCGCTAGCGGGGAGAGCGGGCCGGCGTCCCAACCGAAGCGGTCGGCGAGTCCGTTGGAGCCGTCGGGCGCGTCCTTGGCGTTCACGCTGAAGGCCTTGGCGTTGGAGTGCGGGTCGGGGTAGTCGGGACCCCAGAGGCCCACCCAGATGTCGAGGGACGCGTTGCGGTAGCGGTCGAGCCACTGCCCGCCGTCGACGACCTCGAGGTTGAGGGTGACGCCCGCCTGCGCCATGGTGGCCTGCACGGCCTGTGCGAACTCGGTGTATGGCGGCACGTTCCAGACGACGGTGTCGAGCGTGAAGTTACCGACGCCGGCCTCGTCGAGGAGGGCGCGGGCGCGCTTGACGTCGAGGGAGTAAGGGGTGTAATCGATGGCACCCAGGAAACCAGCGGGCACGAGGGTCTGGTGGATGGCGAGGGTGCCGCGACCGATGTTCTCAGCGATACCTTCGTAGTCGACGAGGTACTTAAGGGCTTCGACGACCTCGGGGTGCGCGAGGTTCTCGTTACGGACGTTCAGGCCCATATAGTAGATGGTGCCGGAGACGCCATCGAGGATGGTGATGTCGGAGTTGTTCTCGATGGACGCGAAGTCGTCGGGCCCGAGCTTGTTGGCGATATCGATGTCGCCGCGCTCGAGCGCGAGGCGCTGTGTGGCGCTCTCGGGCATGTGCTGGATGACGAGCCGCTCGACACCGGGAGCCTCGCCCCAGTAGTTCTCGTTACGGGTCATGAGGATCGACTGGTTGGGGTCCCAGCGGGTGAGGACGTACGGCCCGGAGCCTGCGGAGTTCTCGGACTTGAGCCACGCGTTGCCGTAGTCGCCGTCGACTTCGTGCTGCTTCACGAGCTCGCTGTCGACGATGCCGCCGACATAGGAGGAGAGGCAGTAGAGGAGGAAGCTCGGCGCGTACGTGTCGCTAGCCGTGATGACGAGCGTGGAGGCGTCGGTTGCGCGGATGGCCTCTTCGACGTTGTCCTCGTCGATGCCGAACTGCGTGATGATGAACGCGGAACGCGACTGCATCTGCACGACGCGCCTGAGGGAGTACTCCGCGTCGTACGCGGTGACGGGGTTGCCGCTAGCGAAGACGGCGTTGGGCCTCATGGTGAACGTGATGGTGCGCCCGTCCTCGGAGACCGTCCAGCTCTCCGCGAGGACGCCGACTATCTCGCTCGGGTCCTGCTGATTGAAGGTGATGAGCGGCTCGTAGATCTGCTGCGTGGTGAGCACGCCGGCGACCTCGCCGACCTCGCCTGGGTCCAGGGTGAGCAGGTCGTCGATCGCGTCCGCGATGACGAGCGTGTTGGTTGGCGTGACCGCGAAGGCGGGCACGCCAACCAACAGCGCCAGGAACGCCAAGACAGCGGTGGTTCTGATGAAACGCATACTCTCCTCCTGGTTGACGGTCAGAGCGGTCGGCGCGGGTAACGTGCGCTAGGAAGGCTCAGCCGAGTCGGTCACCTAGCGTTCAGGTAGGGGGAAGCCTAACACGCGCTGCCCGGCTCGCAAGCCACTACGACGGCCGGGGCGGCAGATGCTTACCCTAGCCCTAGGAGCCTCGCGCCCAGCGCTGCCGAGCTCGGCTAGCGAGCTCCCTCACGCTCCGTTAGCCAACGTTGTTTCGAGCGCCTCTTCCTCGCTCATGACCTCTAAGTAACCGAGTTCCTGGCGGATGAGCGACGAGTCGAGAGTGAGGGGGTAGCGCAGGTCCATCGCGTTCGCACGCTCGTGAAGCAGGCCTAGCGCCTCGGGCGGCACCTCCTTAACGCCCGCCGCTGACCCCGTCACCCTCAGGACCAGTTCCAGCCACCAGCGTTGGGAGTGTGAATACTGGTAGGCGACGTTCCAGGCTCGGCCCTCGGCGCCGGGGTGGGTGGCGAGGAGCGCTATGGCGTTGGCCGCGTCGTCTATGTAGGCGTAAGAGTTGAGCCACGAGGCCGCGCGCGCGTCGAACTGGATGGGCCGGCTACCCTCTGCGGCGCGGGCGGCCCAACTGAAGCGTGCCTGCGGGTCGCCTGGCCCGAAGATCATCGGCGGCCGGATGATGGCGTAAGGTAGATCGTACTCGTCCCGTAGCGCCTCCTCGATCGGGAGCTTGTCGTAATCGTCGAGCAGCGCCGCTTCTACGCCTTGGGGTCGCTTCTGGTTGCCACGGTACGGGTAGCGCATGACGCGGAGCGGTGATCGCTCGGTGGCGGGCTCGGCACGCACGTTGGGCAACCCCTTTCGGAGCAACCCCTCGTAGTTCGAGTAGACGTCCACGGAGCTGATCATCACGTACCGTGCGCCGCGCCGGGCGGTCGCCTCGATGACGGGTCTACTGTTATTGAGGCTCAGCGGATAGATGTCGATGACGGCGCTCACGTCGTGGGCACGGAAGATGCGGGACAAGGCGTCCGTGTCCATCCGGTCGGCGCATTCGAACCGCACGCCAGGTGGGCTGGTGACGCCGCGGGCGATGGCGACCGCGGGGACGTCCGAGGCCTCAAGTCGACGCATGACCGCCCGGCCCAAGAACCCGGTGCCTGAAACGACGGCTACGGTCATGCAGCTAGCGTAGCAGGCTAGACAGACGAACTCTTCGGTTCGGACAGGCTATCAGTCGCCGGCGATGACGGTCGCCGACAAGCCTGCCACGGATTGCTTGATACCTCCGCCAAGTACGCCAGCGGCATCCTCGGCAGCATGGGCTCCACGGGCGACGCATAGGACAACGCCACCATGGAGTCCTTCTGGGCCACGCTCCAAACCGAACTCCTGGATCGCCGGCCTTGGGTCACACGAGCGGAACTGAAGACCGCCATCTTCCACTTCATCGAGATGTTCTACAACCGTTAACGCAGGCACACCAGCCTCAACGGCCTGAGCCCCGCCGATTACGAAACCCGGTATGCCCACGAGCGAGCAGCAGCAAGAACCACGCCGCCCACACCAGTTCACTCGGCTCAGTCCGCCCCCCGGTAGGCTCCCGACCATGGCCTCGCGCCGCCGCCGCGTATAGCCTTAGCGCATGACGATCGAACCGGATGACTCCGCGACCAGGCCCGCCTGGGCCGAGCAGGACGACATCACGCGCGCCTACTACGACCATGAGTGGGGAGTGAGCGTCACGGACGAACGCGGGCTGTTCGAGGCGCTGAGCCTGGAGGTGTTCCAGACGGGGCTCTCGTGGTCGACGGTGTTGCGCAAGCGTCCGGCGTTTCGTGAGGCGTTCGCGGACTTCAGACCCGAGGTGGTGGCGAGTTTCGAGCAGACGGACGTGGCGAGGTTGCTGACGGACGCCGGCATCGTCAGGAACGAGCAGAAGATCCGCGCCACCGTCCGCAACGCCGCCGCCACGGTGGCGCTGCGCGACCACGGCGGGTTGGTGGACCTCGTCTGGTCGTTCAGGACCGAGCCGGGGGCGGCTGACGCGGCGGTGTCGCCAACGCGCTCGCCCGCATCGGAGGCGCTCGCCAAGGCGCTGCGCGCTCGGGGCTTCACCTTCGTGGGTCCGACGACCATGTACGCCCTCATGCAGGCGGTCGGGGTCGTGGATGTGAGGGGGCGGAAGGACGCTCGGGCGAGGCCGAAGGTCGCGGCGGACTCCCGACTTACGTTGGACGGCGCCCTCACCGACTATCCTTGAGCCCTAACGCCGGAAGCGGAGGAAGATTCGCCATGTCCAAGCCCACCGTCCAGATCCAGTACTGCGTGCCATGCGGCCACTTGCCGCGCGCGCTCGACGTCCAGAAGTCGATCCTCGAGCGCTTCGGACAGCGCATCGAGGGCGTCATGCTCAAGACCGGCTCCGGTGGCGTCTTCACGATCGACGTCGACGGGGAGCGCATCTACACGAAGCCGGACGAGTTCGACCTGGACGCGATCGCGCAGTCCATCGAAGCGCGCGCAGCGCAGCCCGCCTAGGGAAGAGGCACGCGCCACGAAGGTCCTGTTCCCTACCAACGCCGCCTTCGACTTCGCCAAGGGGGCCGAGGGGGTCGAGTACGTCCCGTACGACCCCCTGCAGCGCGTTCCGGCCGAGCACCGCGACGCGGCCGTCCTCGTCGCCTGGCTGAACCCGCCCGGGCAGCTCGCCCAGGCGGCGGCCGATCTCGGGGGCCTCAGGCTCGTTCAGGGCCTCATGGCCGGCGTGAACACGCTCGTGGCGGCCGGCTTCGGCGCGGGCGTGACCATCTGCAACGGCCGCGGGCTGCACGACCAGCCCGTGGCCGAGCACACGGTCGCGCTCCTCCTGGCGGCCGCCCGCCGCCTGCACCTCATGCGCGACGCCCAGCACGAGCGCCGCTGGCCGGGCGAGCTCGGCGGCGCCCAACCGGACCGGGACCCGAACGTCTTCATGACCTTGGACGCCTCGAACGTGACCGTCTGGGGCTTCGGGAGCATCGCGGCCAGGCTCGCGCCCATGCTCTCGGCGCTCGGCGCCAACGTGACGGGCGTCGCCACGGCGCCGGGCACTCGGCACGGTCATCCCGTCGTCGGCCCCGACGGGCTCGACGGGCTCTTGCCGAGCACCGACGCCCTGGTGATGATCCTCCCCGCCTCGGAAGCCACGTCCGGCGCCCTGGACGCCAGGCGGCTGAGGCTCCTCCCGCGCCACGCCTGGGTCGTCAACGTCGGCCGCGGCAACAGCGTGAACGAGGCCGATCTCGTGCGGGCGTTGGCGGCCGGCGAGCTGGGCGGCGCGGCGCTCGACGTCTTCGCCGAGGAGCCGCTCCCAGCCGCGTCCCCGCTCTGGGACCTGCCGAACGTGATCATCTCGCCCCACGCCGCCGGCGGGCGACCGCTCGGCGCGGACGCGTTCGTGCGCGAGAACGTGCGGCGGCTCGTGCGCGGCGAGCAGCTCCTCAACGTCGTGGACCGCGTCAAGGGGTACTGACCCCGGGGCGGCGCTACGGTGCCTTGCGGGGCGCGGCCGGGCGGACTGCCTTAGCGCTCCAGCTCGAACCCGACCTCTTCCCACAGGTGGACGCCGCCGTCCAGGTTGGCGACCTCGCCGAAGCCGCGGCGGTCCAGGTACGCCGCTGCCGAAGCCGAGCGCGAACCGCTCGCGCATACGAGCACGAGCGGGGCGTGAAGCTCGTCCAGCCGAGCCACGAACTCGCTCAAGGGGATGTTCACGGAGCCCGGCACGCGCCCGGCGGCGTACTCCCACGGCTCGCGCACGTCTACAACCTGGGCGCCGCGTTCGCGCCATTCGGCCACGTCTTGGGGGAGGATGTCTTCGTACATCACGTGATTCTAGTATCGGGGCGATCCATAGGAAGGGTCAGCACGCCCCCGTCGAAGAGGCTGCGCGAAGACCTCGGCCAGCCTATCGGCCGGACCGTCCGTCGGACCGCTGGTGGCGACGGCGCAAGAGCGTGCCGCCGGGGGGCGGATGGTCAACCAGGTAGGGCGATGGGTGATGATCAGCCGGCCGCGCCCCGGCGCCTGATCACGACATCGACGAAGATCGACGCGAGCAACACGACGGCGGTCGCGATCAGCTGGATCGCCGCGCTGAGGCCGAGGAGCGCCATGCCGTTGACGATGGCCGCGATGACCACCCCGCCGAGCACGGCGTGCAGCGGGTGTCCGCGCCCGCCGAAGAGGCTCGTGCCCCCGATCACGGCCGTCGCGACGACGTACAGGACGATGGTGCCGCCATCGAAGCTCGTGGACATGGAGCGTAGGCGCGAGGCGTAGACGATGCCGCCCAGCCCGGCGGTCATGCCGGCGCACGTGAACGCCAGCGTGCGCACCCAGCCGAGCGCGATGCCGGCGCGCCGCGCGGCCTCCGCGTTGCCGCCGATGGCGTAGACGTAACGCCCGAAGCGCGTGCGGGTGAGGACCACCGACCACACGAGCAGGACCGCGAAGACGAGCGGGAGCACGTACGGCATCCCGCGCAGCGAGTACGGGCCGACGCCCCGGTCGGCGTTCGTGAGCAGCGCGATGGCCAGCGCCGCCGCCGCGACCGAGAGCACCTTGAGGGCGGTGGTGGCGGGACTCGGCGCCGCGATGCCGGCGGCACGGCGCTGCGCGTCGCTGCCTAGGGTGACGGCGGCGTAGACGATGACGACGGCCGCGGCGAGGACCCAGCCGCCCAGCGGGGCGATGGAGCCGTTCGCGATGGCGTTGATGGTCGCGTTCGGGATGGGGATGGTGCCGCCCGTGCCGAGGAGGATGATCATCACCCCCTGCCAGCCGAGCAGGCCGGCGAGCGTCACCACGAACGACGGGAGCCGCAGCCGCGTGATGAGGCTGCCCTGCAGGAACCCGATGGCGCCCGTGACCAAGAGCGCCATCAGGATGGCCGACCACCACGGCCAGCCCGTGCGCACCTGGACGAGCTCCGTGACGATGACCCCGCCGATGCCGGCCACGTAGCCGAGCGAGAGGTCGATCTCGCCGAGCAGCAAGACGAAGACCTCGCCCATGCCGATGAGCATGAAGACGGACGCCTGCACGAAGAGGTTGACGAGGTTGCCGGTAGAGAGGAAGCGGTCGTTGAGCGACTGGAAGATGATGGCGATGACGGCGACGCCGATGAGGACGGGCAACACGTTGGTGCCCCCAGCGCCGGCCACCCGCCGCGGGGTCGCGGCTATGGCCGCTGCGGTGCCCGGAGCGTCCGACGCTGCGGTGTCCGGCGTCATGCGGCCCTCGCGTTCCCGGTCGTCATGAGCTCCACGACCGTCTGCACGTCAGTCCCGGAAGCCGGCCCCTCGCTCACGACCCGGCCGAGGCGCATTACGGCGATCCGGTCGGCCACCGCGAAGACGTCCGTCAGGTTGTGCGAGATGATGACGACCCCGAGCCCCCGCTCGGCCAGGCGCCTGACGAGCTCCAGGACCTGGCGCGTCTGGGCGACGCCGAGGGCCGCGGTCGGTTCGTCTAGGATCACGAGCTTCGAGTTCCACATGACGGCCTTGGCCACGGCGACCGACTGGCGCTGTCCGCCGGAGAGGGAGGCGACGGGCAGGCGCACGGACTGGATGGTCGTCACCTGCAGCTCGGCGAGCGTCCGCATGGCCGAGCACTCCATGGCGTCCTCGTCGAGGAAGCCGCGCTTCACCGCCTCGCGGCCGAGGAACATGTTCTGGACCACGTCGAGGTTGTCGCATAGGGCCAGGTCCTGGTAGACGACCTCGATCCCGAGGGCGGCCGCCTCGCGCGGCGTTCGGGGGTGGACGGGGCGGCCTTCCCAGAACATCTGCCCCTCGTCGGGCAGGTGCGTGCCGGCGACGACCTTGACGGTGACGGACTTGCCCGCGCCGTTGTCGCCTACCAGGGCCGTCACCGCGGCGCTCGGGACCGTGAGGTCGACGCCGCGCAACGCGTGCACGGCGCCGAAGCTCTTCTGAACGCCCGCGAGGCGCAGGAGCGGCTCGGCAGCCACCCCCTGAGGCTGCCGAGCCCGTGACCGAGCCTGCTCATCGTGCCGAGCCTGCTCGTCGTTCACGTCGTGGTCCTCCTTCGGGCCACGCCGCGGTCCTACTGACCGATCCCGGCGGCGGCGCACTCGTCTGCGAAGCCGGCGCAGAGGTCGGCCGCCTTCTGGAAGCCGTCCTTCACGACCGTGGCGGCCATGTTCGCGGGCGTCACCCAGATGGGCGTCAGGAGGACGGACTGCACGTCCGCGCCGGCGTCAGAGTCCCGCGTGACACCGTTCACGAGCGCCTCGGGCGGCGTGACCCCGGCGCGCAGGAAGACGGCGAGGGCGGCGGCGGCTTGGGCCTCGAGGTTGATGGGCTTATAGACCGTGCCGCACTGGTAACCGGCGAGGACGTTCTGGAGACCCTGCACCGTGGCGTCCTGACCGGTGGTTGGGAAGGTCTTGGCCGGCACGCCGAGCGTCTTGAGGTACGCGATCACGGCGTTGGCGTTGTCGTCGTTGGGGGTCACGACCGCGTTGATGTCGGAGTGCGCCGTGTACTGGCCCTCGAACGTGGTCCGGGCCTGCGCCGGGTCCCACGTGCCGGCCGGCTCGCCGACGAGCGTGTACGTGCCCGCGCTGACGAGCGGGTCGATGACGGAGTGGTAGCCCTGCGCGAAGAGCGTGGCGTTGTTGTCCGTCGGCGCGCCGTTCATGATCAGGACGTGCGGGTCGGAGACGTTCCAGGCCTGCACGCACGAGACGAACCCGTCGCCGATGAGCTTGCCGACCTGGACGTTGTCGAAGCTCACGTAGTAGGCGCGCGACCCGCCGAGCGTGAGGCGGTCGTAGTCGATGACCTTAACCCCGTGGTCGAGCGCGTACTGCTCGATCGAGGCGCCGACGCCCGAGGAGATGGGGTCGACGAGGAGCACGGTGGCGCCCTGGGTGATGGCGGCCTGCGCCTGCGTGAGCTGGGTCGACTCGCTGCCTTGGGCGTTCGTGACGATCACGTCGGCGTCGGGCATGCCCGCAGCGTGGAACGCCTGCTTGAGGAACGGCTCGTCGAACGCCGTGTACCTTGCCGAGGTCGTCGTCTCGGGCAGGAGCACGCCGATCTTCCCCTGGCCCTGCTCCGCCAATGCGGTGAGGGCTTGCATGGCTGAGAAGTCGCTGGTGAACGAATCTACCGCTAGCGATGCAGCGTCTTGTGCCCAGGCGAGGCTACCAAGGACGAGGCCGAGCAGCGCCAGGCGGGCGAGCCGCCACGAGGACAGCATGCTTACTTGCATGATCGCCGGCTTTCTCCCTGACGGACCACGTCATCGGGACCCCGGCCGGTGTCGGCTTCAGTGCTTCGGCGGGTGCGGCGGGCTGCTGGCTCGGCCAGGGTCCGCTGCCCTGGAGTGACGGCACTGGCAGCGCGCCTGTCGGGCGTGGCCGCCCGCCATCAGGGCGACGAGGCGGCACGACCCGAAGCGCCTGTCAGCGTAGCGCCGCCGGTCGGCGAGAGGGTGCCTCAACCGTCACTGCGGGGCGCGACGACCACGTGGTCGAGGTGACTGCCCCTTCGACGCGTCGAGAGGGCGGGCGAACTCGCGGCGCTCATCGCGTCTTCCCCCGCGCCGCGACCGGCAGCACGGCGCGCACCACGCCGCCGCGGTGCGCGTACACCTCGTCGTGCAGGTTGGACACCGGGCACACGTGGTTCGGCACCACCCTCAGGCGTTCGCCCACGACCGGCTTGTCGGCGCAGGCCGAGAAGTCGACGGCCCCGTGCTCCTCGGAGAGCTGCCACACGACGGCCTCGGGGTACTCGAGGATGTGGCCGTAGCCGCCGGCAGGATCGCCGCGGAAGAGGTCGCTCGTGAGGGTCTTGGAGCCGGCGTCTATCACACCGCGCTCGGCCGTCGGCTTGCTCACCAGCGTCACGTGGACGTGCAGGGCGCAGTCATCCAGCGTGGCCGAGCCGGCGGCGACGCTGTTGCGATCGTTGTAGACGTAAGTGCCCGCGCGGTGCTCCGTCGCCACGCCCGGCACGTGCGACCGCCAGACGCCCGGCGTGCCGCCGACGGACACGACCCGTAGCTCGAGGCCGGCCTCTTCGAGCAGCTCGCGGGTCCGAGCCACGAAGCCAGGCACCACGTCGGAGTTGGGGTACGTGAGGAGGCCGAGGAACTCGACGTTCGGCCGGCCGGCGGTGGAGCGCGCCAGCGCGACGGCCTCCTCCGGCGTCACGACACCCTGGCGCCTCTTGCCGCACTCGAACTCGACGAGCACGCCGATCGTGCGCCCCGCGAGCGCGGCGGCAGTGGCGACGGCGTCCAAGGCGACCTCGTTGTCCACCGCCACCCGCACGGTCGCCATGCTCGCCACCTGCGCCAGGCGCCGCACCTTCTCGGCGCCCATCACGTCGTAAGTGATGAGGATGTCGTCCAGCCCGGCCGCAGCCATGACCTCCGCCTCGCCGACGCTCTGCACGGTTATGCCGCGCGCTCCCGCCTCGACCTGCCAGCGCGCGAGGAGCGGGAGCTTGTGCGTCTTGATGTGGGGGCGGTTGGCTATGCCGTGCGCGTCGAGATACTCCTGCAGGCGCCGGATGTTGCGCTCCACCACGTCGAGGTCGACGACCACGCACGGGGTGTCGAGCGTCTCGATGCGCGTGGCGCTCGGAGCGACGTCGGGCGCAGCGGTAGCGGGGCGGGCCAACCGCTCGCCCGCCGTGACGGCGAAGGGGAGCTTGTTCCCCGGCGTCGGCATCGGGCACGTGGCGTACGGCGTGTGCGCACAAGGCGGGTGGGTGGCCCGGTTGAAGTCGAGGGTCACGCGGCCGGCGACCGGCGCGCCCGTCGTCAGGAACCGCCCGCCCGAGTACGATGCGAGGCCTTCACGACGAACGTAGTCGCCACGCACGGCCGCCGCTTCCTCCGCCGCGTCCAGGTCCTCGTTGCTCGCGTCGCGGAAGTTGATGAAGAGGCGCCCGCCTCCCGCTTCCGTCGCCAGCAGCGTCCAGCTCGTGCCTGCATGCACGAAGCGCGCCCGCCCCGCGACGCGGTGCATGCTCACCTGGCCGATGACGTTGCTGACCGGCACCTCCTCCTCCGCCTCCGGTGGTAGGAACTCTGCCTCGACCACCCAGTCGGGCGCCGGGTCGAACCAGGCGAGGTCGCGCTCGACGCTCTTCCGTTCGGCCGCGACGGGGTCGTGCACGCGGACGCCCCAGAGGTCGCCGCGCCTCACCACGCTGATGCGCGCTGGTCGCTGACCAGTCGTCGCCGAGCCCCCGCGCGGCGACGGCAGGTCAGCGGCTACGAAGGCCACGTCGCCTTCCACGGTGAGCTGACCGGTGAACGGCTCCCCACCGAGGAGGAGAGAGGCTCCGGTCGCGGGTATGAGCGTCGCGCGCTCACCGACGACGTTCACGCGAGCCACCTCGGCCGGGAAACGCTCGGCCAGCCTGACCGCGCTCCCTTCCGCGCTGCCGATGGTGTTCTCGCCCTCCTCGAGCCACTCCAGGCACGTGATCGACCACCAGCCGTGAGGCCCGATCAGGCCCGCGGCGCGCTGCTCGCGCCACGCCATGAGGCCGTCCAGCCAGGCCGTCGTCGCGGGATCGCCATCTGCGGGAAGCTTGCGGGGTTCGCTCATCACCCGTCGATTCTAGGCTCGCGCCGGGGCGGAGCGCCCCTCGCGCCCAAGACGGCGGGGGAAGTCTGGCTTTGGAATGGCTACGAGTCCAGCGTGCGCTTGTTCCCGGCGCCGTCCGTTCGGGGTTACCCTGTGCCGGAAGTCCGGCGGTGGGGCCGCACGTGATACTCGAGCAGTACCGGCACGCGACTTCATTTCCGCACGATGCGACCATCTCGTTCGTTCTTCTACCAATGTCTCGCCTCGGGGTTCGTGACAGCGGCCTCCAGCATGGTGGCCGTGATGACGCCGCTCTACGCCGTCAGCCTGGGCGTTGAGGCGCAGTGGCTCGGCCTCCTCATGGCGTTGCCGGGAATCATGCCGGTCTTGTTGGCGCTGCAGGTCGGGCGGTGGGTCGACTCCATCGGCGTGGCTAGGTCGTTCTTCCTCGGCATCGCCGGCCTGCTCCTCTCGCCCCTCACGGTGATCGTGTTCCCCGGGA
>CAUJFI010000171.1 GCA_963170125.1 Deinococcota bacterium | reverse complement strand
CACGGCCTCGTTGCTCCAACCGGTGGTGGGCATAGTCGCCGACAGGCGGCCGCTGCCTTACTCGATGGCGATCGGCATGGCGTCGACGTTGGCCGGCCTGTTGCTGCTGGCGAAGGCGACCAGCTTCCCGCTCCTCGTCCTCGCCGCCGCGCTCGTCGGGCTCGGCTCCTCCGTGTTCCACCCTGAGGCGTCGAGGGTCGCCAGGATGGCCGCCGGCGGCCGGCCCGGCTTGGCCCAGTCGCTGTTCCAGGTCGGGGGCAACTTCGGCTCGGCCCTCGGCCCGCTCCTCGCCGCCTTCATCGTCCTGCCGTTCGGCCAGGGCAGCATCGCGTGGTTCTCGGTCGTCGCCGTGCTGGCGATGGTCGTGCTCTTCAGGGTCGGGAAGTGGTACGCGAGCCACGTGGGGCTCCTGTACGGCAAGGGCAGGAGAACCACCCCCGTGGCGAGCCAGAAGCGCATCGTCGTGGCCGTCCTGATCCTCATCGGCCTGACGTTCTCTAAGGCCGTGTACGGCTCCAGCCTCAGCAGCTACTACACGTTCTTCCTGATCGAGCGTTTCGGCGTCTCGATCCGCGACTCGCAGCTCCTCCTGTTCGTCTACATGGTCGCCGTCGTCATCGGGACGATCATCGGCGGCCCGCTCGGCGACCGCTTCGGGCGCAAGGTCGTCCTGTGGGGGAGCGTCCTCGGCGCCCTGCCCTTCACCCTCCTGTTGCCGTGGGTGAACCTGACCTGGACGCTCGTCCTGACGGCGCTCATCGGCATCATCATGGCCTCGGCGTTCCCGGCCATCGTCGTCTACGCCCAGGAGCTGCTGCCGCGCGGTGTCGGCATGGTCGCCGGACTGCTGTACGGCCTCTCCTTCGGCGTGGCGGGTGTCGCGGCGGCGTTCCTCGGGGGCCTGGCAGACACCCACGGCATCGCGTTCGTCTACCAGCTCTGCGGTTGGCTGCCCGTAGTCGGGCTGCTCGTGGTCTTCCTGCCCGACGCCAGGACCGTCAGGGAGACCTAGCCAGGCCTACCGCCTCCTGAACAGCACCTCGGCGAGCATGGCGGCGAAAGCGAGGCTCGCCAGCCACGCCAGGCCGCCGAAGACGACGAACCAAGCCTTGCCGAGCAAGAACCCGAACCCGAGGACCATGCCGAGCATGCCCGTGGTGGCCGTCACGACCTGGAGGAGCGCCAGGCGCGGGCGCCGGAACGGCACGCCCCGGAAGCGCGGGACCGCGTGGTAGGCGACGCCGTAGATCATCGACGTCACGAAGCCGAGCAGGTTCAGGTGCGCGTGCGCCGGCCGCCAGTGGTAAGGCAGCAGACCTGCCCCTACCGCCAGACCGAGCGTGTTGGCCACCACGAACGAGACGAGCGACACGACCAGGGCGACCTTGCTGGCGACTATCACCTCACGGCCGCGGGGTGATGACGCCGAGGACGAGGAACCGGCCAGAACCGGCGCGGGCGCCGTGCTCCTCGCCGGCGAGGCAGGCGAGCAGCGTTCCGGCGCGGGCGGTTACGTGCACGTCGCCAGCCCACAACTCGCCCTCCCCCTCGATGGCGACGAGGCTGACACGGGGCTCGCCCCGACCGCGCACCTGCTGGCCGTCCTGCAGCGAGAACAGCACGATGCGCGCCTCGGGCGAGTCGGCCACGACGCGCGCCCCGCGTTGCGGCCCGTACTGCGCGAGCGACGGCAGGTCGAACGCTTCAGGCAAGCTCACGCAGCCCGAGCGCCCAGGTCCGCGAGCTGCCCGAGCACAGACGCCAAGTCCAGGCCGGCGTCGCCGCACGCTTCCTGCAGGCTGAGGCCACCCCCGCAACACGTGTCGAGCCCCAGGTCGTTGAGGAGGCCCGAGGCTTCGGGCAGGGCGTCGAGTACGTCGTTCACGGTCGTCGACGGACCGATGGTCTTGGCGGTGAGTGTGCTCATGACCGAAGTCTCGCCAGCAGCGCGACGTCGGGGCTATGACCTGGGTCTCGGCGGCGCCCCGGCCTTGGCGGGTCGCGTCAGCGCGTCCTTGTGAACGTGACGTTGCCGACCGGAACCACGCCCGCAATCGAGACGGTGCCGACCAGCCGCTCGCCGGCGAAACTGCCGTCGAACGCCAGGACGTTGGAGCCGCTGCGGAGCTCGAGGTGGTCGTCGAGGCCGATCCTGCCCGTGAGGTCGACGAGGCCGCCCGTCTGCAGGCGGAAGATGCCCGTGTCGTACTGCAAGGTGGCCTTGGCGGTCACGTCCTGTAGGCGCTGGCTGAAGGTCAGCGCGAGGTCGACCGGTAGGCGGATGGTGGTGCCGGCCACTTGCACGTCGACCTGGAAGCGCGCCGACCACGTCTGGCCATCGACGTTCCGCAGGAACGGCACGGCCGGGATGCAGGCGGCGAGCGTCATGACGAGCAGAACGCCGGTGAGGATGAGGGTGCGCGAGCGGTTCATGGTGCGGCCGTCCTTTCCGTGCTCGAGATGGCGCCCGGAGCTTCCGGGCCGCCTTCCCGCCTACCTTACCCGGTGGGTGAGTTGGGGTTAGGCGCGCTTGACCCCGCCGAAGGCCGCGAAGCCCGTGTTGACGTGCAACACCTCGACGGCGAGCCCGTAGCGGCGGAGCAGGTCGAGCTGGTACGTGAGCGAGCGCGGGGAGTCCTCGCGGGCGATGTAGGCGAACACGTCGTCGCGGTACTCCGCCCCGCGCAGGCTAGCGAGGTACTCACCGTAGCGTCGCCACGTCAGCTCCTGCACGGCGGGCAGGTCGGCCTCCACCATGTCGAACACCCAGATGGCCCCGCCGGGAGCGAGGCTGTCTGCGAGCTTGCCGATCACGGCCTCCCAGTCGGCGTCGTCGCGGAGGTGGTGGAGGACGGCGGCAGCGATGATGACGTCGAAGCTCCCGGCCGTCAGGTCGACGCTGCGGACGTCGCCCTGGACGGTCCGCACCGCGCTCGCCGAGCTCGCGCTGAGACGCTCCCTGGCCCTGGCGAGCATGGGCTCGCTCAGGTCGATGAGGGTGACGTCGAGGCCGGGTAGCCCCTGCAGCGTCCGCAACGTGAAGTTACCGGCGCCGCAACCGACGTCCAGCAAGCGCCTGGCGCCGGGCGTCACGCGCGCGGCGGCCTCGGCCACCAGCCCGAGCGCCAACGCCGCGTCGACCGTGGCGGTCTGGCCCGTCTCCAGGTTGGAGAAGCGCTCGACATCCGCGTCGAAGCGCCGGCGGATGTCCTCCACGGACGACTTGCCGGCGAAGGGCTCGGCCTGCGCTGCGCGTTCCCAGACGGGCCGAGTGGCGCCGGCCCCACCGCGCAGGTCGTACCGCAACTCGACCAGCCCGGCGCCGAGCCGCCTCACCTCCGTGAGGCGCATGGCCGGCCCTGCCAGGCGCCGCGGGAAGAGCGGCTTGCCTCGCGCCAGGGTCACGGGAGCGACCTGGACGATGACCTCGTCGAGCAGACCGGCGTCGTGGAACTGGCCGGCGAGGTCGCCGCCACCCACTACCCAGACGTTCTTGGAGCCCGCTGCCGCCCGCAACTGGGCGTGCGCTTGGCGCACGTCGCCTTGCACGAAGCGGATGTCCGCGCCTGCGAGCGTTGGTAGGACGCGCCGCGTGAACACCCAGGCGGGCTGCGTGTATGGCCACGCGGACCCCAGCTCGGCGATCATCTCCGCCGAGTGAGCGAGGAGCCACTCGTAGGTCGCCGAGCCCATCGCCAAGGCCCCCACCCCGGCGATGAACTCGGGATAGCTCGTCTCGCCCGGGCTGCCGAGGCTCGTCAGCCAGTCGAGGGAGCCGTCCTCCGTGGCGATGAACCCGTCGAGGCTGGTGGCCGTGTAGTACTGCGTCTTCATCTGTTCGTCCTCATCGGTTCGTCCTCACGAGCGGCCCGCTAGCTGGGGAGCGCACGTGGAACGATAACCGGTCGGTTGGTGGCATGATTCGACTATGGCTCACCACGTCTTCAAGCCGACCGTCTACCACACCACCTTCGCGGAGCACTCCGTCGCGCTGAGCGTGGCGCCGGGCGACACGGTCGAGACGACCACCGTCGACGCCGCGGGCCGGGACGCGACCGACGAGCAGATCACCCCGAGGGGCAACCCCATGACCGGCCCCTTCGCGGTTGTCGGCGCCGAGCCCGGCGACGCCATCACCGTGCGCGTCTCTAAGCTCGAACCTAACCGCCGCACCGGTTGGGCTAGCACGAGGCTCGCGCCAAACACGCTCGATCCCGAGTTCGTCGCCGAGTTCCGAGACGAGGAAGGTGCGGCGCGGGTGACGTGGCGCATCGACCGCGAGCACGGGCGCGTCGTCCTGGACGGGGGCGTGGCCGGGATCGAGGGCTACAGCCTGCCGTTGGCGCCCATGCTCGGCTGCCTCGGCGTGGCGCCGCAGGGTCATCAGGCGATCTCGACCGCCACGTCCGCCGAGCACGGCGGCAACATGGACTACCGCGGCATCGGTGCCGGCGTGACCATGCGCTTCCCCGTGTTCGCTCCCGGCGGCCTCTTCTTCCTAGGCGACGGACACGCAGTGCAAGGGGCGGGGGAGATGGCCGGCACCGGCGTCGAGACCTCGTTCGACGTGGCCTTCGAGGTCGGTCTCAGAAAGTACGACGGCCGAGATCAGGTCAGGTGGCCACGCGGGGAGGACGAGCACGACCTGTTCACCCTCGGCAACGCCCGCCCGCTCGACCAGGCGGCGCAGAACGCCACCACGGAGATGACGCGCTGGCTCATGAACGGGTACGGCCTGTCGTTCGAAGCGGCCTCCGTGATCATCGGTCAGGCCGCGGAGTACAAGGTCGGCAACATGTTCGACCCGGCCTACACCGTGGTCTGCCTCGTGCCCAAGGCCGTGCTGCCGGGCGGGCGCTGAAGGGGACGTCGGCGCATGTCTTTGGAGATAGACCACCTGCTGTTCGCCGGAGACGACCTGGCGGAGCTGGAGAGCGAGCTCTCGGCGAGCTCAGGAGTGCGGGCCACGCGCGGGGGCAGGCACGTCGGCCAGGGGACTCACAACGCCCTCGTAGGGCTGGGCCCCGGCCGCTACCTGGAGCTCATGGCCCGTGACCCTCGCGGCGACGAGGGCGGGAACGGCGCGTACCGTCGCTCCATCGCGTACTTGCGGGGACCGGCGCTGCACACCTGGTGCGTTCGCGTCGACGACATGGCCGGACTCGTCGACCGGGTGCGCGCGCTGGGCCTGGGCTCCGAGCGCATGGAGAGCGGCAGGCTGACGCCGGACGGCGTGCAGCTCAAGTGGACGGTGCTCGCCGTGACGGGGCACGCCTACGGTGGCCTGGTGCCGTTCTTCATCGACTGGCAAGGCTCGCCCCACCCGTCGCGAAGCCTCGGCCGCGAGCTCGGCCTGACGGGCCTCACGGTGGCGCACCCGGACGGCGAAGGGCTGAGGGCGTTGCTCGATGCGCTCGGTGGACCCGTGCCGGATGTCACCGTCGCTAGCGCCCCGCACCCGCGGATCCAGGCCGATCTCTCCGGGCCGACCGGCGCGTTCACGTTGGCGGGTGAGGGTGGGCAGATGCGCTTCGCCTGACCGGGCGCCCCGGCAGGAGCCGCCGTGCCGAACGCACCCGAGCCATATGCCTCTCCTGAAGCACGCTGCTGTTCGCGCTCTCGCGCTGCGCGCCCAGTTGCTGGGCTACGCGCCTAGCGCTAGGTCATCGCCATCCCCAGTTCCGTTTGCCACGTGACCGCTTGAGCAACGGTAAGACCCGTTCCTGCGCACGTCTCGCGAAGGCGAGCACGTGGCCGTCCGGGTCGAGCGAGTACCCGGCGTCATCGCCCCAGCCCCGCCGGGCCACCGGGCTGAGCTCTGTGGCCCCGGCCGCCAGAGCGCGGCGGTGGCACTCGGCCGGATCGGGTACCGACAAGTAGAGCTCGCTCCTGGGTACTCCGTTCGCGCGAGCAGGATCCGGGAGGGCGTCGCCGAGGAGCTGACGGATTCCGGCCTCGGGCATCAACCCGAGGCGAGCCTGATCGCCTAGGCCGAACTCGGTCATGCCCGGCACGTCCAGCCGGGGCGGTCGTCCAAGGACGGCGCGGTAGAACGCGGTGCTGGCCGCTTGGTCCTTGACGTACAGGATGAAGAGCGCGGACACGGTCTTGCCCGCCTCCACGGTGGGCCCGGGGCTAGTAGGCTGTTCGGCCAAGGGTGCGGCGCCCCCGCTCTCGCCGGCGCGCTTCATCTTCGAGCCTCCCGGGTGCAGCCAGTGCTTCGCACATGCCGCGACTCCACCGTGTCTAGGTCCACGAGCCACCTGCGCTCGATCTCCAACAGCGGGTATCTTGGTCGCTCTTCGGGGCTGGCATCTTTTCACTCCCTGATCTGCGGTCTCGGCCCCGGCGGCTCCGGGCGGGGAGGCGAGGTGCGACCTGTGTCGTGACGTGAGTCTAAGTCGGCCTGATCGACCAAGGGCTGTCAGGTCTTCTTGTACAGCGCGTTGAGCGTCACCCGCTGGCCACCCGCCGTCTCGACCCTTACCCGCTCGGTCGGCAGTACCGGCTCGAGGCCATGGCGGAGGAAGTGCCCGTCGAGCCGCTCGAGGTCCGGCAGTGTCATGCGCCTGTCGGACGAGCCGAAGCCGACCCAGACGTCCTGCGTTTCGCGGTCGCGCGTGAGCGGCCTTCCGTCTGGAGCCGAGTCCGGAGCGAAGTTCGCCACCAATGCGAGTCCGCCCCGGTGCAGGCTGCGCGCCAACTCGGATAGGGCCTGGTACCACTCAGCGTCGCTCTGGGCGTCCTGCAGCACCCCAAGAGCGACGACCAGATCGAACTCATCGCTCCCGAACTCGCTCAGGTCGTGCATGTAGCTGCGGGTCACGCGCCAAGTCGCCTCACGTGCGCCTAACACCGCTGCCAGCCGCCTGCGGGTCTCGGCCACCATCGCTCGCGAGGCGTCAACGGCCCGGACGTCCGCGCCCTGCTCGGCCAACCAGACGGTGTTGCGCCCGCCAGCGCAGCCGAGGTCGAGGACCCGAGGCTTCGGCCCGGTGTTCCAGGCCGTCTTGACCGGAGCGTACTCGTCCTCACCAAGGAACAGCTTGACGAGCCGGTGGTCGGGCGGTCGCTCGGCGAAGCGCGCCGCTACCTCGGGCCGCTCCCACATGCTCGTTGGCGCGGTGGGCAGCTGGGCAGCGGCAGTGTCACTGCCCGCAGTGGTTCCCGTATCGGTCTCCGAATCGGCCCGTTCGGCCAACACGGCCAGCGTCAAGGGGTCGGGCACACCGTCGTAGTAGCGATCCAGCACTCGCGAGAACTGGCCGCCCACGGTGTCCACCGCCTCGAACAACGTCATGCTCGAACGCAGCTTGACGTCGTCGATCGGGCCCAGCATCTGCCGCGCGCTCACGCCCGGGTGGCTCAGGATGGCTGCGGCGCACTCGCGCAGTCGGGCACCCAGCAGCGGGTGGTCAAGGTACGCCCGCGCCTCCGCCAAGGAGCGGATGGCGTAGCGCACCGCCATGTCGCTATGACCCAGCCCGACGACCTGGGGGAAGACGAACCACATCCAATGGCTCGTCTTCCGGCCCGCCGTCAACTCCGACAAGGCGGTGGCGTAGGTGTCCTTCTGGGCGGCGACGAAGCGGGTAAGGTCGTGTGGGTCTCGCGCGGCCATTGGAACCAGCGTACCGTCTCGACCGTCGGCGTCGCGGCCTGGACCCGATGACGCAAGCCAGGCGCGAACATGGAAGAAGTACAGTTGGCGGCGGTGGACCATGACCGGTAGGAACCAGATCGAGGCTGCCGTCCGCGTGGTGGCGCGTTGCACTCGCCTACCGGCGCAGCCGGATAAGTACAAGGTGCTCGGGTGACGCTCGGGCGCGCTGCGGGCCCGGAGCGCTCCGCCGTCGGCCCCATCGAGCTCTTCTTCGACCTCGTCTACGTCTTCGCCATCGTCCAGATCTCGCACCTCCTGATCTCCGACCTGTCCTGGCGCGGTTTCGCCCAGACGGCCGTCGTGTTCGCCGCGATCTGGTGGGGCTGGAACTACACGGCCTGGATGATGAACTGGCTCGACCCGGCCCGAGGCGCCGTGCAGTTGCTGAACGCGGTGCTCATGCTGCTGGCGCTCGGCATGGCCGCGGCCATCCCGCTGGCGTTCGACGGAGGCGGCGTCCTGTTCGTCGCCTGTTACGTGGCCATGGGGCTCATCAGACCGCTCTTCATGATGATCGCGTTCCGGGGGCCCCTGGCGCGGAACTACCGGTTCTTGGGCGCCTGGTCGGCGTCGGCGGGCGTCCTGTGGCTCGTCGGGGCCTTCCTGCCGGCCGACCTGCGGCTCGCCGTTTGGCTCCTGGCTGTGATCGTCGACTACTTGGGTCCGCGGGTCGACTTCAGGTTCCCCGGCCTCGGCAGCGCTCCGATGTCCGGTTGGGACACGGACGCCGAGCACCTTGCCGAGCGCAACCGGCTGGTGTTCATCATCGCCCTGGGCGAATCGGTCCTCCTGATGGGCGGCTCGTTGGCGGCGGCCGGCAGCGTCGATACCCGACTCGTCGTCGGCTTCATCGTAGGTTTCGCCGCCCTCGTGTCGGTATGGTTCAACTACTTCGCGTTGGCCGGACACGACGTGCTCGGTGGGGAAGAGGGGACGGCCGCGCTGCGATCGGCGTACGCGTACGCCCACGCGCTGATGGTGGGTGGCGCGATCTTGGTGGCCGTCTCGATCGAGTTGCGCCTGACGCACCCGCACCTGAGCATGCCGATGGTCCTGGTCACGATCGCCGGCCCGCTGGTCTACCTGCTCGGGAACGTGCTGTTCCTGAGCTCGCGGTTCGGGCGCGTCGCGCGCACGCGCTATGTGGCCATCGTCGCTCTCGTCCTCATCGGCGCGGCCGCGACGATCTGGCGGCACGAACTGCCCGTGATCGGCTTGAGCCTCGCCGTGCTCGCCGTCGTCGGAGGCCTCGCCGTTAGGACGGTGCTGGCGCGGCCGCGGGGTGCGTCGCACCCGTCGTCCACGCTGTGGTGGTCGCGACCTCTCGCGGCGCAGGCAGGTCGACTTCGGATCGCCCTTATGCAGAGTTCGCCCGAGGTGAACCTTGGCCCGGTTCTTCTTCGACGAGGTCTGGTATGCGAGGCGGCGATCGATGCGCGACGCTTTCAGTACTAGGCATTGCAGGCTGAAACCCGCTTGTCCGATACTTCGACATGCAGCTAACCGAGATGGTGGTGACGCGCCGAGAGCAAGCGCGCGCGTTGCAGGACACGGCGTTTCTGGGAAGGTTCCTGCAGCCGGCTTCGCCCAGTGACGCTGCCCGAGCGCTTGGGATGCGAGCCAACCTGGCTCATCACCGCGCCAAGCGCCACGTGACGCTCGGCCTGCTCATGAAAGTCAAGCGTGAGCGCGGCAGGGTGTACTACCAACTCGCTGCCCGTACCTTCAAGTACCGCAGCTCCCTGTTGCCAACCGGCGATCCGGGCGAACACGCAGCGGTCACGTTGGGGTTGCTTCACGACGCTTCCTTGGCGGAGCACGCAGCTTGCGATCGGCTCGATGCTGGACAGGACGCGGAGTGAAACGGTTGCGCCGCTCGGCCGAGGCGGCAGGCGCCCTTCCACTGATCGAGGAGCTGCCCGAAGGGTGGGAGCAGTCGCTCGGCACCGGCGACGACCACGGCATCGCGCTCATCCTGCTCGTCTCAGGCATCGCCCGCGCGATCGCCGCCGCCATCGACCTTCGCACCCCGCAGTACAGCCTTTTCTCACGCCGGTACGCGCACGCGGCCGATGGGGAGCTCACCTCCACCCGAGAAGGAACGAACTCATGACCGAGCATCGCACCGCGGGCCGCCGCGTCGTCGCCAACATCGGCCTCAGCATGGACGGCTACTACCGCCGCGCGGGTAACGACGGGATCGGCCACCTCGCCGAAGTCGGGTACGACCAGATCGTCCGGACCAGCGAGACCGCCACGACCGCGGTCCTAGGCCGGGTCAACGCTGAGGAGTTCCTGGTGTGGTGGCCGAGCGTGATCGGCACCGGGGAGGTCGACCAGCGGGATGAGGCGTGCGCCAGATGGCTGGTGGCCGCCGAGAAGGTCGTGCTGTCCTCGACCCTGACCGCATCGCCGTGGCAGGGCGTGCAGATCGTCAACGCTCCGGCTATCGACGTGATCAACGCGCTGAGATCGGACGGCGAAGGCGACATCCTGATCGCCTGGAGCGCCAGCGTCATCAAGGCGCTCCTCGCCGAGGACGCGATCGACCGCCTCAACCGCGTCGTGGCTCCCGGCCTGGGAGGCAACGGACACCGACTCTTCGACGACGACAATCCGCTCACCGACTGGGAACTCGTCCATCACGCCACCAGCAGTCTCGGCGTCATAGCGCTGACCTACGACCGCCGCCGCGGATCGCGTGGGCCGTTGCGCAAGTCCGTGGACGCGAGCTCCTAGCCGGTGGCAGCAGCGAGGATCTTCTTCAGAGTATGGAAGAACCGCGTGGTGTTCCGCGGCGGGAGCACGTCGTCGGGGAACTTCCCGGAGACGCGACCGCCGATGAGCCGCCAGACCACGTAGGCCTCGCGCTCGTTGAGCGCCACCAGCTCCATGTCGTTCTTCGACGACGAGACGGGCAGCTCGAGCCCTTGGTTCAACTGCTCGGCGGTGAACACGACGCAGAAGCGGAGGTCGTCGGCGTCGGTCCTGACGATGTCGACGAAGGGCTCTCTGGCCAGGATCGCCTCGAGCTCCTCGGGGGTGCGCAGGAACGTCGGCACCTGGTAGCCCAGGGCCTCGTGAAGCGCCGCCTCTATGGTCTCGGTGAGCGAGGGGCGGTCGGTCTCGGCCGTGTCGAAGAAGACGTTCCCGCTGTTGATGTAGGAGCGGACGTTGGCGAGACCGAGGCCGGCGAACACGCTGCGTAGCCGCTCCATCTTGACCACGCGTCCGCCGACGTTGATCCCGCGTAGGAGCGCTATGTACCTGTAGGTCATGTCTGGACTCACCGCCTTTCGTGGTTGTGCTATGCACCGCGCCAGGAGCCAGGATAGTCAGTCAGCGGTGCGGTCCTCGCTATTGGTGCCCTGATCGCGGTGTTTCGTGCCCGGAAACCGCGTCGGCCGCGGAGGAGTCACCGAGCACAAGCGTCACGGCGCGGTCGCGCGCCGCAGATGAAACGGGTACCACGGGCGGATCTGATCGCTTTCGCTGTCGTTCATGTTGCCCCACCATTCATCCGGGTCGCCGATTGTCCAATAGGGACGTTCCCGAGGTATCTGGCTCGCATACAAGCGCCATGGGTGGTCATCGAGCTCTATGTAGAGCTCCGCCAGGTTCGGTGCGCGAGACTGCGGTTCGAGGTAGCGCTGGGACTCCTGTCCATCGACGGTACCCGTGAACTCGATCGGCTCGCCGCCGTCTATGGTGAGGGTGCCAGAGACGGAGTAGACGCTGGAGCTGACGTACTCGGGCGTTGCGCTCAGCTCCAGACCGTAGAGTTGGCCCACGGTGAAGTCTCGGATGAGGTCGAGGTCGGCTGCGTCTACCAGCCTGGCGCCTGCGATCAGGTAGCGGCCGTCGGCGCTCCACTCCGATTGAAAACGGAGCTCTCCGGGTAGCAGCGCGACTGGTTCACCCGTGGCTGGGTCCAAGACGCGAAGGTCGTGTCCGTAATCGACGATCGCTAGGGTGCCGTCCGGGCTCAAGGCGCGGAGCCAGCCCAGGGCTGGGTCGTCGAGCGGCAGGGCGCTACTGCCACCGGCGAGATCGAATACCTCGAGCTTGGTTGCGGAGCCTACAGCGAGATGCCGTCCATCGGCGCTGAAGGCGAACCTTGCAGCCCTGTCCCGACTCACCGCACCCTCGTTCTCGAACACGACCTCGTAAGTGGCGGTGTTCCACACGCGCAAGGCGTAGCGCGTATCTGACAGGTACGTGCCGGATGCCAGGAGTGTGCCGTCGGCGCTGAATGCGATCAGGCTGCCGTACCGGCCTGCCGTCTCGAGCTGGCGCAGGACTACGCCAGTGGTGGTGTCGACGACGAGCAGGAGTGGTTCCGATCCCGACACTGCAAGGAGGTCCCCGAGGGGGCTGAGGGCAGCTTCGCTGACCCCGCAGTAACGGCACCCGCCTAGCCGGTCGCCGGGATCGAACTTGCTTACGAGGCTACCGTTCGCGCTGTTCCAGAGCCGCACTTTTCCGTTGACGACGCCGGCCACGATTGAGCCCGCGCGGTCGACGGCAAGACCACTCAGCACGTCCAGGTCGCCTGACGGGATGCCGATGGTTGTGACCAGCGTGAGCGTATCGAGGTTCCAGAACTCGACGGAGCCTGGCCAAGACACGGCCGCGAGCGAGCCGTCACCGGACATCGTCATGAGGTCCGGCACCTCCCGCGTGTCGACGAGGCCTTGATAGGAGCCACGCAGGATGCGCGGGTCGGTGTCGAAGGCGAGCCGCTCCGGCGGGGGAAGGTGGCTCGGACAGCCCGTTAGCAGTAGAGCGAGAAGAACCGAAGCCAGCGAGCCTACGAACCTACGATGCCTTTGGCGAGGCGCGCCAGCGCCATACCGCCCCACGACTCGGCGTTCCCCCGAAGTTGTCATGAACCACTCTAGCCTTGAGGCGAGCGGCCCGCCTCATGACCGAGCGACCTAAGTGACAACCCCGCCGGTCCAAGGGCTCGCCGGCCCGACTCCCCGCGAACGGCACTTCGGACGGCTAGTAGATCTCCCCGTACAACACCGGCAGCCGCACGCAGGAAGGCCACTCCGACCCGTGATGCACCCGTTGCGTCGCCACCACCGGCTCCGGATCGGTGAACGGGTCGACGCCCGTGTTCGTGTTGGGGAAGAAGGTCAGGTAGTCGGCCGAACAGATGTCCACCCGGATCTTGTGGCCGGCCTTGAACACGTGCCCGGCGAAGTGCAGGTAGAGCTCGTACTCCTCGACGCTGCCCGGCGTGAGCAGAGCCGAAGCGACTGCCGGCCACTTCCTGAACTCCGCCCGGATGCCGTTCGTCGAGACCTTGCGCGCCACGCCCTGCTCGTCGACGTCGGACACGGTGACGAAGAAGTCGGTGTCTACCGCGCTCGAGGCCGCGAAGAAGCGCGCCGACAGGTTGCCGGCCACGGCGACGTTCTCCTTCAGCACGCCGGTCTCGTAGACGAGGTAGTCCTGGCGCGACTGTTGCTCGTTGAGCACGGACGGCGTGAACTGCGCGTCGCCCGAGGCCACGTTGTTCGGGTCGTACACGTACGCATCGAACCTGCCGCCCGTAGTGGGCGTCCTCGACAACCGGCCGTCACCGTGCATGGAGTTCGCGCGGCCGCCGCTGTCGAGGTAGAGCTCGACGAGCCTGGCCTCGCGCGGGTTCCAGTCGTCGGATGTGCGCCACTCGTTCGCTCCGTCGCCGCCCAGGTAGTAGGTGGCGCGGGGCTGCTCGTCCTCGCCGTTGGCCACGCCCTTGAGGTAGCGGTCGAACCAGCGGATGGTGCGGGTGTCGAAGTCGTAGTCGATGGCGTTGTCGCCGTACTCCAGGTCCATGCAGTCGCGGAACGCGTTCAGCCCGTGAGGCCACGGGCCGATGATGATGCGGCGGCCGGGCACGTCGTGCTCCGTGAGGAAGCGCCACGTCTCCTGCACGCCGAGGGCGTCGCCGTCGTGCCACCCGGAGAGGATGAGCATCGGGACCTTGATGTCTTGCGCATGCATCCCGTTTTCGCAGTGGCGCCAGAACTCGTCGTACTGGTAATGCCCGGCCCACATGTCCCATGGGCCGGAGCGCTTGCCGATGGCCTGGCTGGGGATGTCCAGCAGCGGCCGCATGCGCACGACCTTCTCCGGGTCGACGGACTTGCCGCCGAACACGTCGAAATCGGTCCTGTTCGACACGGACTGCCCGAGCGTCCAGCACAGCAGCGGCCACGAGCACACGGCGCCGCCACGGCGCACTGTGTCGTAGTAGAACGGCGAGCCCACGTTCACCTCGCTGATGGCCGTCTTGAGGTTCGGGTGGCCCGTGGTGGCGGCCGCGGTCGTGGTGTAGCCGAGGTAGCTGGCGCCCCACATGCCGATGTTGCCGTCGCTCCACTCCTGCGCGGCGATCCAGTCGAACAGGTCGCGGGCGTCCTCGCGCTCGTGATAGAAGGGCACGAGCTCGCCGTCCGAGTCGGAACGACCCCGCACGTCCTGGATGACGAACGCGTAGCCGCGGTTCACCCAGTGAGTACACCGGTGCAGGTCGCGCGCCTTGCCATAGCACGTGCGCACGACGATCGCCGGGAACCGCTGGCCCGGCCGACCGCCGGCCGGGAGGAAGACCTCGGTGGCCAGGTCGACGCCGTCGCGCGTTCGCACCGCCTGGTTGCCCAAGGGGCGGATGCCGTACTCGGCCTTCGAGAGCATCGGGTCGGTGTACTTCGCGAACGGGGTCACGCTCTCGTGACCCTCGAGTACGAGCATCTCGCTCGAGATGCGGCCCGGCATGATGAAGGCGACGACCTTGCCCGCCACGGTGACGACGTCCATGATGGGCGGCTCGCCGCGCCGCGCCCAGAGCTGGCCCGTCGTCGCCTCACCGTTCACCGTGCCGGCGAACTCGAGGTAGCGGTTGTAGCGGGCGCCGTCATCGAGCGTGACCGTGTCGCCGCTCCACGTCGCCGACTCGAACGTGCCGAGGCCGGCGTGCAACGCGGGTAGGTCGAACAGCGACTCCTGCATGCCCTTCTCGAAGGGGATGCGCTTGAGCTGCATGCGCGTCTGCGGGTCGACGCCGAGCCAGAGTAGCTCGCTGCCACCGAACGCGAACTTGCCCTCGTAGACGCCTGAGCGGTAGTGGTTGAACGTGAGCGTAGGCGGGGCTTCTGCTTCCATGCGTGTGGCCTCCGTACGTGCGGCTGTGGCGCTTCCTGCCGCGGGCTTGCTCGATGCGCCGCTCGTGGCGGCAACGGTCGGCGGGTTCAACGGTCGGACATCCGCGAGTCGATGGCGTCCCTCAGCCCGTCGCCGACCAGGGTCAGGGCGATGATCGTCAGGACGATCGCGAGGCCCGGCAGGGTCGTTATGTGCCAAGCGTCCCTGATGTAGGCGCGCCCGCTCGCGAGCATGGCGCCCCACTCCGGGGTAGGGGGTTGGATGCCGAGGCCGATGAAACCTAGGCCGCTGATGGTCATGATCCCGCCCGGGATGTACATGACGAAGCTGGCTATCACGGGCCCCATGGCGTTGGGCAGCACGTGCGCGACGAGCACGCGCGCGGTGCTCGCACCCTGGGCCCTGACGGCCGCCACGTACTCGAGGTCCTTGACGGAGAGCACCTGCGCCCGCACCAGGCGGGCCATCGCAGGCACGAAGCTCAGGCCGATGGCGAGCATGAGGTTCGTCTGGGTAGGCGCCATGATGGTCACGAACGTGATCATCAGCAGCATGGCCGGGATCGCGAGCAGCACGTCGAGGGCGCGCATGAGCAGGCTGTCGGTGCGGCCGCCGTAGTAGGCCGCGGTGGTACCGATCAGGGTGGCGGCGAGACCGGCCAGCACTACCGCCCCGATGCCGATCGTGAGCGAGATGCGGCCGCCCCACAGGATGCGCGCGAGCAGGTTCCGCCCAAGCTCGTCCGTGCCGAGCGGTCTGCCCTCGGCCGGGATCCGCAGGCGCTGGGAGACGTTCACGCCCACCACGTCGCGCTGGTAGTCGAACCAGAGCGGCGCGCTGAGGCACGCGAGGATGATCGCGGCCAGGAGGAACAGCCCCACCACGGCCGTGCGGTTGCGGCTGAGGCGCCTCCACGCCGTTCGCCACGGGTTCCGGCTCAGGTTCGTCCGCGTCAAGCGGTCGGCTCCCCGTACATGGACTCGAGCCGCGGGTCGATGACCGCGTACGAGAGGTCCGTGAGCAGGTTCGCCACCGCGATCACGACCGCGGCGATCAGCACGCCGCCCATGATCGTGGGTACGTCCTGCTGCCGCACGGCGTCGACCATCATCTTCCCGATGCCGTTGATGCCGAAGAGGATCTCGATGACCACCGCGCCGCCCACGGACTGCCCGACTAGGAGGCCGACGGAAGTGACGACGGGCAGCAGGGCGTTGCGCAGCGCGTGCTTGCGCATCACCACGCCCTGCGGGAGCCCCTTGGCGCGCGCGGTCCGGATGTAGTCCTGCCGCACCACGTCGAGCATGGACGCCCGCGTGAGGCGCGATGTCACCGTCCAACCCGCGACGGCCAGGCAGATGAGCGGCATGATGGCGGCCCGCGCGTTGTCGAGCCCGCTCGATGGGAGCCAACCGAGCTTCACCGAGAAGAGGAGGATGAGCATCAGCCCGAGCCAGAAGCTGGGCATGGCGGCGGTGAGGAGCGTCAACACCCGCATCACGTTGTCGAAGAGCGAGTTCTGCCGCACCGCCAGGGCGACGCCGAGCGGGATCGCCACGACCAGGATCAGCGTGAGCGAGCCGAACGCCAGCACGAGCGTGTTGGGCAGGCGAACGCCGATCATCTCGAGCACGGGCCGCTTGGTGGAGTACGACGTTCCGAAGTCGCCCGTGAGGACGCCGCCCATGTAGCGCGCGTACCTTACGAGAAGCGGGTCGTTCAGCCCCAACTGTTCCCGCATCATCGCCAGCTCCTCCGGCTTGGCGCCCAGCCCGAGGATCAGCTGCGCCGGGTCGCTAGGGCTCAAGGAGAGGAGGGCGAAGACGAGCAGGGTGGTCGCGATTAGCACCGGGATGATGTGCGTCAAGCGCTTCAGCGTGTAGCTGGTCATGGCTTCCCTCTACCGGGCGACCTGCGAGAGTCGGGGCGGGCCCGGGTGCGCCGGCGTCGCGGTCACGCGAGCCCCGCTCACCGCCTCGGGCGTCGGCGGAGCCGCGCGGCGCGCGACCCTACCGACGCCAGGCGCGTTACGCATGGGCCTTACTCGAACCGGGCGTTCCGGAACGAGTAGAGCGAGCTCGGGTACGTCTCGACTCCGACGAGCCGGGCGTCGAACGCGAACATGGCGAGCGTGCTGAACGTCGGGATGATGGGCATCTCGGCGGCCGCGATCTCTTGCACCTCGCGGGCGGCGTCGATCAGCACGGACTCGTCGACGGTGCCCTTGGCCAACTCGTACAGCTCGTCGGCGCGTGCGTTCTGGAAGAAGGAGATGTTCTGCGAGCCGA
This sequence comes from Deinococcota bacterium, assembly GCA_963170125.1. Classification (GTDB taxonomy): domain Bacteria; phylum Deinococcota; class Deinococci; order Deinococcales; family Trueperaceae; genus JAAYYF01. The sequence goes on along the minus strand of CAUJFI010000171.1, from coordinate 16,887 downwards.
AGCTCCCGCTCCAGTAGTTCTCGAGCGCGCTCATCGGGTCGCCCGTGATGTTGTTCCACGAGCCCGACAGCATCTGGTACTCGCCGCGCGCCATCCCCTCGAGGAAGACGCCGAACTCGAAGTTCTTGATGCTCATCTCGACCCCGATGGCGCTGAGCAGCGCCTGGTACGTCTCGGCCACGGACGTGTTGCCGCCGTACGTCCACATGTCGAACCTGAGCGGGTTGGACGGCCCGTAGCCTTCGGCCTCGAGCAGCTGCCTGGCCTTCTCCAGGTCGAAGGTCGGCAGGTTAGGGGAGGCGTAGTAGGTGGAGAACATGGGGGGAGTCATGCTGTAGATCACGGTCGAGCCGCCCTGGACGACCGCCAGGCCTTCCTTGTCGGTGGCGTACGCCATGGCGAGCCGGACGTTGGTGTTGTCGAACGGCGCCTTCTGGGTGTTCATGGAGATGAAGGCGGTGTTGGTGGTCTTCTGCTGGATGACGTTCAGGCGCGGGTTGCTCTCGGCGCGCACCAGGTCGTGGTACGTGATGGCGGCGAACTGCGCCTCACCCGTCTCGGCGGCGATGTACCTGTTGGCGTCCTCGGGGATGGTCCTGAACACTATGCGGGGGATGGCGGGCGCGGCGAACGGGTAGTCGGCCCACGCCGTCAGTTCGAGCCTGTCGCCCGGCACGAAGTTGCTGACGACGTACGGACCGGTGCCGATGGGCTTGTTGGCGAAGTCCACGCCCGGCGTCTTGCTGTACGCCTCGTTGAGGACGTGCGCGGCGGCCATCAGCGCGCGGATGGTGGAGCTGTTCGGTGCCACCAGCTTGATGGTGACCTCGGACTCGCCCGTCACCTCGGTCGAGGCGATGTTGTTCATCACCGAGGCGAGCCGCGGTACGTCGCGCAGGCGCTCGATCGAGAACACGACGTCCTGGACGGTGAGGGGCACGCCGTTGTGGAAGACGAAGCCGTCCCCGACGGTCAGCTTGAACGTCGTGGCGTCCACGAACTCCCAGCTCGTCGCCACGGCGGGAGCGAACTCGAAGTTCGCGTCGATGCCTATGATCCGGTCGTAGACGTGGCCCATGGCGGTCGTGGTGTTGGCGAAGTTCGCGACGGCCGGGTCGAGCGTGTTGCCGATGGCGGTGACGGCGACCACCAGCTCCGTAGGCGTGGCGTTCTGCGCGGTCGCGCTCGTGAAGGCGAGCAGGACGGCGAAGAGGGCCGGCAGAGCGAAGGTGGGCCGCCTGCGAGGTGCATGGTGGGGCGTAGGGGCTGTCGTCATGTTCTCGTTGCTCCGTTTCACTTGGGACTCCTCCTGGACCTCGTTCGCTATCTTCGGTCGTAAGCTTCTTGCCGGGCAGGACCGGCTACCGCCGGCACAGGCGTGGGTTCGGGCGCGGCTCGCGGGTCCGCCGCCATCGAGGATGGGGCGGCCGCCCTCGTCTCGAGCGGGTTCCGAACATCAGCCGCACACCTCCCGCAGTACCCTCAGCCAGTTGCCGCCCAGGACCTTGGCGGCGTCCTCATCGCCGTACCCGCGGGCAAGCAGGCCGGCGGTGACGTTGGGGAACTCGCGGTAGTCCTTCAGGCCGTGGATCCACTCCGTCGAGGGCCCGTCACCCGGAGCGAAGCCGATCGTCGGCGCTATCAGGCGCTTGAACTCCAAAGCCATCCACTTCGTCTGCGGCATGGGCCAGTCGGTGCCGATGCCGACGCTGTCGATGCCGACGAGGTCGACGATGTGATCGACGTGGTCGAGCACGTGGTCGAGGGTGGAGTTATGTGGGTCCGGTGCCACGAACCACGGCATGGCGAAGACGCCGATGACGCCGCCCGTCTCCGCGATGGCACGTATCTCGGCGTCGCTCTTGCAGCGGTCGTGCGCGTAAACGGCGGAGGCGCCCGTGTGCGTGGCCACCACGGGTCGCTCCGAGCGGGCGCACGCGTCGAGCGTCGTCTGCCGCCCGCAGTGCGACGTGTCGACGACGACGCCGAGCTCGTCGCACTTGGCCACGAACTTCATCCCGAAGCGGCTGAGGCCGGCGTCGTTCGGCTCCATGCAGCCGGCGCCGATCAGGTTGTGGTTGTTGTACGTGAGCTGCTGGACCCGCAGACCGAAGTCGTAGGCGAGCTCGAGGAGCCCCAGGTCCTTGCCGTACCCTTCCGCCTCCTGGCTCGTGACGATCCCCGCGCGCTGGCCGTTCGCGTGCGCCCGCTCGATCTCTGCGGCCGCGCGCGCCTTGACGAGCCAGGGCTTGTGGTCGAACTCCTCCTGGACGCTGACGATGCTGAGCATGAGCGAGTCCTGCGTCCGGATGGAGAGCTGGCGGCACGCGGCCGTGATGCCGCTCTTGGTCCAGCACTCCTCGTACAGGTCCGCGAGCTTGCCGTTCGTGTACCAGTGGCGGACTAGTTCGCTGGCGTAGCGCACCTGCTCGGCCTCGTCGCCCGGGCGCGCGCCTTGCGCGAGCGCCAGGAGCTCGCCCTCGAGCTCCTCCGGCAGGGAGTAGGTGCCGATCGGGCCCTGGAAGAGCATGTCGATGACGATGCTGTTCTCATGCAGGGCGCGGGCGTGGTCGAGTTGGGCGTCGGTGAGCGCCGGATGCTTCATGCGGACGGCTCCCTTCCAGAGCCGCTCTGCAGCGCGGCGAACACGTGATCGGCGGCCAGCAGGTCCTGCACCGCCTGGCCGAGCGACTCGAAGACGGTTATCTCGGTCGGGCCCGTCCTGCCGGGCAGGTCCCCGGCCAGGACGCTCCCGACCTCGCCGAGCACGTGGCGCTCCGTGACCGCGCCATCCGCGATGGCGAGCAGGAGGTCGCCCGCCTCCTCGAGGGCTGCCGGCAGCCAGTCCACGAAGACCCTGCCGGCGGCGACCAGGTCGCTCGCCAGCTCGCGCGCCTTGGGGGTGCACGAGCCGACGGCGTTGACGTGGGCGCCAGGTTTCACGTCGGAGGCGAAGAGGATCGGCTCCGTGGCGGCAGTGACGGTGCAGATGATGTCGGCCGCTGCCGTCGCGTCTGCCACGCGTGCGCAGGCCGTCACCGGGAGTCCGGTCTGCTCGCGCGCGTACTGGGCGAAGGCCTCGACGCGCTCGGAGCGGCGGTCCCATACGGTCAGCGCGCTCAGCTCCCTGACGCGCGCCATGGCCTTCAGGTGCTGGCGCGCCTGCACGCCGGTGCCGAGGATGGCGAGTCGGGTCGCGTCGGTCCTAGCCAGCGCGTCGGTCGCCGCGGCCGAAGCGGCGGCGGTCCGTACGGCGGTGACCTCCTCGGCATCGACGATGGCCTTGACTGCGCCAGTCCTCGCGTCGAACAGCAGGATCAGCCCTTGGTGCGACGGCCGCCCCCGCTGGTAGTTCTCGGGGAAGACGCTCAGGACCTTGACGCCCGCGACCCCGGCTTCCGGGTCGTAGGCGGGCATCATCCCTAGGACGTTGCGTTCGTCGAGGCGCAAGACTGGGCGGACCATCTGCCGCGCCTGGCCCGTGCCGAGCGCGATGAGGGCGGTCCGCATGAGGCCGATGCAGGTGCCCATGTCTAGCAGCGCCGCGACCTGCTCGCCGGTGACGAACTGGGGCGTAGCGACGGACTCGGCGCTCGAGCCGTTCCGGCCCACGCTGGGCGAACGCGTGGTTAGCGCTGTCAGTAACTCTTCTGGCATCGCGTCTCCTACCGGGAGGAAGGGTAAGCGCGGATGTGGCTGTCTGTATACTGACCGGAAGGTGTCCCGAAGTGGCGCCGCAGCGCCGGGCCTACCCCTCCGGATGGATAGATCCGGCAGAGCGCGGCAGCTTCGGCGGCCGCACGCCCACGGGGCCCCGCGGTCCGCACCCTTGGGCAAGGGGAGAGGCTAGAGATGTTCAAGCTGGGCGTGGTCGGTCACCGCGACACCCTGCAAGTCGTACGCGGCATCGTGGAGGAGTACTTCGACGACGTCGTCGTCGTGCCCGAGGAGTTCGGCAACGACGACGACATCGCCGACGCGGTCGAGCGCATCGCCAACCTGCAGGCCCGGTGCGACGGGATCCTCTACTCCCGCAGGGATCCGTACCTGTTGGTAGCGGGACGCCTCCACCATGCCGTGCCCGTCCGCTACGTGGACGTGGACAGCTCCGACCTCCTGATCAGCGTCCTGGCCGCCACGGTGCAGTTCGGCTCGGTGCCGGACTGCATCAGCGTCGACTCGTTCGATACCCCGGCCGTCGCGGCCGCGCTGGGCAGCGTCGGCATCGCGGAGGAGCGCATCACGATCCGCTGCGTCAGCGTGGCGGCCGGCCGTGACGGGTTCGTGAACGCGACCTTGCAACAGCACCTCGACAACCATGCCGCCGGCGCCCGGCTCTGTATCACGAACATCACGGACGTGCACCACTCGCTGCTCGGCCTCGGGGTTCCCAGCACCCTGATCAGCCCGGCGGTCGAGTCGTTCGTCCACGAGATACGCAACCTGATGCTGCGCCACCAGGTCCGCGTGCAGGACGCGACGGGACTCGCGATAATGCACATCCACCTGCAGTACAAGGAGAGGTACCGCTATCATGGCACCATGCCCATCCGGGAAGTCGACGACCTCAGCAAGGTGGCCAAGCTGATCGCCGTCTTCGCGGAGGAGGTGGACAGCGCCATGTTCCAGCTGAGCCGGTGGGAGTACCTGATCCTGTGCAGCCGCTCGCTGCTCGAGAACGCCACGGACCGCTTCGCGAACATCGGCATCATGCGCGACATCACCATGGAGACGACGTTCGACGCCGCGATCAGCATCGGCTGCGGGCAGACCGTGAAGCAGGCCGAGGCGAACGCGTTCAACGCTTTGAACGAGGGGCTGACGCTGACGGGCACGCGCGCGTTGGTCGTCGTCGACTCGGGCGAGCTGCTCGGCCCGATCAAGCCGAAGAGCGAGCGGCACCCGGACCAGAGCAGCGTGGAGGTGAACCTGACCAGGATAGCGGGGGAGACCGGTGTCGGCACGCAGGTCCTGAACCGCCTCTACGAGCTCACGGTGTCGCGCAACACCAGCCTGTTCACCTCGGCGGAGCTGGCCGGGCTCCTGGGCGTGAGCACCCGCACCGTGAACCGCGTCGTCGGGCGGCTCTTGCGGCACGGGTACGCTGCGGTCGAGGGCAAGGACCTGACGCAGGGTTTCGGCCGGCCGGCCCGGGTGTTGCGGGTCAGGTTATGAGCGAGCTACGGCGCGCGCCACAACTCGAACCTGCCCGTCGCCAAGGCTTCCTCGGCGACTATCTCGTCCATGGACCCGTGCCAGGCGCTCGAGTACTGCCAGGCCCTCAGGTACCACGGACGGTCCCGTAGCTCGAGGCGCAGCCCGGCCGGTTGCGGGACGCCGTACTGCGGCTGCAGGTAGCGTTGGCTGTCGGAGCCGTCGACGATCCCGGAGGCCTCGATGCCGGCGCCACCGTCGATGCTCAGCGTCCCCGAGACGGCGTACTTGCGGGCGTTCACGTACTGGGCGGTGGCTGCTAGCTCCAAGGCGTAGTACTGACCGACGGCGTAGTCGCGTACGACACTAAAGTCGTTCGCCCCGACCAGCTGGGAGCCGGCGATGAGGAAACGGCCGTCGGTGCTCCAGAGCGAGGTTCCACTGCGCGTGTGGGGGAACCGTGCCAACGGACCGCCGGTGGCCGCGTCGACTACGGTCACGGTGTAGAGGTCGTGCTGGGGAGTGAGCGACGCGAGCCCGACCTGGGTCCCGTCGGGGCTGAGGCTTTGCAACCAGGTCTCCTCCGGCGCGCCCAGGGGCAGTTCGGTGGCTCCGCCCGCTATGTCGAACAGCTCGACCTTGTCTGCCGACCCGACCGCCAGCCGCCGTCCGTCCGCGCTGAAGGCGAACTGCGGTCCGCGGCTCCAGCCGAGCGGTCCTTCGCGCTCGAATACGACCTCGTAGGTGGTGGTGTCCCAGACCCTCAACGCGTAGCCGGCGGCCGAGACGCTGGAGGCGGACACCAGGAGCGTGCCGTCGGCGCTGAAGGCGATCGGCCCGGCCTCGTCACCACCCGTCTCCAGCTCGCGCACGAGCGCGCCGGTCGTCGTGTCGAGGACGAGGACGTAGGGGGTCCGGCCGCCGACCGCCAGGGTCTCGCCCGCGGGGCTGAGAGCCAGTCGCTCGAGTACGCATTCATCGCATGCCGCCGGACGCTCCGCGAGGTCGAAGGTCCTGATCAGCCTGCCGTCACGGCCGCTCCAGAGGCCCACGGCGCCGTTAACGATGCCAGCGACGAGCGTTCCGAGGCCGTCGACGCTCAGGGCGACCTGCCAGATCTCCTCGTCCCAGATCGGGTCCAGGGTCGCGATCGGCTCGGCGGTCTCCGGGTGCCACAGGTCGACCGCGTCCGGCCAGCCGGTGGCGAGCAAGGAAGCGTCGCCCGCGAGAGCCGTGGTAGTCGGCACGCTGCGGGTGTCCACGAAGCCCAGGTAGGCGCCGCGTAGGATCCGCGGATCCGTGTCGAAGTCCAGACGGTCGGGGCGTAGGGGCCTCGGGCAGCCGGTGAGCGCAAGGGTCAACATAGCGACGAGGACGCCCGCCAATGAGCGGCGGACACGCCTGTCGGGGGTCGTCCGCCTTGCGCTTGCCGGTCGTGCGACTCGAGGTGCCATGGCTGATCCTAAGGCCGCGTCGGCTCGCAACGGACGTTCCCGGAACGGAGTGGGCCGGCCGAACGACGACATGCGCGGGACGACTCGGTAGGTGACCTCATAGAGCTGGGACAAGGCCTCACCGGGCACGGCGGGCGGTGCGGAGCCTGTCCCGCGCTCTAGAAGCTCTTGAACGCCAAGCCGTGCTCGGCCAAGGACTCTCGCAGCAAGCGGACGGCCTTAGGGCCGACGCCGTGCAGGCCAAGCAACTCCGACTCCGATCTCCGTGCCACATCGTTAAGAGAGCCGATGCCGGCCGCCAGCAGGGCCCGCGTCGCCGGTCTCCCTATGCTCTTAGGCAAGGCACGCGCACCCGTCCCGGCCGCGCCGCCATGCGCGGCCAGTCGTGCCTTCACGAGCGCCGCGGGCGCCTTGCTCAGCCACGACTTCTCCACGAGCGAGTTCAGCTCCATGCCGTTGACGGCGGCCAGTGGGACCCGCACGCCGATCGCCTTGCCCGAGCGCGTGATCCTCTCGGCGCTGGGGAAGCGCGTCAGGGCCTGCTCGGTGAGCTCGTCCGTCAGCGCGAGTTGCACGAACCCATCGTTGGTCAGCGACACGAACCCCTTGCCTCGCACCTTGAACGCGAGCGCGCCGAAGTGCGTGCCCTCTTCGACCTCCGGCAGTGAGAGGGCGGTCTTGCGGAGTTGCGCTTTGGTCGTCATGTTGCCGAGACCTCCTTGGCGATGACGTTGGTCGCTACGCGGCCGGTAGTGGTGTCATCTTGGGCCTGTGTCCCGGTCGTCCACGCCCGTGCGACCGCCGACGCTGCTGCCCTCGTCGCTGGCGCCGACGGCGATCCAGGAAGCCGACATCAGGATGACCTGCGAGATGAGGTTGAACCAGATCATCAGGCCGATGATGGCCGCGAAGGACGCGAGCAGCGGGTTGCTCCCGGAGGCGACCAGCAGACGGCTCCCCAGCACTTTGAGGACCCCGAGGCCGGTGGCGCCCATCAGCACGCCGCCGAGCAGGCGTCTGGCTGGGATGGGGATGCCCGCCAGCACGCGGAACAGGCTCGCCAGCGCAACGGTGTCGAAGAGGAACATCACGACGAGGCCGAGTCCGCGGGCGGCGAGGTCCGTGGCCGACCAATGGAAGTAGGCGCCGAAGGTCCCGAGCGCCCGGGTGCCCACGAGCGTGAGCCCTGCGGAGACGAGCACAGCCAGGCCGAACGCGAAGGCGTGTCCGACGTCCTGTAGGCGCAGGATCAGGGGGTTGGTCCTTGGCCCGGGCAGTCCGAAGATCGTGCGGATGGCGGCGCGGGTCGCGGCCAGCCAGCCGAGGGCGGTGAGGAGGAGGCCGACGGAGGCGACCGCGCCCGTCCAGCTCAGCACCGGCGCCGCGAGGAGGGCGCTGGCCTTGACGAGCCCGTCGCCGTCGCCGATGTCTATCAGGCCGGGGACCGCGCTGTTGATGAACTCGAAGACAGCGTTGCTGAGCCTCGGCTGCGCCTGGAGCACGAGGCCGCCGATGGAGAAGCCCAGCCACAACGCGGCGAACGCCGCGAAGATCGAGTGGAACGACAGCCCGGCGGCCAGCAGCGGTCCGCGGTTCAGGCTGTAGTTGTGCAGGACGCGCATCGGCCGCAGCCGGTGGAACGCCGCGACCGCCCCGCTCGCGCGGGTGGCCAAGCGGCTGCGGCTTGCGGCGCCCGTGAGGGCGGTACCGACGGTGGCGACGCCATCCTTGCCGGCCGCGGTCCCCGGACCGGTCGCCGGCTCTGCAGGTTGGTGGTCTCGAGGCTCCCGAGCCATGGGGCAGGGTACACGGTCGGGCCCGGAGCGACCGGACCCGCGCAGGTCGGCCGGCCCCGGACCGCCGGGTCGGACCGCGCCTAGCGCCTCGCTGCAAAGCCGGTTCCTCGACACGCGCCTCCGGGTCGCGCCCTGGTGGGCCTATCATGGCGCCCATGAACGAGTTCCTCGACGTAGCCATCGCGGCGGCGCAGGCGGCGGGGCGCATCCACCGCTTCTACGCCGCCGACGCCGACAAGCAGGTCGACACCAAGGCGAACTTCGCCGACATCGTCACCAAGGTGGACAAGCTCAGCGAGGCGCGCATCCGCGAGGTCCTGAGCGGGGCCTTCCCCGACCACGCGATCCTCGGCGAGGAGGGGGGAGAGAAGGGCGCCGCCGGAGCCACTCACCGCTGGATAGTCGACCCGCTGGACGGCACCACCAACTACGCGGCGCGCTTCCCGTTCTACTGCGTCTCGGTCGCCCTCGAGATCGAGGGCACGGTAGAGGTCGGGGTCGTGCTCGACAGCGTGCGCGACCGGCTCTACACGGCCGTGCGGGGCCAGGGCGCGCGCGTCGACGGCGGCCCGATCGCCGTCACGGGCACGACGGAGCTCCGACAGGCCGTCGTCTCGACTGGCTTCAACGCCGTCGAGGACGACATCCGCGAGAACCTGGGCGCCTTCGCGTTGGGTTTGATGGAGGCGCGGGCGGTGAGGCGCGCCGGTGCGGGCGCGCTCGACCTGTGCCTGGTGGCATGCGGCAGCGCCGACGCCTTCTGGGAGCTGACGCTCAACCCGTGGGACGTGGCGGCCGGCACCCTCATCGTGCGGGAGGCGGGCGGCAAGGTCACGGACGAAAACGGCGCGGAGTACGACATCCGCCACCCCGCGCTCGTGGCCAGCAACGGCCACCTGCACGGGCAGCTGCTCGACCTGCTCAAGCGGGGAGGGGTTAGGGAGCGATGAACGAAGTGAACGCGAGCAAGGCGGGCCGCTTCATGCTGGGCGGCGAGGTGGGGGTGAACCGCCTCGGGTTCGGAGCCATGCGCGTCACGGGTCCGGGCGTCTGGGGCCCGCCCGAGGACCCCGAGGAGTGCCTGGCGACTCTGCGCGACGTGCCGGAGCTGGGTATCGACCTGATCGACACCGCGGACTCCTATGGGCCACTCGTCTCAGAGCCCATGATCGCCGAGGCGTTGTATCCGTACCCCGACGGGCTCGTGATCGCCACGAAGGGCGGCCAGGCACGCCCGGGCCCGAACCGGTGGGTGCCGCTGGGGCGACCCGAGTACCTCATCCAGCAGGTCCAGATGAGCCTGAGGCTCCTGCGTGTCGAGCAGATCGCGTTGTGGCAGCTCCACCGCATCGACCCCAAGGTGCCCCGTGACGAGCAGTTCGGCGCCATCAGGCAGATGCTCGACGAGGGCTTGATCCGCCTCGCCGGCCTGAGTGAGGTCGGGATAGAGGAGATCGAGGCCGCGCGCAAAGTCTTCCCGGTGGCCTCCGTGCAGAACCGTTACAGCTTCACGTACCGGCAGCACGAGGCCGTCCTCGACCACTGCGAGGCGCACGGCATCGCCTTCATCCCGTGGCGCCCCATCGAGGGCGGCGGGCCGACGAACGACGACTCCCCACTAGCCGCGGCCGCTCGGCGCCACCACGCGACCCCCGCGCAGGTCGCCATCGCGTGGCTGCTCAAGCGCAGCCCCGTCGTGCTGCCCATCCCCGGCACGTCCAAGCGGGCGCACCTCGTGGAGAACGTGGCTGCGGCGGGCATCGAGCTGAGCCAGGAGGAGTTCGAGGCCATCGGGCGGGCGGGTGGTCGCGGCTAGGCTGGAAGGTAAACAGGCCGGTGAAACGTTGCTCAGACCGTGGCGGTCTGCCACTTGATCTTGCGAAACGTTACTTCCGGTGCGTCTGCGAGCGATGCCCCAGCTTGATTGCCACGATGACTAGCCGTTCATCCTCGATGGACGTGATGACCCGGTAGTCGCCGATGCGGTACCTCCATAGACCTGACTCGTTGCCACGGAGGGGCTTGCCGCGAACACGAGGATCCTCTAGGCGGCACAAATCGTTCAGGTAGTCGCGTACTCGGCGTTGAACGTCGGGGCTGAGCCTCTGGGCGGAGCGTTCGAAGGCCGGTGTCGTGACCAGCCTCCAGCGGATCATTCGTCGAGCTTAAGTTCGGCCCAGAACTCTGCCGCTGGCCTGCTGGGCCGTCCTTGAGCTATCCATTCCTTGACGGCCTCCTCGGCCCAATAGATCTCCTCGAGTTCATCGAGATGCGCACGGATAGCTTCGCGCACGTAGTACGTCTTGGAGCGACCGGTTCTCGCTGCGAGAGCGGTCAGCCGGGCCTCGCTATCGGCGTCCAGGCGGATGGAGAGCGGCATAGGGCTACCTCCTGCGATACAAGTATCGCACACTCGCGGGCGTGACTCGATCTGCTTGGACCTCTGCTTGTCCATGAGCAAAGATGGCGGCATGCGTTTAGTGTCTCCAGCGAGGAGTCGCACCGGCCATTCGAACTAGGCGGTTGCCAAGCGAACGTCGGTTCGCCGCACTGGTGATCTGCTCGGGCGCGGCGTGACGGTGTCCACGCACGGCCTGCGGCTTGCACCGCCGCTATCCTTAACCATGGCATCAGCCGAAACGCTGGTCAGGAGCATCTGCCGGTCGTTCCCCGAGGTCGAGGAGCGCCCCAGCCACGGCCATCCGGCCTGGTTCGTGCGCGGTAAGAAGCAGTTCGCGGCCTTCCACGCGACCCATCACGACGTCCTCCGCCCGCACCTGTGGTGCGCGGCGCCTCGAGGAGCGCAGGAGGCCCTGGTCGCCGCCTATCCAGAGCGGTACTTCCGCCCACCGTACGTAGGCCATCGGGGCTGGCTCGGGCTTTACCTGGATGGTGGGATAGACCAGCACGAACTCCAAGGAGTGTTGACCGAAGCCTACCGGGCCGTATGCCCTCCCGGCCTGCTCGCCCGGTTCGACGAAGACGCGAGAGCATGAACCTCGCAGAGGCCGAACGCCTGATCGTGCGGGGCGTGGTCGGCCGGGCTGGTGGAGTCTGGGCCGACCTCGGGGCCGGCAGCGGGACGTTCACGCGAGCGCTGGCGAGCCTCCTCGGACCGGGCTCTACCGTGCACGCCGTCGACCGCGACGTCCGTGCCCTGTCCGAGCTCGTCGGTGATGAGCCCCGCAGCGCTGGGGCGAACGTGGTGCCGTTGGAGGCCGACTTCCGGGAGCCGCTTCCGGTTGGAGACTTGGACGGCATCGTGATGGCGAACTCCCTGCACTTCGTCGAGCGCGGCTCACAAGGCGAGGTGCTCGCGCGCGTCGCGGGCCACCTCAAGGGCGGCGGGGTGCTGATCCTCGTGGAGTACGACCAGACCCAGGGCTCGGCCTGGGTGCCGTTCCCCGTGCCGCCCGGTCGCTTCGCAGACATCGCCGTGTCTGCCGAGCTCAGTGTGCCGACCGAGATCGGCCGGCGCAGGTCGCGGTACGGCCCGACGGACATCTACGCCGCGGTGGCGTCGAAGGTGGGCCTGCACTAGCCGAAGCATGATTCCAGCGCCGCGGAGCCCCGCACGCACGCCGACAGCGGCGAACTGGCCCGCCACTGACGCCGTGAGCCTAGAAGGCGCCCGATCGACGGCCTCATGAACCCGATACTATGCGGACTAGGCAGACAGCCTACGACCGCGGCGCCCGGGATCCGGGGGCCTCACGTTGGGAAGGAGCAGCAATGGACGGCTTCGGCCTCCTGACCGTCGTTCTGGTGATAGTCGCTCTCGCCATCCTGTTCTCTGGTATCAAGACGGTACCCCAAGGCGAGCAGTGGACCGTGCAGCGCTTCGGCCGTTACGTGCAGACGCTCACCCCGGGGCTCAGGTTCATCGTCCCCCTCATGGACCGCATCGGCAAGCGGCTTAGTGTCATGGAGCAGGTGCTGGACGTGCCGGCCCAGACGGTGATCACGCGCGACAACGCGGCTGTCGTCACGGACGGCGTGGTGTTCTTCCGCATCGACGATGCCGCCAAGGCCGCGTACCAGGTGCAGCAGCTCCAGAACGCCATCATCAACCTGACGACCACGAACCTACGGAGCGTGATCGGGGCCATGGACTTAGACGAGACGCTCTCCAACCGCCAACGCATCAACGAGACCCTCATGGGCGTCGTGGACGAGGCGACCAAGCCGTGGGGCGTGAAGATCATCCGCATCGAGATCCGCGACATCCGCATGTCCACCGAGTTGCAGGATGCGATGAACCTCCAGATGACGGCCGAGCGGCGGCGGCGCGCCACGGTGACGGAAGCCAACGGTCGGCGCGAGGCGGCGGTCCTGGAAGCGGAAGGGGAGAAGCAGGCCCAGATCCTCCGTGCGCAGGGTCTCCGCGAGGCCTCGTTCCTCGAGGCCGAGGCCCGGGAGCGGGCCGCCGAGGCCGAGGCGAAGGCGACGGCCACGGTCTCCGAGGCCATTCGGGACGGTGACGTGCGGGCGGTGCAGTACTTCGTCGCCAAGGAGTACGTGGCGGCGCTGCAGGCGGTCGGCTCCGCGCCCAACAGCAAGGTCGTGCTCCTCCCGGTGGAGGCGACGGGCATCACGGGCGCCGTCGCTGGCGTGACCGAGCTCCTCCAGGGCGTGAAGTCGGGATGAGCTGGCTGTTCGACACGCCGTGGCTCTGGTGGATAGCCGGCGCCGTCCTGGTCGGCCTCGAGCTTGCGGCCCCCGGCGTCTTCCTCCTCTGGATCGGGCTGGGCGCGGCCGCCACCGGCGTGGTCCTGGCGCTGTGGCCTGCGCTGCCGTTGACGTGGCAGCTCCTGCTGTTCGCTGCGCTCATGTTCGCTTCGCTCGCGGCCGGCGTCGCCGTGCAGAGGCGGGCCAACCGCGCGGGGCCGCAGCTCAACCAGGAGCTCCAGGGACTGGTCGGACAGCGCCTACAGAGCCTGGTGACGTTCGAGCACGGACGGGGGAGGGTACGGGTCGGCGACTCCAGCTACGCGGCCGAGGCGCGAGAGCCGGTGGCGGCGGGGGAGGTCGTCGAGGTCGCAGCGGTGGACGGGACCACACTGCGTGTGAGGTCGGCCAGTCGGTCTTGAGCTGGGTGTAGCGCCGGGCAGCGGTCCATGTAGCGGCCGACCTAGCCGGCGCGGACCGTCGGTTGGTGACTACAGCTGGTCTGCTGGGGTGGAACGGGCGGGTTCCACGTCGGTGTGGCTGAAGTCCGAGCCGACGAACAGCAGGGGCGCGCTTGTCGCGGCTGCCAACGCGTAAGAGAAGCAGTCGCCGAGGTTGAGCTGAGCGGGGTGCCCGCTGCCTTTGCCGTAGTCGGCGTACGCGCGACTCGCGATCTTCGACTGCTCCTCGTCGAACGGCACGATCTCGACGTTCCAGGCCCGTAGCAGGCGACTTACCAGACGAACTTTCTCCGGCGGCAGGCGGCGCGTGATGACAGCGTTGAGCTCCACCGCGGTGGCCGCGGACATGCGAGGTGCTGCCTGGGCGGCTATGAGCTCTTCCAGGTGCTCAGCGCCAGCCTCGCCTCGGATGATGGCCAAGATCGCCGACGTGTCGAGGATCATCTGGGAAGACCGGTCTCATCGTAGAGTTCCGACTCCGCGGATCGCAGTTCGTTACGGGTGTCCTCGGAGAGGTCGTCGCGGATCCGGTTCAGCAGGGCAGACGCGGTTCGGAGCTTCGCCTCCTTGGTCGTGGAGCCGCTCGCGTGGTCTGCGTCGAGCGCGGCGAGCCGCTCGATGACGGCGGCCTCCACGGCTTGCGTTTGGGACGTGCCCGTGCGCTCAGCGAGCTCGCGCACCAAGGCTGTGGTCCTGGGGTTCTTGATGTTGAGGCTCATGGTAGAAGTCTACCAAATCTTGGTAGACGGTAAAGAGTGAGACGAGGACAGAGTCTTGTGGAGGCACCTCAAGATGCCCCGGTCTGCTTCTCGGTGACTCGGCGGGAAAGCCGGGTTGATTGACCCTGCTAAGCGGGGCACGTGACCAGCGAGCTATTTGACGGTAGGGGGGTCCAGGCTCTCCGGGCTCACCACCTCGGCCCTCAGTCGGATCCCCAAAGCGATCAGGACCTTCATGACGGTTGCCAGGCTCGGGTTTCCCTTCTCGCTGAGCGCGCGGTAGAGGCTCTCGCGGTTCAGGCCAGCCGCGGCCGCGACCTCGGTCATCCCTTTGGCGCGGGCGATGTCTCCGATGGCACGCGATAGGCCGCGAATGTCCTCGGGGGACTCTTCGAGCCAGACGTCTAGGTACCCCGCGCGATCCTCCGGCGTCTGCAAGTAATCGATAACGTCGTACGGGAGAAGCCCAAGCTCCTCTATCGCCTTCTTGCTGGGAATCGCCATACCTACGCCTCCCGAAACAGGCGACTCAACTCCGTCGCCTTCGCGATGTCTCTGGTCTGGGTGCTCTTGTCCCCACCTGCGAGTAGAACCAGGCGGCTCAAACCGTGGAGCGAATAGTAGACGCGGTAGCCGGGGCCAACGTCGATCTTCAACTCGAACAACCCGTTCCCCAAGTACCGATGCGAGCCAGGGTGACCTTCGATGAGTCGGTCGACCCGCCGGAGAATCCTCCACCGACCTGTAACGTCAGCCAGACCCTCTATCCAGGCCCGGTACTCGCGGGTCGACTCAAGGCGCATCCCGCAAACGTAGCCCATAGGCTACAACAGATTAGGGGCGAGCTCGTCAGATGCCGGGCTTCTCTAGGCTTCTACCTTTGCCCGCACTCCTGCAGACGCGATTGAGACCGGACTGGGGCCGGCGCCGAACGCCCTCTTAGAGAGACCGTGGCGCCGCGCGGTCGCTTGAGGCGGTCAAGGGTCAGTTCACACCAACTCGCCACTCGTCCGGGATTCTTAGCGCTTCGAAGGCATCCGATTCCATGAGGAAGTACTGACGGTCCCCGGCATAGCCTTTGTCCTTAGGCGAAACGCAGTGCAGGATGATGTGCTCGTCTGCCAAGCCACATGCCAGGTCGAACTCGAGGTCGAAGATGTTGAGCCACACCTGTCTCAGATCGCTGTCCTCAAGCTTGGATCCCAGCACATCTTGCTCGTCGACTCGAACCGGATCGTGCTTGAGGTGCTCTAGGACGGCGTCTTCTGGCCCTTCTTCGCCCTCATAGTCCTGATGATGACCACTCGTAAGTCGTTGACAAGCCGGAAACAGTCGACAGGTTCCTTGGCCAACTGCCAGAGCGGAGTCTTGTGCGAGATGCTACCAGCATTGTTGCTACGGAACAGAGCCGCCGAGAAAGGGTGGCCGTCAGAACCCGCGACCTCGCCGTCAAACGATCCCCGGTTCACCGATTGCTCCTTATCTCGGTGCTTGATGGAGGTTCAGCATACAGGCGGGCAGAGGCCGTGACCGTATGCCCCTCGATCGACCGCTGTGACGTGGAATGTGTCGAACTCATGTTTCTTGCTGCCTCGACCCCGTTGCTCCCATGCTCGATCGCGACAGGCTCTACCGGTTCCATCGTTCCGAAGACAGCTTTGACCACAGGGTTCTCGCCGGCCCTGAAGCCCTTAGGTTCTCAAGAAGCTTAGGTCCTGCACTTGGGCCCAAGCCTGGAGCTTCCTGGCTGCGTCTAGGGCGCCCTTGACCGAGTGAGCCTGCTTGTCAAAGCTCTCGGCAGGTCGCAACGGTTCCACATCGATGCGCACAGCGGCTGATCCTGCCGTGCCGACGATGTACATGTTTCCCTCAAGGTAGGGGCCCAGCTGCTCCTGCAAGGGGCCGAGTCTTGAACCCCAGCCAGCGAACTGCAAGTCGACAGCCCCGTGTCTTAGCTTGTGAACCAGAGACACGCCGGCTGGAAGGTCGGCGCGCGTGAAGTGAACGAACCCCGCTCCTGAAGGCTTACCGGAAGGTTTGGCCATAGCGAGCCCTGGAGTGTAGTCCTTCGCGAGCGACCAGTACGACGACCAGAACCTGGACACGCCATCGTCCCCGACTGGGTGGTAGCCCTTGAGCCCACGCTCGACCGCCAGATCAAAGATATCCGCCCGGTAGCTGGAGCGAGGATCTCCTTCTGCTCGCAACCAGCCGATCATGGCCTCGTAGTCGATCCGGGCATCGAAACCACAGGTGTCGCCGGATGCGTAGCGGGCTGGAGCGACGAGTACGGTGCGAGCCTGCGTCACTCCACTACGGCGAGCCGCTGCGGCACGCTCCTGGTATCTCACCGCTTGATCTCGCTGGAAGGATGCAGAGACCTTGTTCTCGATGAAGAGAGCGACTGTCTGCCGGTCGCCCACCAAGTCAACGCGGAGGTCGGACTCGCCGGTCGAGTCCGTAGCGGAGCGCGCAGCCTTCTCGATGCGGAGACGAGGGTGTCAGATTGTTTGTGTATAGGGTGGGTCGGAAAGGATCGTCCTCTTGTCGTTTTCCAAGTCACCTTTCGAGATTGATGGCCAGCCGGTTTCCGAACTGGTGTCCGAGCTTGAGGCTACCCGCACTACTGGTGTTG
>CAUJFI010000170.1 GCA_963170125.1 Deinococcota bacterium | reverse complement strand
GAACGTGAGGTTGAACTCGATCCCGCCGGGGTCGACGCTCACGTCCGTCCAGTCGAAGACGCGGGCGCCGAAGTAGGGGCGTACGAGCCGGTCGCCGAGGGCGCTGCCGTCCTCGGGGCTGAAGGCGGGAGTGAAGGGGTGGTTGCCGAGGAAGCGCAGGCGGCCGCCCGGCCTCAGGAGCCTATGCGCCTCGGGCAGCCAAGCGTGCGGGTCGCACCAGATAGCGGCGCCGTACTCGCTGATGGCGAAGTCGAACGCGGAGTCCGCGAACGGGGTGCGCTCCGCGTCGCCGAGCACGAACTCGATGCTCACGCCGTGCTCCGCCGCCAGTCGCCGCGCCGTGGCAAGCTGCTCCTCCGAGACGTCGATGCCCGTGACCCGTGCACCCCGCCGCGCCATCCAGGCCGACACGTAACCGGTCCCGCAACCTAGTTCCACGGCGCGCATGCCCGTCATGTCGTCGGGCAGCATGCGCAAGTCGCTCTCGGGGACGCCCCAGACGCCCCAGCGCGGCTCGGACGCCACCCAGGCCCGCTCGCCTGCCGCCACCCAGTCGGGGGCGCGCTGGTTCCAGTACGCGCGGTTGGCGGCTACGTGTGCATCGCTCGGACGTTGGTCGTGGGCCATGAGCGATGGTACTCGGCGGCCCGCAGCGGTATGCTCCACCAGACCTTTAATCCGGTCCAGCGAGGCCGGGAAGGAGCGAGGATGTCGGAACCGAGAGTGGAACACCCCAACCTGACCTTCAAGGCGACCCTCATGGGCGAGGTGGAGCTCGAGCGCGCGCTCAAGCGCATCGCGCACGAGGTCGTCGAGCGCAACAAGGGCGCGGAGCGCATCGCGCTCGTCGGCATCCATACGCGCGGCGTGCCCATCGCCGAGCGCCTCTCCGCTTACATCGCCGAGTACGAGGGCGTCACGCCGCCCTTCGGCAAGCTCGACATCACCCTGTACCGCGACGACCTGACCGAGATCGCGCTGCAACCGATCGTCAGGAAGACCGAGGTCGACTTCGACGTGCACGGCATGCGCATCGTGCTCTGCGACGACGTCCTGTTCACGGGCCGCACGGCCCGCGCCGCGCTGGACGCGCTCATCGACATGGGCAGGCCCGCGGCCATCCAGTACGCCGTGGTCGTGGACAGGGGTCACAGGGAGCTGCCGATCAGGGCGGATTACGTCGGCAAGAACGTGCCGACCTCCTCGTCGGAGGTCGTGCAGGTGAAGCTCGCGGAGGTCGATGGCGTGAACGCCGTCGAGCTCTGGGAGCGCGCGTGACCGGCGCGGCGACCGACCCAGCCGCCCTCCCCCGCCACCGCCACCTGCTCGACTTCGCCGCCTGGTCGGCGGCCGACGTGGTGGCGCTGCTCGGCCGGGCGGACGTCATGGCGCAGGTCCTGACGCGCACCATCAAGAAGGTCCCTGCGCTTCAGGGCTTCACCATCGCCACGCTCTTCTTCGAGGACAGCACGCGCACCCGCCTGAGCTTCGAGCGCGCCGCGCGGGCGCAGAGCGCGGACGTCATCGGCTTCGCCGCCGGCAGCTCGTCGCTCAAGAAGGGCGAGAGCCTGCGCGACACCCTGCGCACCGTCGACCAGTTGCAGGTCGACCTCTACGTGGTGCGCCACCCCGCCGGGGGCGCCCCCTACCAGCTCGCGCGCTGGACCGACGCCGCCATCGTCAACGCCGGCGACGGCCGCCGCGCGCACCCTACCCAGGCGCTCCTGGACGCCTACACGATGCTGAAGCGCTTCGGCGCGAGCGGTGGGGGCAAGGGCGCCGAGGGAACCGGGCGTCGGGGCGCCGAAGGCGCGGACCCCGAGCGGCCGTTCGCCGGCAAGCGCCTCACGATCGTCGGCGACATCGACCACTCGCGCGTGGCGCGCTCCAACATCGAGCTCTTCACGAAGCTGGGTGGCGAGGTGACGCTATGCGGCCCGGCCACGCTCGTTCCGGCGGAGTTCGGCGAGGTGCCGGGCGTGCGCGTCGTGGCGCGGCTCGAGGAGGCCGTCGAAGGGGCGCACGCCGTCATGGGGCTGCGCCTGCAGCAGGAGCGCATGAGCGCCGGGCTGCTCCCCTCTCTGAGCGAGTACGTCGCGCGCTACCAACTCACGGAGAAGGTGATGCGGCTCGCGTGCGAGGGCGCCATCCTCATGCACCCCGGGCCCCTGATCCGCGACGTGGAGATCGACAGCGCCTTGGCAGACGGGCCGCGCAGCGTCATCGAGGAGCAGGTGGCCAACGGCGTGCCCGTGCGCATGGCCGTGCTGTACACGCTCCTTGTCGGCAAGGGCTGATCGGACCCTGGGTCACGGCGCCGCCCTCGACTGCGCGTTCCGCTCCTGGCTGACGTCGGGCATGGGCGGCCGACCGGCCGACAGCATCGCCTCCGCCTTCACCCGACTGGAGAGGACGGTGGCCTACCGCATCCTCACCGCCGTGGGATGAGCCGCCTCTCCCCCATCGCCCTCTAGCCACCCGGGCCGCAGCCCTGGCAGAACCCGAAAGCGAGCGAGACCATTCACATCCTGGAAGCACAAGCCATCAAGAAGTCGTACGGCAGCGGCGAGAGCTACTTCGAGGCCCTCAAGGGCGTCTCGCTCTCCGTCGCCGCCGGCGAGTCGGTCGCCATCGTCGGGAAGAGCGGCTCGGGCAAGTCGACCCTCATGCACCTCCTCGCGCTCCTCGACACGCCGGACGACGGGCGGATCGTGGTGGAGGGCACCGACGCGCGCAGCCTCTCCGCCGCCGCGCTCAACAAGCTGCGCA
The DNA here is from genome assembly GCA_963170125.1 of Deinococcota bacterium. GTDB lineage: Bacteria > Deinococcota > Deinococci > Deinococcales > Trueperaceae > JAAYYF01. The sequence goes on along the minus strand of CAUJFI010000170.1, from coordinate 15,322 downwards.
ACAGCGCCTTCGGCTTCGTCTTCCAGCAGTTCTTCATGATCCCCAACGCGAGCGTGCTCGAGAACGTCGTGCTGCCCCTCAAGATCGCCGGCATGCCACGCGGCGAGCGCGCCGAGCGCGGCATGGACGTACTGCGGCAGGTCGAGATGGAGGACAAGGCCAGGAACCTGGCCACCGCGCTCTCCGGCGGCCAGAAGCAGCGCATGGTCATCGCCAGGGCGCTCGCCAACGAGCCGCGGATCATCTTCGCCGACGAGCCTACGGGGAACCTCGACAGCGCCACGGGCGCCGTCGTCGAGGACCTGCTCTTCGAGCTCAACGCGCGGCACGGGATCACGCTCGTCATCGTCACGCACGACGAGGAGCTGGCGGAGCGCTGCGACCGCCGCGTCTACCTCAAGGACGGCCTGATCGTCGATAGCGCCGCGACCGCGGTGGAGGCACGCCGATGAGCTTCGTCGAGATCGTCAGGACGGCCATCGGCAACGCGTTCCGCAGCAAGCTCAGGACCACCCTGACCGTCCTCGCCATCTTCGTCGGGGCGTTCACCCTCACCCTGACGAACGGCGTCGGCACGGGCATCACCAACTACATCGACTCGCAGGTCAGCAGCCTCGGCGCCACCGACATCATCATGATCAGCCAGGCCTCGTTGACGGAGGGCGGGGCCTTCGGCGCGTCGGCGTCCGGTCCGACGGAGTACGACCCGGACAAGGCCGTGGTGGCGGGCCAGATGGGGTCGCAGTTCGCGGCCCTGACCAACGCGGACCTCGCCGCCATCCGGGGCGTCGCCGGCATCCTGTCCGTCGAGCCGCTGCGCGTCGTCTCGCCCGACTACATCGGCAGCGCGGGCGGCAAGAAGTACGAGCTCACCGTCAACCCGTCCCCGGCCGGCGCGCGCGTCGCGCTGCTGGCCGGCACGGGTTTCACCGCGGACGGGACGGCGCCTGAGCTCCTCCTGGCCGCCGCTTACGTCGAACCGTTGGGCTTCGCCGACCCCGGCGCGGCGGTGGGGGCGACCCTCACCATCGGGGTGAGCGACGTGTTCGGCCAGAAGCACGAGGTCGAGGCCCGCGTCGCCGGGGTGCAGGAGGACACGATCTTCGCCTTCGGCATGATCATCAGCGAAGGGCTGACCGAGGCGCTGTACGCGGCGCAGACGGCGGGCCTGCCCGCCGCCGCGGCCGAGATCTACCCGGTGGCGGTCGCGCGGTTCTCACCGACCGCGAGCGCGGCGCAGGTCAAGGAGATCAAGACCGCCCTGGAGGCCGCGGACTACTCCGGTCGGACGGTCGCGGACCAGCTCGGCGCCGTCAACACCGTCATCAACGGCATCGTCGGGGTGCTCAACGCCTTCGCCGTGATCGCCCTGATCGCCGCCAGCTTCGGCATCATCAACACCCTGCTCATGTCCGTGCAGGAGCGCACCCGCGAGATCGGCCTCATGAAGGCGATGGGCATGGGGCGCTCGCGCATCTTCGCCCTGTTCACGACCGAGGCGGTCGTGATCGGCTTCCTCGGCAGCGCCATCGGCTCGGGCATAGCCATAGCCTTGGGGACCGTGATCAGCACCGTGCTGGCCGACGGTCCGCTGAAGGACCTCGCCGGCCTGCGGGTGCTCGAGTTCAACCCCGTCTCCGTCGTCGTCGTGATCCTGATCGTGATGCTCCTCGCCTTCCTGTCCGGCACGCTGCCGGCCGCCCGCGCCGCCAGGCTGGACCCCATCGAGGCGCTCCGGTACGAGTAAGGGGCGCCTTCTGGGGCCGTCCGGGAACCGCAGCGTGGCCGGGGCGGCCCCGGAGCGGTATGCTCACGCGGACCTTTAAACCGGCCCGGAGAGGCCGGAAAGGAGTACTTCACGTGTCCGATCACCAGGCAGAAGACCCCACCGGCTCCGAGCCGACCTCCAAGCGGCAGTCGCCTTCGCGCAGCCGAACGAGCGCACGCCGCGGCGCGTCCGGGCCGCGCACGGTACTGCGCCGCGCCCGCCTCGCCTCCGCCGACGGCCTGTCAGAGCCCACCGACGTCTACGTCAGAGGCGGCCTCGTCGAGGGCTTCGACCTCGGCGGCGCCGTCGACCTCGAGCTGGACGCGCGCGAGCAGTTGGTGACGCCGGCCTTCATCGACCTCCACGCGCACTTGCGCGACCCCGGCCAGGAGGTCAAGGAGGACCTCGCGAGCGGCCTGGCGGCGGCGGCGGCCGGCGGCTTCGGCACGGTCGTCAGCATGGCCAACACCACGCCGCCGGTGGACGACCCGGGCTTGGTGACCGACCTCGTCCGCCGCGCCGAGCTGATCGGCCAGGCGCGCCTCAGACCGGCGGCGACCGTGAGCGTCGGCATGCGAGGCGAGCGCCTCACCGACTTCGCCGCCTTGAAAGCCGCCGGCGCCGTGATGCTCACGGACGACGGCATCCCCATCGCCGACGCCCACCTCATGCGCCGCGCCTGCGAGTACGCCGCCGAGCTCGGCCTTGTCATCCAGACGCACTCGGAGGAGCCGCGCCTGCGCGCCGACGGCGTCATGAACGAGGGCCGCGTCAGCCGCGAGCTCGGTTTGCCTGGCAACACGGCGTCGGCCGAGGCGGTCATGGTCTTCCGCGACACCGAGATCGCGCGACTGACGGGCGCCAGGGTGCATATAGCCCACGTGAGCTGCGAGCGCGCCATGCGGGTCGCGGAGTGGCAGCGCGCCAACGGCGCCCCGATCACCATCGAGGTCACGCCGCAGCACCTGACGCTGACGGACGAGAGCCTGCGCGCCTTCGATCCGGTCTTCAAGGTCGCACCTCCCCTGCGCACGGCCGCCGACGTGGCCCACCTCAAGGAGGCGTTGCGGCGGGGCGCGGTCGACAACATCGGCACCGACCACGCCCCCCACACGCTGGCCGAGAAGGAGCGCGACCTCCTCGAGGCGCCCTTCGGCATCGCCAACCTCGAGGTGACCTTCGCGCTCCTCTACACGCGCCTCGTGCTCACGGGCGAGCTGCCGCTCGCCGCCCTGCTGCGCCTCCTGCAGGGCGGCCCCGCCTCCGTGATGGGCTGGCAGGCCCCGACCCTGACCCCAGGGGCGGCTGCCGACCTGACGGTCATAGACCTCGAGAGCGAGCTGCCCGTGCAGGGCCGCTCGTTCAAGAGCAAGGCGAAGCACAACCCGTGGGAAGGGGAGCGGCTGCGGGGCTGGCCGCGCCTGACGCTCGTGCGCGGGAACGTCTGCTACGACCGTGAGGCCGGCGACCGCTAGGCCGACCGTCGCGAGGCCCGAGGCGCTCGCGGTGGTCGCAGGACCCGAGTAGTTGAACGAAGGTTGAGCGCCAACCTCGGCCGCCATCGGGGCTTAGCGAAAGTTAGCCATCAACTTTCGTTCGACTCGAGGGTCCCCTCGGGGGCCGACCTATCCGGGCAGCCGCAGGCGGCTGCCCGTCTGAGCAGGTACCGGGCCTCGCCTGGGAAGGCGCCGGCCTAGCCTGAGTAGGCAAATGACTGGGAAATCACGGAGCGAGCGGCCCGAACCACTATGATGTCCCCATGACGGCAGCCGCGGACGCCACCCACCTGCGCGCCCACCCCCTGGCGCGCGGTGGCCTTGCAGACCCACGTACCGCACTGCACGTCGGCACCCCGCCCTCCCCCCAAGCGGAGGTGTCGACCAACCCGTCCGCGGTTCCCGTCATCTCCGCCTTCAACGACGTCGCCCAGGGCCTTCCGGTTCACGCCTACGCCAAGGGCGACCTGCTCTACCAGGCGGACGCGCCGGCCACCGCGCTCTTCTACCTGGAGGCGGGGCTCGTGGCGCTCGAACTGAACACGCCCAAGCCGCGCATCGGCGCCCTGGCCGGTCCGGGCGACGTGATCGGCGCCCTCACACCCGGGTGCGGCGGTTACCTGGAGAGCGCCGTGGCGCTCAGCGGGGAGGTCGCCGTCCGGGTGCTCGACGAGCGCGCCCGGGCCGAGCTGCCGGCGGCCGAGCTCGCCACCCTCATCGCGCGGGCGGCGGGCGCGCGGCTCGCCGCGCTCACGCAAGCCTTGGAAGACGGCGAGCACCCCGTGCCCGCGCGCGTGGCGCGCGCGTTCCTGCGCCTCGGCTCCCGCTTCGGCCAGGGCCTGGCGGACGGCACGGTGCGCCTGACGCTGCCCGTCACGCACGACACGCTCGCGGCCATGGTGGGAGCTGCCCGCGAGACGACCACGGCCGTCGTCGCGGACATGCGGCGGCTCGGCCTGCTGGAAGGCACGCGCGGCAGCTACCGCATGCGGCCTGCGGAGCTGACGGAGTACGCGCTCGAGGCCACCCTCAGCGCCACCTGAAGCAGCGTCAGAGCTCGCGCAGTAGTTCCGGGATGTCGTCGCCCAGCTTCACGACGACGTCCTGCCCGTAGATGTAGCGCAGGGCGCCGCGGCGGTCGAGCACCCCGACCACGTCCGTATGCGCCACCGTGGCGCCCGAGCCGACGTAGCCGACGAAGAACGCCCTGGCCGCCTCGGCGACCTGCGAGTTGGTGCCGGTCAACCCGACGAAGTCGGGATGGTAACGACTCAGGTACTCGGCCATGACCTCCGGCGTGTCGTGACCCGGATCGACGGACACCATCACGACCTTCAAGCCGGCGGGCGCGCCGAGGATCTCGTACGCGCGCGTCAGGCGCGCCATCGTCAGCGGGCAGACGTCGGGGCAGCGCGTGTAGCCGAAGAACACGAGCGTGACGGAGCCGGCGAAGTCGTCGGCGAGGTCGACCTCGTGCCCCGCCGTGTCGACGAGCTTCAGGCCCGTCACCGGCACCGGGTTCTGGAGCACGGTACCGGCCAACGCCGGCTTGGCCTGGACGACGCCCCAGTAGTAGTAGGCGCCTGCCCCGAGGACGACCAGCGCCGCGACGGACCACAAGACCTTGATAGCGCGACTCACACGGCGACTATACGCGCTGCTCCGTGCTCACCTCGTGCTCCAGCAGGTCGAAGAACGCCTGCACTACCCTCGGGTCGAAGTGCGTGCCGCTCTGGTCGCGGATATGCCCGAGGGCGCGTTCCTGCGGCCACGCCTCGCGGTACGGGCGGTCGGAGGTGAGGGCGTCGTACACGTCGACGATGGCGAAGATCCTGGCGGCGAGCGGGATCTGCTCGCCTTGCAGGCGGCGCGGGTACCCGGTGCCGTCCCACTTCTCGTGATGGCAGTACGGGATGTCGAGCGCGGGGCGCAGGAACTCGATCGGGAAGAGCAGGTTGTAAGCGTAGACCGGGTGCTGGCGCATGACCTCGAACTCCTCGGCGTCGAGCGGCCCGCGCTTCAGGAGGATGTGGTCGGGGATGCCCATCTTGCCGATGTCGTGCAGGAGCGCGCCGCGCTGGAGGTGGACCAGCTCCTGGGCCGGCACGCCGAGCTTGCGCGCGAGCCGCACGGCCATGTCCGTCACGCGCTTGCTGTGCCCGGCCGTCTCCTCGTCCTTGAGGTCGAGCGCACTGGCCCAGCCCTCGATCGTGCGGTCGTACGCTCGCTGCAACTCCTGGTTCGTGCGTTCGAGCGTGCGCACGAGCTGCGAGTTCTCGAGGGCGATGGCGCCCTGGTCCGCGTACGTCTCGAGGTACTCCTGCCACTCGGGTGTCGCGTCGAGCGGCCGGTACGCGTAGAGCTCGAGGACCCCGTGCAACTGCCCCTTGGCGGACATCGGCACCGCCATGTACGACGAGAAGCCCGCCTGGGCCTCCGGTCCGATGGCCGCGCCGCAGACGCTACCGACGCGCAGGTCCGGGATGTAGACGTTGCGCTGGTCGGCCGCCGCCCTGCCCGCCGGCCCCTCGCCGAGCGGCACGCGCGTGCTCGAGCGGAGCTCGCTCGCGAAGCCGAGCCCCATGAAGGGCCTGAGCTGCTGCAGCTGGGGCTCGTACAGGAGGACCGCGACGGCGTCGATGCCGAGGTCCTGCACGACCTGGTTCATGAAGATGTCGAACACGAGCCTCAGGTCGGCGCTGTTGTTGATGGCCATGTCGATGCGCCTGAGCGACTGGAGGTGCTGCACGCGGCGGGTCAGCTGGTCGTTGAGCGACCTGACCCTGTCGACGGTCGGGCCGTGCTCGCCGACGCTACGGTACGTGAGGACGAACGCGCGCACGTCGGGGTCGTGGAGCATGTTGGAGAGCGACCCCTCGATCCAGTGGTACGCGCCCGCCTTGTCGCGCACCCTCAACCTGACCTGCTCGGTGGCGCCCAAGCGCGCCTCGACCATGTCGAAGGCGTCGGAGAGGGCCTCCCTGTCGTCCGGGTGGACGAGGTGGGTGTTGCGGGCGCCGAGCAGGTCGGCGGTCGTGTAACCGAGGTCCTCCTGCGACCTGCCCACCAGCCTCACGAGCTGCTTGCGGCGGTCGAGAAGCACGAGGCCGTCGTGGTTGCGCTCGAAGATGGCGCGCAGGTACGCCTCGCTCGCGCGCAGGCGCTTCAGCTCCTCGACGCGCTCGGTGGTATCGCGCGCCTGCACGAGCAGGCCACGGATGTCGGGATCGTCGGTGAGGTCCGTGACGCGCGCCTCGAACCAACGCCACCGGCCGGCCACGCGCACGCGGACGGTGACGACCACGTCCTCCAGGGGCTCGGCCGAGCGGTCGTAGCGCGCCGCCAGCGCCAGCTGCGCGGCGGCCCTGTCGCGAGGGTGCACGAGGCGCCACACGTCGGCCTCGGTGTGCTCGCTCGCCACCAACCCGAGCTCGGCCGCGGAGGGCGAGGCGTACTCGATGCGCTCGTGGGAGTCGATGACGAACCGGACCTCCGGGGAGCTCTCGATCATGCGGCGGGAACGCCGTTCCGCGCGCGGCGAGCGCGAGTCGAGCGTGGCGGTGCTCGGCGCGTGACACACGAGCACGGTGCGGCCGTCGTCGAGCCTGAAGGCGCTCACCGATGCCGGCACGAGCCCACCGAACGGCCTGACGAGGTCGACCTCGAGCTCGAGGGTACCGCGGCGGTCCGGAGCCACCACCAGCGCCAGTAGCGGAGCGGAGACGGGGAGGAGCTTCACGAGCGGCAGGCCGACGAGCCCGCCCGGTTTCACATGCAGGAGCGCTTCCGCCGCCGGGTTGGCGGCTATGACCTGGTCGGCCTGATCGAGGACGATGAGCCCGTCGTTGACCCGCGCGAACACCTCGGCAAGCAGTAACGTGCCGAGCCCCGCCCGCTGCTGACTTGTCGGGCTACCGCCGTGCCCCTCGTCCTCGCTGCCGAGCGACGCCTTCACGGTGTAGCCGAGCCGGTCCATCGACACCTCGGTCGTTGCCTCCCTGGCGACCCGCCGTGATCGTGGCGGATCACGACGAACCCCTCAAGGATATGCGCAGGATTCGATGAGGTGTTGACGAAGATGCCACTCCAGGCGTTGAGAACGTCTCAGTCGCCGCTTATGCCCGCGCCGGCCGAGCCGCCGGCGGCACGCGCGTGGTGGTCGAAGAGGGCCTGGATGTTGTCGAGCCGCATGGCGACGAGTTGGGCGATGTCGAGGACCTGGGGCGCGGCCTCGCCGTCCGCCCCGTCGGAGGACGAGAGCATCACCTTGCAGAAGGGGCAACCCGTAGCGATGACCTGCGCGCCCGTCGCGACCGCCTCGTCGAAGCGCTCGTTGGAGACGCGCCCGTCGCCCTCCTCCTCTTCCTTCCAGAACTGCGCGCCGCCGGCGCCGCAGCAGAAGGAGTCGTTGCGGCTACGCTCCATCTCGATGACGGTCGCGCCGCCGCTCTCGAGGACCTGGCGAGGCGCATCGTAGACGCCGTTGTGGCGCCCTAGGTAGCAGGGGTCGTGGTACGTGATCGACTCGTCCAGCTCGAACGGCGGGATGCGCCCCTCCGCCATCAGCCGGGCGATGAGCTCGGTGTGGTGCGTGACGCGGTAGTCGCCGCCGAGCTGCGGGTAGTCGTTGAGCAGGGCGTTGAAGCAGTGCGGGCACGTCGTCAGCACGAGCTTGCTCTTGCCCTTGTCGAGCTTCTCGTCGATCAGCACGGCGTTGAGGGTCTCGACGTTCTCGCTGGCGAGCTGGTAGTAGAGGTACTCGTTGCCCGCGCGCCTGGCCGGGTCGCCCGTGCACTTCTCGCCCTTGCCGAGCACGGCGTAGTTCACCTTAGCCTGCTCCAGGATGCGCGCCATGGCGCGCGTGGTCTTCTGCGCCGCCGGGTCGTACGAGCCCGCGCAGCCGACCCAGAAGAGCACCTCGAACCCCGGGTTCTCCGCCACCGTGGGGACGGCGAGGCCGTCGGCCCACTCCATGCGCTTGTCCTGCCCGATGCCCCACGGGTTGCCGCTACGCTCCATGCCGCGGAACGCGGTCTGCAGCTCCGCCGGGAACTCGCCCTGCATCATCACGAGGTCGCGCCGGATGTCGACGATGTCGATCATCTGCTCGCAACCCACCGGGCAGACCTCCATGCAGGCGCCGCACGTGGTGCATGCCCACACCGCCTCGGCGGGAAGCGCGAACTCGATGAGCGGCCTCGGGCTCTCCTCGCCGTCGGCGAAGGCGTCGGCGATCCGGTTCAGCTCGTAGCGCTTGTTGATCTCGAGCGCCGCGGGGCTGAGCGCCTTGCCGGTCTGGTTGGCAGGGCAGACGTTGGCGCAGCGGTTGCACTGGATGCAGGCGTAGGCGTCGAGGATCTGCGGGAAGCGCAGGTGCTCGATCCTGGCAGCGCCGAACTGCTCGGCCGCCTCGTCCTCCAGGTCGACGGGCTCGAGCACACCCGTCGGAACCGGCTTCAGCTCCTCCGTGCGCCGCGCCAGGGCGAACTTGCTCGGGGCGCCGAACAGGTGGATGTGCTTCGAACGGGGGAAGTACGGCAGGAACGCGAGGATCATGCCTATGGCGCCCCACCAGAACACGTGGTAGCCAATGACGCGCCCGTCTCCGCTTCCGATGAGGCCGGCCACCGCGCTCGCCAAAGGCTGGTAAGGGTCGGCGTGACCGTGGCTGGCCAGGAGGAAGCTCTCCGCCAACAGGCGCGAACCGATGTGCAGGAGGATGAAGCCGCCCACGATCAGGCTGTCACGCTTGACACCGCCCGCCTTCACGTCCTCGTGGAGCTTGACCCGCGCGCCGAACTGCATGGTCTTGGGCTTGACGAAGAAGCGCCTGACGAGGAAGTACACCATCCCGACGAGGATCAGGAACGTGAGGACGTCGGCGACGAGGCGGTAAAGGTCGCCGAGAACGCCGAAGCCGAGGCGCGCGGTGAAACTCGGGGGCAGGAGGCCGTTGAGGGCGTCGACGACGTTGACGAGGAGGTAGAGGATGAACCCGTAGAAGATGAAGGAGTGGAAGAAGCTCGCCACGGGGCGGGCGCGGAAGACCGTGGACTGCCCCAGGGTGCGTGTGATCCCGTCGAAGACGCGCCGCGGCAGCTGGTTCAGGCGCGGGACCTGGCCGGTCTGGCCACGGGCTATCACCCGGACGACCCGCCGGAAGCCGATGAAGGAGAGGTACGCCGAGGCGGCGGCAAGCACGACGAACAGGAGCTTCTCGGGGATGCTCAGCATGATGGCGTCCTCCTGCGCCGGGGCGGGCGAGCCTGGCCGCAGCAGCTCTCGGATGCCGCGGCGTCGCGAGCTCGCTGCCGCCAGTCTATTACCCCGGGCGCACGACGCCGTTCAGTGTACCGGGGCCCGGTAGCGGGGTTGACACGCCCCCCGCCCCGTGGGACTAATATGTCGCTACCACGGAAAGGAGGTGGTCTTATTCAACGCATAGCAATGACCAGTGGAGGTGCCCGCCTAGGGTAGCCCCAGGACCGCCTCCTGGATGAGTCGGAACCGTGAGGGTTCCCCGAGTTCCAGGCCGGCACCGGCTCGCCCCCGACCACAAGTGGTCGGGGGCGAGTTATTTGTCGTGCCCACCACTCATGAGCGCGGCGCCGCGGGCGCCCCCAGGGGAGCCGGGACGCCCGCCAGGGAGGCTCAGCGCCTGCCGACGAGCCGCCAGGCGGCCGGCAGGGAGACGGCGGCGACGAGCAGCTTGAGGAGGTCGCCGAACAGGAACGGGAAGAGGCCGACCTGGAGGGTGCGCAGCCACGTGCCGCCGAGGACGGCGTGCAACCAAGCGAGGCCGCAGGCGTAGATCACGCAGCTGGCGACCAGCATGGCGAGCGCCGCGGAGCCGAGCGTGCGGTCCCACCCGCGTTCGGCCAGGTAGCCGAGGAGCGCGGCCGCCACCACGAAGCCGAGCAGGTAGCCCCCCGTGGGCCCCAAGGCGTACGCCAGGCCGGCCTGACCGCCCGTGAAGATGGGCAGGCCGGCGGCGCCGAGCAGCAGGTACGCGCCGGTCGTCAGGGTGCCCAGGCGGACGCCGTAGGCGGCACCGAGCAGGAGGACGCCGAGCGTCTGGCCCGTGACGGGCACGGGACCGATCTGCAGGCGCAGCTGCGCGAGCAGCACCAGGAACGCGACGCCGGCGGCGACGAGTGCGACCTGCCTGAGCCCGCTCGACGCGAGCGATGAGCGAGGCGTTGCTGGCACCCCCTTCAGGGGGAGCGCCGGAACCAGCTTGTCGATCAACGGGGACGTGAGTTGGCTGCTCGTCATGTGTGGCCTCCGGTTGGCTCGCTTGAGCGGCTGCGCTGCTGTGGCAGCGCCATCGGCGGGGTCGTGGCCCTGCCGCGGGCGACCGCCTCGCCCGACGCCGCGACTGCGGCAGCATAACAGCGCCTATACTCGGCTGATGACGAACGCCACGCCACGCGAGTCGCTATGGGTGGTCTCGGTCCAGACAGCCTTCCCGAACATGGCCAACCCGCTCGGCACGCTCTTCGGCGGTCACGTCATGCAGTTGATGGACGTCGGGGCGAGCATCGCGGCGCAGCGCTTCTGCCGCCAGCCCGTCGTCACCGCCTCGACGGAGCCCATCGACTTCCGCAACCCCATCCATGTCGGCGAGATCATCGAGCTGAAGTGCCGGGTCGCGTGGACCGGCCGCACGAGCATGATCGTGCGCTGCGAGGTGCACGGGGAGAACCCACTCACGGGCGAGCGGCGGCTCTGCACCATCGGTCACCTCAACTTCGTCGCCATCGGTCCCGACGGCCGTCCCACGCCCGTGCCCGCCCTGAGCGTGAGCACGGAGATGGAGCGTCACCACTGGGAGACAGGCGCACGCGTGCGCGAGGACAGCGAGCGGCGGCGCGACCGGAAGGTGGACGAGCCGACTGCCGGGAACTGAGCCGCCCTGGTATCTTTGAGTGCCCGCGCGCGCCGCGAAGGTAGCGACCACGCCCAGCTGGAAGGGACGACCCAATGCCTGACGCCGACTTCCTCGCCGACCCCGCGCTCTCGCAGCGCTCCGTGAACGCCGTGCGCGCGCTGACCATCGACGCCACCCAGGCCGCCGGTGACGGCCACCCCGGCATGCCGCTCGGCGCCGCCGCGATGGGGTACACGCTCTTCGCTCACACCATGCGTTACGACCCGCGAGACCCGACGTGGGCGAACCGCGACCGCTACGTGCAGTCGGCGGGCCACGGCTCCATGCTCCTCTACTCGCTCCTGCACCTGACCGGCTTCGAGCTGCCGATGGAGGAGCTGAAGCGCTACCGCCAGTGGGGGTCGCTCACGCCGGGGCACCCGGAGCACGGCCACACGGTAGGCGTCGAGACGACGACGGGACCGCTCGGGCAGGGCATCAGCACGGCCGTCGGCATGGCGCTCGCCGAAGCCCACCTCGCCGCCCGCTACAACCGGCCGGGCTTCGACGTCGTCGACCACCACACGTACGTGATCGCCTCCGACGGCGACCTCATGGAAGGCGTCGCCGCCGAGGCATCGTCCTTCGCCGGCCACCACGGCCTCGGCAAGCTCATCGTCCTGTACGACGACAACGGCATCTCGATCGACGGTCCGACGAGCATCACCTTCACCGAGGACGTACCGGCCCGCTACCGGGCGTACGGCTGGCACGTCCAGACGATCGCCGACGGCAACGACGTGCTCGCGCTCAGGCGCGCGCTCACCGCCGCGCGCAATGAGACGACCAGGCCGAGCCTGATCGCCGTGCGCACGGTGATCGGCTACGGGTCGCCGAAGCTGGCCGGCACCTCGAAGGTCCACGGCTCCGTGCTCGGGGCCGAGGAGGCGGAGGCGACGAAGGCGAACCTGGGCATCGACTGGCCGGCCTTCACGGTGCCGGACGACGTCTTGCGCCACATGCGCTCGGCGGTGGCCCGCGGAGCGGAGGCGCGTGGTGCCTGGCAGGCGCTCTTCGAGCGCTACCGAGCCGCCAACCCCGAGCTGGCGGCCGAGTTCGAGCGCGTGACGAGCGGTGAGCTGCCCGAGGGCTTCGACGCCGACCTCCCCAGCTACCCCGTCGGCAAGAGCGTGGCGACCCGCAAGGCGTCCTTGGACGCCATCAACGCGCTCGCCAAGCACCTGCCCGAACTCGTCGGCGGCTCGGCCGACCTCGCTGGCTCCAACTACACGGACATCGTGGGCGAGACAGCCATGCGGGCGGGCGACTACGCGGGTCGCATCATCCACTTCGGCATCCGCGAGCACGCCATGGCCGCCATCGCCAACGGCCTCAACTTGCACGGCGGCCTGCGCCCCTTCGTCGCGACGTTCCTGATCTTCTCCGACTACCTGCGCCCCTCCCTACGCCTCTCGGCGCTCATGGGCCAGGGCGTCGTCTACGACTTCACCCACGACAGCATCGCGCTGGGCGGCGACGGGCCCACGCACCAGCCCATCGGTGAGCTGGCGGCCCTCAGGGCGATCCCCGGCCTCGACGTGATCAGGCCGGCGGACGCCAACGAGACCGCCCAGGCCTGGGCGAGCGCCTTGCGCAGCTCGAGCAGGCCGACGGCCCTAGCCTTCACGCGCCAGAACGTCCCCAACCTCGCCGTGCCCGCCGGCGCCGTGGCGCGCGGCGCCTACGTGCTGGCCGAGGCAGGCGCGAGCGGCGGCCTGGCAGAGGGCGGCGCCGGCGCGACGCTCACGCCTGACCCGAGCGTGGTGCCCGACCTGATCCTCATCGGCACCGGCTCCGAGGTGCAGCTCTGCCTCGCCGCCCGCGACGCGCTCGAAGCGGAGGGCGTGCGGACGCGCGTCGTCAGCCTACCGAGCTTCGAGGTCTTCGCCCGGCAGGACGCGGGCTACCGCGCGGCCGTCCTGCCGTCCGCCACGCGCGCCCGCGTGGCGGTCGAGGCCGGCGCCACCTTCGGTTGGGAGCGCTACACTGGCGACCTCGGCGAGGTCGTCGGGATCGACCGGTTCGGTGCCTCCGCGCCCGGCGACATCGTGATGCGCGAGTACGGCTTCACGAAGGAGAACGTCGTGGCGGCGGCGCGCAGGACGCTGGCGCGCTCCAGTTAACCTCTAGGCGCCGACGCTCCTCGTACTAGGCAAGGAAGTGGGCACCCGTACACGCGTTGCGGCCGGGCTGCCGTAACCTTGAGCCGTGTATCACGCAGGAGGACTATGAACCGATACCGTTCATCACTACCTAACCGCCCCACGGCGCAGGCGCTGCCCGTCTGGGCCATGGCTCGCCTCGTGGTGGTCATCCTGGCCGTCGGCGCGCTGGCCGGCGCGGCCGCGCAGTCGCTCGCGGCGCTACTCCCCTCCGAGACCATCGCCGCTGTCGGGGTGCAAGGGCTGGCCGACCACAAGGCGAAGCTGCAGCCGTTCGTGGACGAGTGGGAGCGGCTCGGCCTGACCCAGATGCTCGAAGAGACGGCGGACCAGGAAGGCGAGGACATGGACGCCCTCTCCGGCACCCTCTCCGGCGTGGACTTCTTCGACCTGCTCGGCGACGAGGTCTGGCTCTCCGTTTCGGCGTCCAACTTCAACCCGCTCCCGGCCGTCACCTTGGTCGCGCGCGTCTCCGAGGCGGGGGCCCAGGTCCTCGCAGGGCTGCTGGCGGACAGCGCGCAGGACGAGGCGGCCCAGACCCTCAGCGAAGGCAACATCTCGTTCACCGTCTTCGACTCGGAGGACGAGGACTTCCCGGTGGCCGCCGCCCTGTCCGGCAACTTCGCCGCCCTCTCCACCAACCCTGACACCCTCCGTGGCGTCCTGCGCCGCTACCAGGGCACCGCCGAGCCGAACTTCACGGACTCCGTGGCGTACGCCTCCGGCATCGCCCCGCTCGGAGCGTTCACGGTCGCTTTCACCCTCGACTACCCGCGCGTCGCCGACGTGCTCGCTCCGCTCGCGCAAGGCATGGGCTTCGATCAGAGCGTCGCGCGCGTCGCGCAAGCGTTCCGCACGGCCGGCACCGTCGCCAGCGCGGTGCTCCTCACCGACGGCGGCATCGAGTCGCGCTCCCAGCAGGTCCTGGGCGATCGCTCCCTCGACCCGAGCCTCTACGATCTCCTGAGCGCCAACGCGGCCTACCCCGCCACCGTCCTCCGCTTCGTCCCGACGGGGGCCATCTCCGTCCAGGCCGGCAACGCCGACATCGCGGGCTGGTGGGCCTACCTGAACGAGCTCGCCATGGACCTGCAGGAGGTCGGCATCGGCAGCCTTGACGGCTTCCTCACCGAGAACATCGGCATCGACGTGCAATCCATGCTCTTCAGCTGGATGGGCAAGGGCGGCGGCGCCATCAGCCTGACCGCCCCCGCCGCCACCGCACCGGGCATGACGCCGGAGAGCCTGCTCGGCGACAACGTCTACCTCGTCGAGGCCAAGGACGAGGCCGCGGCCAGCCAGGGTATGGCCCAGCTCTTCATGATGGCGGGCGCCATGGCGTCGTCGTTCATCGACCCGATGGGCGATGCCGCGCCCCCTGCGCCCGCGACGCGCCAGTCGGCCGGCGTCACCGTCACTACGTACGAGTTCGGCGACGGCCTCACCTTCGAGACCGCCGTCGCGGGCGGTTACCTCCTGATCGGCACGAAGGCCGGCGCCCTCGACCCCGTCCTTGCCGCCAACGCCTCCGGCGGACCCGGCATGGCCTCGGGTCTGCTGGCCGGGTTGCAGCAGGCGGTCCCGGCGAACGCCAGGAGCATGAGCCTCTCCGACATGCGCACGACGATCACCTCGGCGGCAGACGCGGTCGTGTCGGAGCTCGGCACGGCGGCCGGGTTGACGGGCGCAGCCGACCTCGACTTCGACGCCGTGGAGGCCTCCAGCCAGGCCCTCGCCGAGTACGTGCGCTTCATCGCGCAGAAGGTGGGCGGTTCGTACAGCTACCAGACGGTCGACGGCGGTACGGTCAGCGGCTACGGCCAGACGCAGGTGACTTGGTGAGCTGTTAGCGGCGCCTCGGCGCCGCGCCCGGAACCCCTCCGGCGGCGGGGGGGGGGGCGGCAGGGGGGGGGGGGGGGCGCGAAGGCCCCCCGGGGCGCCCCACCCGCGAGAAACGCGCCCCACC